>NYTS01000032.1 GCA_002683655.1 Deltaproteobacteria bacterium
AACCCCAATTGGAGAGCTCATGTGGCTTGACCACATCAAGCCAATCCTGTGGTGCCTTTAGGGATCCATCAGGATTGATGTTCAATGGCGAAAGCCAGAACTTGGAAGGAGCGCACGTACACGTAAGAATTCCTTGAGCTGCGCAGTTACAATCCTTCTTTAGATACAATGTTGCCGTAACGCGCCGAAGGAGTTGCTGAGGATTTTGAAGGGAGATTTTTCCATTCTTCTGAACCCATAGAGCGAAGGTAACCGTCAATGGCATGATGTTAACCCAGAAGTGCAGGAATGCCTTGCTCTGAACACCTTCTGCTGCATTTTTCTGATTGAGCGAAGCTCCATTAATATCAATAAGCGAGCAGAATTCCTTGAAGAGCCTTGTTACATTATGAGCTTCCAGTTCCGAAAATATGATGACTTTTTGCGTTGGACGGAAGTCCGTACCTGGGAAGTCAACATTTTTGAAGGCATTGCCGTTTACGAGGCTTTTATTAACCATAGCGCCTACGCCGAGCTCGCCTTCGATCATATCCTGCACCCAATATGTTTTTCCTGAGCCTGACTCACCAACAACTTCAATCAAGCAGCGGAGCTTGGTTGGACGCTGAGGATGGAAAGCTTTATCAAGAGCATCTTGTACAACCAATTTCCCAGTGGCATCTTGGATGTTGAAGTTGAGGTTGAATAAACCGTTGGTGATCGGGAGCTCCAATTCTCCTGATTCTACAAGTTCAGCATGTTTGCGTTGAGCAGAACTGATCATTGATTTGACTGCAGAGTCTGCAGCAAAACCCCATTTCTTGAACTTGCGACCCATAAGGTCTACTGCTTGTCCCTGAAGAGCTTTCCAGTTAGGTTCATCACATGAAACTGCTTGATCCTCGATGAAATCCCAAACTGCTTCCATTATAGCATCCATTTTATTGGGGCGGCCCGCTCCTTCACGTGCACCGCCGTGTGCTCCTGAGGTGCCTCCTGGTTTAATAACCGGGAATTGGAAGCGTTCCTCCTCGATTGCAGTCTGAAAATCGATCCATTCCACTTTGGTTTGTTTGTCACCATTACATCCAATGAGAGCGAAGCCGAATAGATCATTACCGTAAGGATTCTCGTCATCAATGGTTTTATCTTTAATGGTGTTCCAAGCGAGAGTGAAGTGAGCTGGGTCCATATAGATGCTGTGAGGCATCACACTGTCTTCAATCTCTTTTGCTTGCTCGCTGCAAAGTTCCTTGTAACTGTCAGCAGTTAATCCTTTTGCGATATAAAGATTTGCAGCGATGGTGAACTTAATGGGTTCGATATGAACGCCATTGAGGTGTGCATTGCATTTCTTTAAGAAATTTTTGAAGTATGCACCGGTCTGACGAGCCTTGAAGGTGACGTTGAGATGGCAATGATAATGTGACGCAAACTCAATACTGAACGATAGTGAAGTGATTTTGAGTTTGATCCTGTCTGTCGGTTGCCCATTCTCATGTATCATGCAATGTGACTCTAGTGCCTTTTGAACTTGTTCCGCTATTGCACCAGAATGTTCCTGTTCCATTAACTCTTCAACATTTACGTCATCATATGTAAGTAGTTTCAATTTCTCGACGCCTATCATTGCAAGCCAACCATTGGACTGCTTTTGATCCATATCTGAGGCAACGAAGAGCAAGGGGTTTGTTAACAAATAGGCGGCAGGTAACGCTCTCTCCTGTATAAGGAGCTTAAGATATTATCGCCACTCCTCCATCAATAGCAGTGTTCATTGCTCCTACCTATTGATGTTTAACAAGTTAACTTACTTGTGTAAGTCAGAGAGCACAGCGATAAACTTATCACCTGCACATCGAGATATATGATAAGTGATCATCAGTATTTATAGAATTCCCAAAACCCGCATTTCCAAAAATGTTACTAGGAAAAGATACTTAATTAGTGACCCATTCCCTAGTTAATTTTACTAGGAAATCCTAGTTGATAGGATAACATTTTATATTAATTNTAAATATCTTCTGCATAAAAAACCCTCAGGGAAAAAGCGAAGAATGTTCTTTTCAGCGATAATTGTTCTTTTGTGGAGCGAATGGCAATTTGGGTACAATTCTTTTATGGCGCTGAAACGCGGTATGTCGATTGCTGAAAGCAGACCTGAACCCCTGAGCGAACCCACTCTTGTGGGAGTACGAGGCTTAGATGGCAGGGTGACCCCTGACAATAGGATTACTGATGAAGTCAGTAAGTTGCGTGAGCGAATGTGTGATTTGGAGAACACCATTCGTCGTGCTCGTGTACGTCTACCAGACGTAGATGCTTGTGCCGAACAATTAATGCCAATCGCTGACTCCGTGGAGGAGCTACTATATGACATTGGCTATTGTTTGGATTTTGAGAGCGCATTGCGCGATGACAACGAGCCCGAGTATATTAAGATGAGCCCGAGTGAAGGGTACAATCCCGAAGCAGAAGGGCTTAGTCAAAAGCCGAATTTTTTTACTGATTGCGCAATGCGCGATCAAGACCAGAACAGAATGCATGACTGAGTTCTTATTGGTGTTCAGGTTCATGTTCTGTTTCTGTGTCGAATGACCATTTAACACCATCTTTAGAACAAGACGATTTTAGTGAACATTTATATAGTTTATACGATAGAACTCCGAGCAGGAGTAATAGCGCTGTTTCAAGCCCGCCAGTGGCTATAGTTGTGAACGTAGTAGCGTCCATTGGTTTTGTGCGCCGCAGGCCAGGGTAACAAATCTAGGATTAGGTACTTTAAAATGGTGTATTATATTTCTGTACCAGGGTAGACCTACGGTCGATTTGCTCCACCAGCACTACCACCAGGATTATTATTATCTGGACCGTCATCACCATAATTAGGATTTTCAATGATAGTGTCGTTTGGCGGAGGCACAAACGGTTGATCTCCTGGTCCATCCCAAATGGGATCCATGACGCCTTGAGTATTATCTCCTAGTCAAGTGAGTTGACGGTAGCGACCGCGTGACGGAGTAGGTCCATCAGCGTTGGTGTCTGTGACGTTATCGTTCACTGTTGAAGCCATGTATTGAATGTGCGTATCCTGTTCGGTACCTGTGTTGTCTACGTACGTAGGACCGACAAGTTCACGGTTGGAAGCGTATTCAGTGACTTTTACAGCGCATTGATCCCATCCCTGTCCAAGGGTATTTGATGGAGACATCAATGGAATNTAGATGACGTTGTCTTTTCCTTTGGATGCGATTTCCACGTGAACGTGATAGATTGCTAGAATGCCCTGTGCTGGGGTACCAGTAACACCAACTCCTGGAGCAACTGCTGATCCAGCTTGTCCAGTAATGGTCGTATTACTACGCCGAACGAAGGAGCTGCCGGAGGCGGCGAGTGGAAAGCCACCCGTAACGAGATCGAAGATTGGATGAACATTGCCAGCGATAGCGCAAGCAGTAGTGGATAAGTCTTGACCGACTTGATCAAGGTTAGCAGTGTTGGCTTCTCCATGGACAGTAATTTCATAATTCCCGGCGATGTGCGCAGGGAAGATGAGACGAATCCAACAGCCATATGTTGCAGCAGCACCGCCAGCAGTAGCATCATTACTATTCCTCAGTACCGTATCAATATCGGTCAGATTATGAACCCCAGCTGCATCTGCAGTTAGTANAGAAGCCGGTGTACCGGTGCTGCTATAATTCCATAGACTGAAATCCGTGATCGTCGGATTGATGGTGCTATTATCTCCTTGCACTGCTGAGCAGTGAATTCCAATAGAATTATCCTTTGCAACCAAAGGACGACCAATCGTTCCATCGAAGAGGAGACCAAAGGGATCCTGACCGCTAACACCATTGCCACCCTGNGTTCCATCACCATGACCGAGGAATCGGTCGCAACTGATACCATAACCTAGAGAAGTGAAAAACTTCGGTTTACGAAGCAATACCTTGTAGCTCACCCATAGTTCTCCAATTGTCTGGTTTGCTATGCCAACGGGCGTGTTGCTCACAGCAAGCTGAAATTTAGCATGATCGTAATCCATAAGATTTCCTTTGGCGAGAGGCTTGGTGCGAATGCGCTTGCCTTCCGTACCGGATAACTTAGCTGGGTCACACTCGATACCATGCAGTGCCGATTCAGTAGAGCGGGAGCTCTGGGATCCATTGTACTGCATCATGAGGTGTTTCTGCGCGAAAGCTGTCTTGTCAACATTATACTGTGTGACCATAACGACTTGACCAACCTGGCCATTATTATCACTGATAACATCCGTGAGCGTGCTACGGAACGTGAACAAGCACTGGATCATAACATATTCATCGAAGTTCTGAGCAATTTGCGAAAGCCACGGGAACGTCTGTTCAAGGCCAGGATTGATGTTCAGGCACTGTACTTCGAAGTCAGAGTCTGCTGGATTACCGTAAATATCGCGCACATACTCGCTATGAGTGCAAATCATATCACCCTGTTCATCTGTCATGCTTGCAAAAGACATCGGAGTGTAACTCGATCCGTCTACCAATACGTTTGTGTTGTAGTTACCACGACCTCCGCCAATGAATTTGGAGGTGGCTTTACCAGCAATACCACCAATGAGAGCCCCTGCTTGTGGACCGAGCATTTTGCCTGCTGCCATAGCAGCTGCATTTCCTGCGAATCCACCAGCAAGGTTGCCTAATGCTCGAACGTTTTTCCTTCCAACATACTTCTTTCGGAGATGTTTGTACTGAGATAGGTAAGAACCACGGTTGCTTGGTGTTCCCCTACCGGTGTATAACCCTTGATCTACATACATACCGCGGCCGACCATGCGGTCCTGGTCGCGTTGCATTTTTTGGGCGTCCGATGCTAATTTCCTACTTGGACCATACATTGCCAATGAATTATCATCACGCTGATGGTAAGTTACGTACGATTGCGTTGGAAACCCGTGCTTTTTATAGCCGTAATAACCCATTCGAGATTTGAAATTCTTCCATCGCTGCTTCGAGTATTTTCGAACACCTGTTCTCTTTTTAGCAGACCCGAAGGGTCCTGGGGCAAATCCAATACCGTCAGCTTTACGTTTAGGCATTTTGACGTAGAAACTGTAACCACAATGAAGTTGTGGTTATGTACTTTGAAACTTTCTTGATTGCTTTGAAGCTTTAGGTGGTGCTACCGTAGTTGCAGTTTGATTTAGCTCGCAGAGATAGACCCGAAAGTGGTCGTATTCACTTATAGCAACTAGGAAAAGCCCAGCTTCAATTTGAGGTTTATTAGCATGAACCATCAAAACAGTACCTCTAGGTATAACAACTGGATATATATCATGACTAATGTATTTTAAATCACAGTTGTATCTCGATTCTGATCCATCCGTATTACGGTGTATTAGAATACCATCTACACTTGATTTCCTATTATTAGGTGTAAATNTGTAATTATTGTTCCAATCGTATAATTCTCGTGTTATCATCGTCTGTACCGAAGGATTATCATTATGTCTGAAGAATTGTACTATAGGATGTGAGCGTATTACGCTCACTGCAATTACAACTCGTTCATGATCATAAACCTCTCGTTTAGGTGGTTCAGGAGGTGTATTATCACGTTTACGTTTTGGTCTTGGTTTACCGAAACCAGTATCGACCGTATGAGCTTTCATTACCATTTTTAATTTTGTGTGAGGGCTACGCGAGTGTCCCGAGTCATTGTAGAAGATACTAAAAAAAAGTCAATTACTAGTATTACCTTGACTTTTTTTTCAAGATTATTATTTTTTTCAAATTTATTTTGGAAAGATACGAATCTTGTAAGTCAGCGCAAGCTGACTTGTTAGCGATAGCTAACTATGTCGCCGCAGGCGACTCGGGCTTTGGGCTGACAGACACACAGGCGGAAGGGCTTTAGCCCGCCGCCTGTGTGTCTGTCAGCCATCGGAGGTTGCTGCATTTATTGCACTCCGATATTGAAACCGTCAGCCATAGCGGGGGGTTTGAACAAACCAGTTTCATCGAAACCCCAATTGGAGAGCTCATGTGGCTTGACCACATCAAGCCAATCCTGTGGTGCCTTTAGGGATCCATCAGGATTGATGTTCAATGGCGAAAGCCAGAACTTGGAAGGAGCGCACGTACACGTAAGAATTCCTTGAGCTGCGCAGTTACAATCCTTCTTTAGATACAATGTTGCCGTAACGCGCCGAAGGAGTTGCTGAGGATTTTGAAGGGAGATTTTTCCATTCTTCTGAACCCATAGAGCGAAGGTAACCGTCAATGGCATGATGTTAACCCAGAAGTGCAGGAATGCCTTGCTCTGAACACCTTCTGCTGCATTTTTCTGATTGAGCGAAGCTCCATTAATATCAATAAGCGAGCAGAATTCCTTGAAGAGCCTTGTTACATTATGAGCTTCCAGTTCCGAAAATATGATGACTTTTTGCGTTGGACGGAAGTCCGTACCTGGGAAGTCAACATTTTTGAAGGCATTGCCGTTTACGAGGCTTTTATTAACCATAGCGCCTACGCCGAGCTCGCCTTCGATCATATCCTGCACCCAATATGTTTTTCCTGAGCCTGACTCACCAACAACTTCAATCAAGCAGCGGAGCTTGGTTGGACGCTGAGGATGGAAAGCTTTATCAAGAGCATCTTGTACAACCAATTTCCCAGTGGCATCTGTGATGTTGAAGTTGAGGTTGAATAAACCGTTGGTGATCGGGAGCTCCAATTCTCCTGAATCTACAAGTTCAGCATGTTTGCGTTGAGCAGAACTGATCATTGATTTGACTGCAGAGTCTGCAGCAAAACCCCATTTCTTGAACTTGCGACCCATAAGGTCTACTGCTTGTCCCTGAAGAGCTTTCCAGTTAGGTTCATCACATGAAACTGCTTGATCCTCGATGAAATCCCAAACTGCTTCCATTATAGCATCCATTTTATTGGGGCGG
>NYTS01000033.1 GCA_002683655.1 Deltaproteobacteria bacterium
ATTCTTGTGAGGAAGCAAGAGCTTTTCTGAATCAATGTGGACTCAGTCGCTTGGACGGGGACAAGGATGGGTTGCCCTGTGAGGCGTTGTGTGATTGATCAGCGTAATGCCTACGAATGTCCAGAGCACTGTTTCAGATCTTCATCCGTGTTGAGGACTGTGAAGAAGTTGTTGATGGAACCATCGTGATCTTTGTCCGCAAAGACGTATCCGTGGTTGCGGTGGATGACAGTCTCAAAGATTGCGTATTGGTCAACAGAACATCCAGTCAGTGAGGCCAATGCTTCCAGATGTTGTCCAGATCCTTGGGCGCTCTCTTCTGCAATGTGCTGGTAGCTGTCGTTGAAGAACTTCTGGATATTGGCAGTACGCCAATTGCAGTTTGTAGTTGTCGCGAAAGTATCAATCGTGTAATTGGAGGTAAGGCTGGTCGCTTGAGTAATGTTTCCGGTCAATATTTTGAAATTTTCTCTCACCGAAGCAGCTCTTCCCATTTTATTGTCGCCAGTATGACCTCCAAAAAAAGATGTACTGACCAGCAGTTCATCTCCATCAAAATCAGATTCGTGACAAGCTAGCAAATTATTGGAACTTATCAGAGAAAAAGTCCCAGCCAGTGTAATCATGATTTTCCATCTGGTTGTAGTCCTCATTGTGTTCCCCGATTTCTTTGTGAAAGTGGTTTGAGATGCCGGTATAAATGCGTTGAATGCCCTCCCCTACGTCAAGTAACTCAGAGTCAACGAATAGCGTAACTACCGAGGTAGACTATCAAGCAAAATGCTACTTCAGCCATATGAAGAGTTTCGACTAAGCTAAAGTATACTTGATCCAGTGTGGAATGAAGAATTTGGATTGTGATGGTGTGCCGTGTGGGAGTCTTTGCAACTAATCAAACTGGGGACTCCCTCAACCTCTTAAGATTCTACTGTTGGAGTTTATTGTTTTGAAGAATTTCTGCAGAGAGGAATTTGCATCAGGCAGATGGAAATCAAAGTGATGCAATCATCTAGAATCACACATCAAATCTATCTAGAACAATAAACTATTTCTAAGGTACCAATCTCAATTATCTCTGCATCAGTAAACTCGTCACTCCTTCATAAAAACAACTGGTGATGAAGGAGAAGATGGGTATCCACCTTCGGCATAATCTCCAATTATCAAGGAAGTTTCCGATCCAACTATGCTGTTATATAAGGTTGTGTTTTTCTCTGGATAGGTATTGCTATCACACGTCTTACCCAAAACATCCACTTGTGAACCTGTCACCCAAGTAGTCAATCCGCAGAAACTTGCGCTATTTACAGCCGTTGTATAGGTGTCGTTGGTTATTGTTAAAGTATAAGTCTGAATTCTCGCTGTGATCAGGTATCCTTTCGCTCCATCACCAGCCTCAGAACTTGTGCCTTTAAAGTCAGAATATGTACTTGCCTCCTTCATTACCTCTGAACTGCAGGCGGTATCTGAATAGTATAATGAAGTTGTTGCGATACCTGGTCCAGAAATCTCCATAGAAGATTTGGTATAAAGAGCTTCCCCATCGAAACTACAATCACTATTCCACTTGCCCACAAGTTCAGGAAATGAAGTTGAACTCCCAGATGATGCACCGCTATCTGACGAAGAGGGAGCACATCCAATCAAAAGGGCCAAGCAAGCAGCAGAGGTGAGTGTGGCCACAAAGTTTTTAAACATCATTACCTTGAAATATCAGTTGTTAGTTCTGGCAGATGGCTATTGAAGTTTTCAGTTGTTTAATCGAAACTCGATGTTGAAAATCTCAACTCTATTAAATATTTGTCAAGACCTATAATTTTCTATCTTATCTTTAGTTGCAGACTGCCCACCTATCAGTATGTCTAGGATCAAGTAACCATCTTTATTTATTCAGATGCATAAAATCATCGAGTTTACTCAAAAAATCTAATAGTTTTTCAAATATTAATATCCTCTGCTGACGTTATCCTCACCAACTAAACTCCTAATTTCATTGAGATCATTCTCTAATCCGTCCCTAAAGAAAAGAGCATCTGCCTTGTGGATTAGCATATTTGCACCAAGGTCGAGTAATCTCTTTTGATACTCAGGAGCACCCCAAGCATGAATTCCTGCACCGACAGATTTTGATCTGGCTTTCTCGAAAACCATCTCAATAGTGTTTAGGTAAATGGGATTATCATATTCTTCAGGAATTCCTAAACTTGTTGTAAGGTCATGTGGTCCAATTTGGACAGCATCAATGCCTTCAATTTCTAAAATCTCATCAAGATTTTCTACAGCAGGTTTACTCTCAATATTTAATATTAATAAATTATTCTCATTAAATTTATTTATATAATTATTTAATGATTCTTCTAAGTTTTTCTTACCTGCCATCAATTGGTTTAACCTACCACCTTTTAGGGGTCTCTTCTTAGTTGCACCCACTAATTCTTTAACTTGAGTGACTGTCTCGGTATACGGTGAAATAATTCCTGCTGCTCCGTCATCTAAGAACTCAGTAGCAATATATTTATCTGGAGATTTCATTCTCACCAAGGGAGGCAGTCCCATCGCGGAGTATGTCCTACACATCCATGATAGTGTTTCACGACTTATAGCTATGTGTTCAGTATCAATAAAGATGAAATCTAGTGAGCAATCTTTTAAGATTTTTGGCCAAAAAGGTGATGTTGAAACGATGAGTGTACCCAAGACTAAATTACCTTCTTTTAATTTCTGCTTCAGTTCCAAATTTTTCATAAATCTTTTTTAGGTTTAACTAATTAAATAAGTTTTTCACAGAGATAAAGGACTCAGTGATGCAAAGAATTTCTGTAGTGAAGACAATTTAACGCCGATAAATATACTGCAGTCATATACCAATTATTTCCATACTTTCCAAAGCAGACTGATTTTGGCAGATGTAAAGCATCACAAAATTTCTCACAAGCCCTTAGTCTACGAACCAGTTGCAATTCCTTGTGCACTTACCTCGACAGAGGGGACATGAAGAATTATCAGTTGTAAACTTATTTTGGAGTAAATTCTTTTCATAACGAATATCTGGATTTCTTTTTTGGGAAAATCAGGCTATTTCGACAAGTAATCGGGCAGTTCATTTTGATCAACCAAATTTTAAGACAGACACGCAAACAGTATTCTTGCAGAATCTACAGAAGATTCTCTAGTGATAACGATGGCTGATGTGATCAAGATCAATACATTCCTTACAGATATGTCCCAATACGGAGAATTCAGCAAAGCTCGCAACGAAGCTTTCCCAGCTGGAGTGCCGGCGAGTGCTTCCTACTCTACTCCCACACTTGTGCTTCCCTCTTTGCTGGTTGAGGTTGAAGCCATTGCGATTATCGGCAGTGGTAGTTGAAGCTGACCTTACTAAAGTCTGTCAGGGATCCCAATTACTAGGATCCCACCTTCCCACCAAAGCAGTAGCAGTGTTGGCTCGATAGTGAAGATTTGGCTCCGGTCATCCAACTTCGTATCACACAACATTCCAATACAACGCATCCATCCTGATGCTAACCCGCGCTCTGCCAGTTTGATTCAGCACATTAGCGAACACGTAAATTCCCAGTAATTCCCTACGAATTCAGACAACACACACCATCGTCTCCCCCTGTCATCCTCCCCAAAATAATCATCCCAGATTATAGTTTGTCCATAACATTTCATACAGGTGACTCATGAAACAAAAAAACAATAATAATCCCTAGAGGTGGTTATGAATCCGATTTATTTTTCTTCTAGTTACGCAGCACAACCTGTCGAATCAACCAAAGGTGGAAAAGTGCTCGGAACAATTTCGGTGATGTTAGGCGTTTTTGTATTCATAATCTAAAATGAAATGAAGCACTTACTGACAATGTAAGGGCAATGAAGCACTTACTATTTTTAACTCCTATTTGGAGTACGACGATGAAAAAGTTCATTACCGCATTGGCAACTACATTCGCAACAGTAGTAATTGGTTCCGCAGCATCAGCCGCAACACCTACTTTCAATGTATACCATGAAGAAGTTCTTCCAGCATTGGTAGCGGCTAATACATCTCCTACTTTTAATGTTGTTCGTGAGGAGATTCTTCCAGCAATGGCAGCAACTGTAGCAGACTATAACTGGGATGCGATTCCAACCAGTGAGCATATTACTCCTGTCACTGTAGCAAACTATAACTGGGAGGCTTTGCCTGAGTCAGAGCATTTTACAATTGATGCTGATCCTTACAGTGAGCAAATCGTAGGAGGACTTGCACCACAACTGCCATATGATCCAATGCGAGGTATTGATTATGGCTTTGTTCAAGCACTGAATAAGCTCAACACTGATCCATTCGCTGAGCAGATTGTTGGAGGACTTGGACCACAACTTGACAACGATCCCTACAGCGAGCGCATCGTAGGCGGACTTGGTCCACAATCTGACCTTGATCCAATGGTGACAGTGATGACGGATTGGGTCCAGCCTGCAACCAACGTAGATCCATTCAGTGAGGAAGTTGTTGGAGGACTTGGTCCGCAAATCAACTTTGTTGCTAGCAACTAAAAAAATAGCAAAAAAAGGCTGACTTTTTGTCGCCCCTTTGCTGTTCGCTCTTTTGTTGGCTAGTCTGCCAGTTTTGATTTTTAGCCTGCTTAAATGCTAGCAATTTGGTTCCTACCGTAAGCACCAAACCTTCCCAGATCCTGCTGAATTCTGAAGAAAATGATATGAACTGGAATGCTTGGGAATCATCGCTTGACTACCAGATGATTCAGGCAGACTGTGGTGGAAGAGTCCCAAGCGAAACGCTTTCATACTGCTACTCCAGGAAGGAGACAACATGGACACCACCATCACGCTCAATAAAGCCAAGAGTGAATTGCGCATTGGCAGAGATCGCCTAATTAAGCTCTTGAAGGATTTCCAGATTGAAGTGATTCAAAGGATAAAGTTTTTACTGCAGTTCTTAAAAAAAAAGCTGGTTCGAGCTCTTGAAGGATTTCCAGATTGAAGTGATTCAAAGGATAAAGTTTTTACTGCAGTTCTTAAAAAAAAACTAGTCCTTCTGACTCTGGAAAGAACCAGTGAGTCGCACTAGCTTAAGACTATATCTAGTGTGACTTGTTTTCCTCAGAGGGAAGTCCAGAGCAAGGGACTTCCCTACCCCCTCCCAGCATCTGTTACTGCCACACAGTCCTCCTGAAATAAATCTAACCATCGCTTGACTACTGAAAACCAGAGGTTCACTGTCCCGCTTAGAAGGCCTAAGTGATAGCCTGATTGCAATGATTGCATGCGACACACTGTAATCAGCCAAGCTGACAAAGGTCTGCTATTCACTGATACGAATACCTGTTCAGTGAATTCAATTCTGGTGTAGAGATTTGAATGTTTCCACCTCTACATCGCTCCATTGTTGTTCTCTAGGGGAGTTCCTTCTCTATAAGGGACTCTCCTACCCCTATCTGCCTCTCGTATCAGAACACACTCCGAAACGTTGCCTTCTGGATGAAGGCGAAACTCACATTCTGGATCAAAACTCGAAACGGATACTGTGTAGAAATGTTGATCATAGTTGTGGCCTCGTTGCAAAGATTTAGGTTTTACTGCTTAAATTTTGATTAGTCTCAACCCATTAATTTAAATATCCAAGACCCTTACATGAACCTTTTACCGCTCACCTTCGTCCTGTCTGATCAATCCCCCATTGCAGACTAGTACCAGCGTCCATTATTTGAATCAATGTGGACTCAGTCGCTTGGACGGTGACAAGGATGGGTTGCCCTGTGAGACGTTGTGTGATTGAGCCCCCCCATTGAGCTTCAGATCTAGTTTGTTGGCTCTGCTGGTACTCCAAAAAATCTATTGAAAGTTTCCTCTACTGACTATTTAGTTGGACTACATTTATTGATGCGTTCATGCTCGCATCACAACCATGTACCCAAAAGCAAGGAGAGATCATGGCGCTTTATCTGGCCAGAGCAAAGTATAGCAACGCGGCATTCAAGGGAATGGTTGACAACCCCCAAGATCGTGAGGCAGCTGCCAATAAACTATTTTCCGCACTCAATGTAAAAATGCATAACCTCTACTTCAGTGTGAGCAGCGCGGAGATCGTGGCTATCATGGAAGGCAGTGCAGAAAACATGGCTGCTGTTGAAATGGTCACTTCATCAACTGGAACCTTTAGCTCTTTTGAAGCGATCGAAATCATAGACTCTAAGTCAATGACCTATGCAATGGGAACTGCCAACAAAGTGGTTTCTGCGTATCAGGCGCCCAACAAATAAATCATTGGTTTGGCAATGTCTCAAACCGAATGGGATTACATGTTTTTAATTTGGGATCATGNGCCCATGTAAAAATTTATTCGTCATGTAAGGATTCAATCAATTAGAGAGGNCTTATGAATCTATGTGTTGTATCAGAATACAGTTGTACCGTAGATGATTTCAGAAAGATGGTNAAATCATNTGAGGAAGAGACAAAAAAGTTTATTTCNGAATATGAAATTGCCGAAATTAACGANCATAAAACCGCGATGTTCATGAATGTCNCTGACATGGAAGCTTTACAAGCACTGNTGACAAGCCCCGAGATGAAAGAGTGGGATAAAGCGAACAACTGTGTTGATATTGTCTACTCTCTTGAGAAAATTNNTTAATTTTAAATCTATGTGATTTTAGCTTACAGGTGCAAGTACCTTTCTGATCTCTAAGACGTTTGAGAGATCAGAACTTGCCTCAATTTTTATTTATGTTTGTCCTCTGATCAACTCTTATGTTAAGTAAATCCCTGATCTGCGAGTCTGCAACATAAAGGGTGTAACTCAAAATAATATTCAAGTATTAAGCGAATACGAACTGAATGAAACTCAAACTTTCTTTGGATGTGATTTATGAAGTCTCACCAGAAGTAATCAAGGAACTAGCGATTGAATTTGGTAGTCGTGATGATGTACTGAAAGAGCTTTACAGTCGTTTGGAGCAAGATTTAGTGGGATACTTTGCTGAAGAAATCCATGAGGATCTTCTCGAAGAGACTGAAGTTAGTTTTGATTCGACCACAACAAAGATCTATTCAGTGGAGTTGTTGGAGGATTCTGGTGAGGGAGAAGAAACAAGCACTAATCTCTACAAACCACTCATAGTATCAGGAAACACGCTTTCGAGAGAACTTGNGGAATAGAANTTTTGTTGGTTNCAGGGTTAAATCCCAAAAGATCTATCCTATCCTCAAAAGTAGACTCAGTAGAGTTGTAAATCGCCTTAACTGAACTATTTGAATAGAACAATTTTGAATTTAGACCAACCGAGTCCCATCCTCCTCAATTTGCTGTAACACTGAGTTATATCTGGTAAGAGCAAACAACAAATTTAAAAAAACATCCCATCACTTCAGGCTTACTTGATTTTTGACTTCCTTCCAGTTGGTATAAGAGGCTCTCATGACTGAATATTGGGTAAAACCAATACCCGAACAAAGATTTCTTCAACCCAATATGAAAAGGATTATTTATGTTAGGCGAAAAAATTGGATCCGCCACGGCAACCTCTGTTAGCAAGGTACTACCTACANAGGGAACCTTGCCAAAATTTGAAATCACTGCTCAAGGTAGTGGGAAAATTGCAGNAGTTGATGTTCAGTTCATGGGTACATATCACGCTGAAATGAAAGCTGATGGCAGCATGTACGGAGAGTGTCCAAATTCAGCCGTACTAATGGCTGCTGACGGAGTGGCTACTTTGAGAGCAAGTGGTGTTGGCAGAACAGAGCCAGATGGTTCAACGAAATTTCGTGGAATTGTTTATATCGAAACCACGGCACCATCTCTGATGAGTTTGAACGGTAAGGCAATCGTCCAAGAATATGATGTTGATGCTGCAGGGAATGCTAACTGGGAAATGTGGCACTGGGCTTAAAAATTTGAATAAATTTGAGAATCCAAAACCAAAGGAACAAAAAATGAAAATTCTTGCTTCTGCAAAAATTACAAAAGGCTGGGACCATTGGAAAAGTGTCTTCGAAAGTGATCGCCATAAGCAGATACGCTCAGATGCTGGAGTGGATGTAGTTGGGTATGGNTATCACCCNGAAACTGGTCGGGCTTATGTTGTTCAAGAAGTTGTATCAATGGAAACCATGCAAAAAGTGATGGTGGAAAATCAAAATGCGCTCGATGAAGTTGGAGTAGATATGTCGACAATGCAAATGATTCCTCTCGAAGGTTGATAGCTAGATTTCTACAAAAAATCCAAATCAGTGGATTTTAGTCAACTTACTTGGGGGATAGATAACGAAGAATCACCTGCTAATCGTTCTATCATGAGGCAACAACGTCTTTGCATTTCTTTAAATTCAAATTGAGCAACGATACTTTTGTAGCATATATGAAAGAACCTTCTCATCGAGAAAAAGTGTCTTANNAACTGGTCNAACCAGCAGNAGACATGATTCATCACTACTGAAGCTATCAAAATTTTTGAGATNGATTCAGAAACAATCNCAGCAGTTGGGATGGTGCCTGTGTCCGGAATTTTCACAGGTTTAGAAGGGATTGAANTTATNGNCTCTAAACCAATAACTACCAATCTGGAAGCTGCTNGGAAAGCTGTATTAGCTTATCAAGCACTGAACAAGTAGTCTTATCTGAGATTACTCAATCTACTCGGTATTTTGGATGTTTAAAATTTGAATCTAGCACTTCTTTATGATTCGAAATCACTAATAGAATAAATTTTAGAATTGAAAGGATTAGGTATGGGGTTGATGAAGAAATTACACGATGCTTTTCAGACAAAGGATGTCAAAGCTATGGATCAATTGATGGCCGATGATTTCATTTTTGTTCGTCATCAGAGTGGAACCCAAGTCACAAAGTCTGAGATGCTAGGTTGGGATTGGTGGAACACCGATGGACCAACTGCTGTCATGCGAGACTTCAGGGTGATTTACGAAAATGATGAGATTGGAGTTGTACACAGTTTCAACGAATATCCTGATGGGTCGAAAGAAGCTTTGATGGTGGTTTATAACATTCGCGATGGTCAGGTTACCCGATCGGAGACAGGTGCCACCCCTCTGAAATAACCTCTAATGCTTCAACGGGATTCAATCGGATTGAATCTCCAATCCTCTGATCAGGTGAACTCCATGAATATTTGTATCGTGACAAAGTTTGATTGTTCTTACGAAAGGTTTACGGCAATGCTGGCAGAAGTAGGAGATGACGTTCGTCGGTGCACTTCCGCGTGGGAAGTGACAAAAATGAATGACAATACGGCGGTTGGGCTTTTGAATGTGACTGATATGGAAGGCCTCCAAAGCATCATGTCTTCATCAAAGGTTCAAGAATGGAATACAGCAAACAATGCTGTTGCTGATGTCTATTCGCTTGAGAAAATTTCTTAATCCACCAACCACCTGAGATCCCATTCAAACGGATCCCTCCATGCTTAAATTAGCTCATAGATGGAAAGGATCCCGCATCGTGTTCACCCCAGAATTACAAGAGGCAAAAATGGCTGAACTGCCAAGTGTCAATTTGACCGAAATTGAAAAGATGAAAGTGATTGCCCGCGGGAGTCAAGACGACGCTGTTTTTATGTTAAATCTCAACAAGTATCGGGATGCTGCTGAGTACCCAACAGGAAAGTTGTATCAGGCTTACATGGAAATTCTGGAGCAATTGCTAAAAGAAGTTGGTGGAAAGATTCTCTGGAGGACGGAAGTTTTCGGACAGGTAGTTGGCACTCAAGATATCGATGAGGTTTTGGGAATTTGGTACCCATCACACCAAGCATTTCTGAATTTGATGACAGCGCCATCTTCGGCTAAGAACATGAAACTTAGAGATGAAGCTGTTGCCAAAGCCGACCTTCACCGTTGTGAAGATTACACGCAAAGCTGACAAAAATTAGTATCCAGCACTAAATGCCACCTCACAAAATCTTTTTATGAACCTACTACCATTCACCTTCGTCCTACCTGTTCACTCCCCAATCGCTGAGCAGTACCAGCGACCATTATTTGAATCAATGGTCTCCGCAGGCTTTCCCAGCCCTGCTCAGGATTACTATGATGGTTATCTCAACCTGCATCAGTATCTGATTCCAGACCCCAACAACGTTTTCTTTGTCCGTGCTAACGGGGACTCGATGACGGGTGCAGGCATCTTTGATCAGGATTTAGTGAGTGTGGATCGCTCCAAGAAGAAACCCAATGGAAAGGTTGTGATTGCTTCTCTCAACGGGGAATTCACCCTCAAGCGACTGGTGCAGACAAGGGAGTGTTTTGAGCTACAGCCAGAGAATCCAGACTATCCGAGCATTCCCATTTCAGTTGATGATGATTTTCAAATATGGGGTGTGGTACGGCATGTTATTCATAAGCTTTGAGAACCAGCATGAGTCAGCTCCTCAACTTCCAAAACAAGCTGGAACTCTTTTCAGATCACTGGTCCCCGAAAGTCATTGCTGAAATGAATGACTACCAGTTCAAGCTGGTAAAGATCAAAGGTGAGTTCACATGGCACAATCACGCTGATACCGATGAAACCTTCATTGTGCTGGAGGGTTCCATGGGGATTGAGATCAAGGACCGAACAGTCCAATTGGGTGAGGGAGAGATGTGCGTGGTTCCCCGTGGGCAAGCACACAAGCCCTTCGCTGATGAGGAGTGCAAGGTGTTGCTGGTCGAACCAAAGGGAGTGGTGAACACAGGCGGTGCTGGAAGTGAGCTAACCGCTGAGAATGACGTCTGGGTTTAGCTTGCTCTCAAGCTAGCTTGTACGACCTCTCGGACGTATTTTCAAAGAGAACTTACTAATTGGGGTCTTGATGCGTCTTGAATCGCAATGACTAACATAAAGTTCATCCCCTTCAATATAGTAAATGGCGTCTTGCAGGAACTCCTCTCCAATATCACAGGCTTCGTCAAACGAAACCGCAACTGCCCAACACGGTTCATTATGACCAGTGTCAGGAGCATAGCCAGCCCCCCTTCTCAACCAGCTGTTGATGTAATCGTTCATCTGCCTGCTGATTTCGTTCAACAGACCATTTCTCTCCAGTGGTTGCATAAGCAGAGATAATGGCGAATTCCTTGGGTTTTTCACACCAGTCGGCTCCTACGTCCAGAAATGTTGATAGATACAAGGGGTTAATGGGATCCATTTCACTCCAAAGGTTTGAGATGAAACTCAGTGTTACTTTCTAAGTCTCACTGACTGATTTGGGACTCGAATGTCACGCCTCGACTTCAGTACTAACGCTGTTCTCAAAGTTCTTGAGCAAGTGTTCCAAGCGATCGATACGCCGGTCATACTCGATAAGTTGCTCCTGTTTTTCTTTGCCATTTTGGCCGTAGCGTCTGCAAAGAGAACGAGTAGCTTTGGCTTCGTTCAACTCGTACTTAATTTCTTCTGGAGTCTCAAGAAAGCCATCACCACTGTATCCATCCGGTATTGATTGCTCATCTTCATCATCTTCATCATCAGGTTCATAATTTGAGGCCATACCCCAAGCGACATCGGGCCCAAAACCATCCCCAAGAAACAAGCTGTACTGTCTTTGCTGCTCTGGAGTGAGTTGTGTCNCCTGATCAATAGCATCTGCTNCGCTGAAGAAATCTTCTCTCAACTCCTGATAGCGCTTTAACTGGGCTTCAGTGAGTTCTTCGATGGAAACACCTGAAGAGGTGGTCTTACTGGCAATTTNCCAAGCCTCTTCATGANACAGCTTCTCTTCCAGCAGTTTATCGAGATAGACTTCTTCTTGATGGTCTTTTANCCACTTCGCAATTTCTTTGGCTCGTTCTTCATCGAAATGTTCCGAGTAGTTTTCACACAAATTGTAGAAGCGCTCAAGATGCCCTTCNCTCCATTCAAGGTCCATTTTCAACCTCTAATCAATGTTTAAATCTTTTCCAAAACACCACGTTTGGCTGTCCATAATATTTTCNAGAGACGCCGCGTGTNTTTAATCCCGAACATAGACTTTAAATCGTGGTGATAGGTGTACCGGCATGAAATCAGGGTAGCTTGGCTCTGACCGGTTGTGCAGATGTGTAACCCGATATTTGTCTTTCGACTCCACATATTCGCATTTGATCCAGAGGTCGTTATCAAGTTTTCCCGAAGCGCCAAGGGGCTTACGGAACGCTTGATTGTTGTGTACGTCATGTAGTGGCTTGCAAATCCATCGTTCTGAAAACATTGGGTCACGCTCATCTAATTTGGGTAGACCCATCTGGCTCGCAATAAAATCAGTTTGGTCTTCTTCAAACAATAATCGCAGCCGCTGAGCTTCTGCGAAGTAGTCGGCAAGTTCTGGTGGAATTTCTGATATGCGATCTGCCATTTTATAGATGAGTCGTTTGGCGTCATCCCGAGACTTCCAAAACCGCTCACGTCTTTGTTCGAAAGTTAGATTCATTGAAGTTCTTCTGATTCGGGGGTTTTCACAAAAAATTGCGTTAAATTTATTGTGCGGTCAAATATATTTCATTGTTGGAAGTCAGTAACTAATCAATTTTTTTTCAGAATAGTCTATCTAGCAATTCATTTAGGAGAGTGCTCAATTCTTGAGAGATGGCAGAAAAATGCCATTACAAGAAAAGCTGAAAGTAATAAGAGATTAAATTTCATATCATTTATATTTTGTAGATCGAAAGGAAACCCCCAATGTTCTTGCATCAATGAAAGAATTTTTCTTTGATCATTTTCTTTAAATTTCATGTTATGGATTGATTCAATTAAAATTTTAGAAGATGCATCAGGAATATGCTGAACTGAGCATTGAGCTATGAATCCATTAGCAATATCCCCATCTCTCGTTACCCCACTATGAGAGTTGACAATGTGCGCAAACGTGTTTTTGAAAAGGCAGAATATCTACGNTTACTGGAAGAGTGCCCACTATGGCTCAGGCGAATTGTTATCATGNCTCATGGCACNGGAATGCGCCAAGTAGAGATTCTCAAACTAAAGTGGAGTGACGTAGATCTGAAGACCGGTTTTGTGCGTCTGAAAGCAGTAATAACCAAAACAGATGTGGCCCGTTCAGTTAGGTTATTGCACGAGGTGGTGACAATGCTCAGTGACATCCCAAGAGTTGTACACACTCAGCAGGTTTTCTTGTCTGTGAACAGCCAACCTATTTCCTACTGGACTACCTATATTCAAAAGGTATGGAAACGCTCACTTGAAAAAGCTGGCATTAAGGGGGCTTGCTTCCACGACCT
This sequence comes from Deltaproteobacteria bacterium, assembly GCA_002683655.1. Classification (GTDB taxonomy): domain Bacteria; phylum SAR324; class SAR324; order SAR324; family NAC60-12; genus JCVI-SCAAA005. The sequence continues at coordinate 13,228 of NYTS01000033.1, forward strand.
GAGGCATGATTTTGTGACCAGAGCGATGCGTGGGGGCAACGCTTCACACATTGTTATGAAACAGGTCGGCCATAAGACAGATTCTATGCTACGCCGCTACCAATTGATTGACGAGAGGGACTTACTTGAACTTCGAATCAATCCATTAGTTACGACACAAGACCAGAAATAGGCTGAAANTTGGACACAAATTACGTGTCCATATACGTGTCCACCAGCCAGANTAGAGAGGGTAAAACGGAGTAAATGNGGGTAAGGCTAGAAGGGTAAAAATTGACTACCAGGNTCTTGATTTTACTAGTCTAGAAGTAAGTCAGAGCAAATTGAAGGAATTGCAACTAAAGCTGCAATGTGGTGGAGGCAAGGAGGATCGAACTCCTGACCTCAACGCTGCCAGCGTTGCGCTCTCCCAGCTGAGCTATGCCCCCACATAAAGCTTGATTGGAACCTGATGAGCAGGTCTTTTTTTGGAAGTGGCGTCCCCAAGGGGATTCGAACCCCTGTTACCGCCGTGAAAGGGCGATGTCCTAGGCCTCTAGACGATGGGGACCTACTGAAGGTTTAGCGAAAGCCATTAAATATAAATTCCTCCCCAAAAGCTGTCAACTCTCTTTTTGTGAAGCTGCGTACTTTTTCTTTAAGAAGGAATCACATTCCTTGAAAAAACGCCCAATTTCTTCGGCCAAAACCGGAGAAATTCCAGACACTTGCCCCAACTCTTCCACACTCGCCTCTCGCACCCGTTTCAAGCTACCAAAGTGTTTGAGTAGGGCTCGCTTGCGTCGATTTCCCACTCCAGGGATTTCATCTAGCAGAGATTTTAGATTGTCTTGCCGCTTGAGCTTCCGTTGAAACTCAATGGCAAAGCGGTGCGCTTCATCGCGAATGTTCTGCAGGAAATAGAGTACCGAAGAGTGGCGCTGCAAGCGAATTTCATTTTTTTGATTGGGTTTGACAACATATTCGTAGTCTTCATCATTGCCTCGAGTTATCCCTCGCCTGCGTTCCGAACGTCCCTTGGCCAGACCAATGATATCGTGCTGATGCCAGTCAATTCCTAATTTTTCCAGAACAGCTAGAGCTGCATTAAGTTGCCCCTTCCCACCGTCAATTATGATCAGATCTGGCAGAGGTTGTTGACCACTCAAAGCACGCTGGTAGCGACGGGTTAGCACCTCTTCCATACTTGCAAAATCATCCGGGCTATGAATCGTCCGTAGCTTGTACTTGCGGTAGTTCTCTTTGGCGGGCTTGTTTCCTTCCCAGCAAACCATCGAAGCAACGGTCATTTCACCGCTCAAGTGTGAAATATCAAAGCACTCCACCCGATCCGGAATTTTTTTTAGATGAAGAAAAATCTGAACTTGCCGGAGAATCTCGCTGTCTTTAACGACCCGCCTTCTTTGTTCCTCGAGATTCGCTCGAGCGTTTTGAAAAGCTAGGCTTACCAACTCTTTTTTATGACCACGTTTGGGAACCATTAATTGAACCCTGTGTCCAGCTTGCTCGGACAAAGCATCTGCCAATATTTCTTCTTCAGGGTACTCAAAGGGCAGCAATACCTGGCGAGGGATACCGGTCATTTCACTGGTGTAGAGTCGATTGATGGCCTGTCCAAGTAAATTTGCATCCGAGGCTTGTTCACTCGTATCAAAGAAGAAAAAGTCTGAGCCTAACAAGCGTCCATTGCGAATGAAGAGTACCTGAACACCAGCAGTTCCAGCCTCTCGGTAGAGATTGAAGACATCTCGATCTTCTCCATCTGGTGACATTACCGTCTGTCGAGTGAAGATCCGTTGCAATGATTGAATTTGGTCACGTAGTTGGGCGGCTTGTTCAAATTCCAGAGTTTCTGAAGCAATTTGCATTCGCCGTTCAAGGTCCTGCAATAGTTCCTGATCACGACCCTTCAGGAAGAGTCGTACCTGGCGCACCAATTTCCCATATTCATCAAAAGCCACATTTCCACGACAGGGAGCTAGACAGCGCTTCAGTTGGAAGTTGAGACAAGGACGAAAGACCTTGTTTCCATCCAGTTCCATTTTGCTGGTTCTCAAGGGAAAATAGCGTAGCGCTACTCGCATCATGTGACGGGCATCTTGGGCTGAAGGATACGGCCCAAAGTATTCTGCTTTACGCTCATGACGCTCCCTCACAAGGTTGAGGCGGGGGTAGTGTTCCTGGACGCTTAGCTTGAGGTAGGGGTAAGATTTATCATCCTTGAGGGCCACGTTATAGCGTGGCTTGTGAAGTTTGATCAGTTGTTCTTCAAGCAGAAGGGCTTCTGCTTCGGTGTCCGTTAGAATCCAAGTCACATCAGCAACCAACGAAACCATGATCTGAATTCGCAGGTTATGTGCAGTAGATTTTTGAAAGTAGGAGCGAATCCGATTTCGT
>NYTS01000034.1:0-37703 GCA_002683655.1 Deltaproteobacteria bacterium
ATTCCAACTTCCAGAGCCATGTGGAGCCAACTTCAGAGAGGTGCGTTAAGTGAGGTCTGAGGAAAGTTTGCACCGCTGATGAACTTTTCCAGCAGAGGAAAAACCTGGCGAATCAGTGTCTGACATTGTTGTCTGGCTTCTTGGCTCCAGCGTCGCAAAACATAATCAACAGTTGGTACGTCCGCAGGTGGTCGACCAATGCCAAGTCGAACACGCCGGAAGCTGTCAGAATTCAAGTGCTCCATCACGGAGCGCAAGCCATTGTGTCCCCCGTGCCCTCCACCAGAGCGCAATCGCGCTTTGCCAGGAGCCAGATCAAGATCATCTGTACAAATGACAATGTCAGGAGGGTCTATCTTGTAGAAGCGTGCGCATGCTGCAACCGCCTGACCGCTATGATTCATGAAAGTGAGGGGCTTCAATAGAATCACCGATTGATCTCCACTTCCGTGGCGACCCATCATCGCTTGAAACTTCTCAGAACCAACCTCACAGCGCCAAGCCCCCGACAAGGCATCGATCAACCAGAAACCAGCGTTGTGTGGTGTCTGTTCATACTGCGGTCCTGGATTTCCCAGTCCCGCGATCAATTTCACGGCTTGTCGGCCGCAGCGGCAGCTTGTGCAATACGAACTGCACGACCAACAATGGAGGCAATGCTATAATTGGCCTTGGCCCTCAGTTCCACTTGCTCAGGCAAGCGGACGTCCTGGATTCTCAGGTTGCCACCAAAATCAAGAGTGGAAACATCCACCTCAACATAATCAGGGATTGCATCTGGCTTACAACTGACAGGAACATCTCGTGCGACTAGTTGAAGAACACCACCTTTGCGGACTCCTGGACTCTCTCCCACGGTTTTCAGAGGAACACGTAGGTTGATCGAACGTTCTGGATTCAACTCACGGAAGTCGAGATGGACCAGCAGGGGCTTGTGAACATGTTTTTGCACGTCCTGCAGCAGTACCTGACAGACTACTCCTTTTTTGGCGTCAGGTTCCCTGATTTCGAGTGTCAAGAGCTTGTGGGCGATGGTCAGTCGGCTCAATAGTTGCCGAGTTTTGACCTCATCCATTTCAAGGTTCAGGTTGTTCTCACCTCCATAAACAACTGCGGGGATGCGATTTGCACGGCGCAACTGTTGGATGGCTTTCTTGCCCATATCGATGCGCTTGTAGGCGACCAAAATTTCTTCAGACATGTCGGTTTGCCCGAATAGGGGTTGCAAAAAGGAAAACGATCTTTATAGCATCGTACAGAAATAAATTCAATTGATTTTACAGGAATTCTGAATGATTCGACTGATCCGGTGTACTTTGATCGGGCTACTGATCTGGTCGCAGAGTCTCTCAGCACGGGAGCGTCCACGCTGGGAACTAGGGATCATCCACGCTGCAGGACAGCTACCGCACTACACCGGTTCCAATCACTATTACCAACGGAGCATCAATCTGCCCTATGGCATTCTCCGTTCAGAGCAAGTTGATGTGTCAGGGGTCCCCAGGCTATTCACAGATTTTACCCCAGATCTGCGCTTGGAGATGGCTTTTGGAGCAGAGTTGCCCGTGGAATCGGATGATCTGAATGAATTGCCTCCACCTGGAGCTGATGGTTCTTCCGATAAAGTCATTCGTACGAAGAATTATACGCGTCGTGGTATGGAAGATATCCAAGCGCTGATTGGTATCGGGCTGACACTCGATTGGTACCTGGGAGAGCACGTGACTGTCGATTTTCCATTGCTCAGCAAAAGTACTCTGGGAGGTGGCTTCCGTTATGCTGGGAATTCTTTTGCTCCAGGGATTTCAGTGGACGCTTTTGATCGAGATTCCAACTATGCACTGGCCCTCGGAGTATCATGGGAATACGGAGATGAAAACTTTAACCGTACCTACTATGAAGTGAAAGCAGACAATACTTTGCCAGATCGTCCTGCCTACACACCTTCTGCCGGCTTGATTTCCTTCAATGAAAATCTTCGTTTTACTGCTCAATTCACTCGCAGTCTATCTCTCTTTATCCTGCAGTATCGCCGAGTACTCGAAAACAGTGTGGTTCAAGACAGTCCGCTGGTGGTTGCAAACAAGAACGAAGGATGGGTTTTAGGAATCATTCTGGCTTTGGCTGCCAGTGATGCTTCAGTGACTCGTAGAAAATGATTTCTGAAAAAATTCAAACTTTCTTGGAATGCTTGAATGACTTACTTCAGGAGAGATCCGAAGCAACTTTTGGCAAAGTTTCCTGCTGCAGCGGAATCCAATCATACCACTCTTCCATTCCCTCTCCTGTTGTTGCGGAGACCTGTAAAATCTTCAGAGTAGGGTTGATCTCCAAGGCTGCTTCTCTACAGCGATCCAAATCAAATTGTAGGTAGGGCAGTAACTCCACTTTGTTCAGCAGCATCAATTGAGCGGCCCGGAACATGTGTGGATATTTCAGCGGTTTGTCCTCTCCTTCTGTGACAGAGAGGATGACGACCTTGGCCCATTTGCCGAGGTCAAACAATGCAGAGCAAACCAGGTTGCCCACATTCTCCACAAAGAGCAGGCTGCTTTCCTTCAAATGGAGCTGATCGACTCCCCTATGTAACGTGTCTGCTTCCAGATAGCCCGTGCCCGTATTGATCTGGATTACCTCACAACCAGTCACCCGAATTCATTCAGCGTCGTGTAGGGTGGCTTGGTCTCCTTCCACTACTGCGATCGGTAGTTCTCCCTTCAAATCAGATAGAGTTTTTTCCAAGAGAGTGGTTTTGCCCGAACCGGGAGCAATTGCCTCCGGCAAAGGCATCGTGGATTGCTGGCTTTTTTTAAGCAGGACAATCGGAGCGACGGACTACTCAGTTCCCTCCATTCGATTTCATTGACAGAGCACCATTGTTCTAGCATCTTGCGGTTCTTCCCTATCAGAGCAAAGGGTTTAGCCTCACGAATTTTTCGCTGCCGTAGTTGCTGTACGACATCTGTGTTTGTTGCATCACAGGCCAGATGGAATCCCCCAATTGCTTGAATTGTGATGATTTCACCCTGTTGGAGTAGAAGGGCTGCAGCATCAATTTCATCCAGTTTAGAGAGCTCCTCCCGATCAAAGTGTTGACCATCGAAGCGCTCTAGATGAGTTTGGGGTCCACAGCGATGACAGGCGATTGGCTTTATGTGAAGCAATGATCGTTTGGATTGGTGAACTCTGCTAAGCAGACATCACAGAGTGGAAAGCTGTGCATGCTGGTGTTGGCACGGTCGTAGGGCAAGGCCTCAATGATCGAGTAGCGCGGTCCACAATGTGTGCAGTTGGTCAATGGATAACGGTGACAAGCAAAAGACGCTTGAGTACTTTTCTCCAGACAGGCAGGACAGGTTGCAAGGTCGGGTAGGACTTGCAAAGCTGCACCTTGGTGAGCACTCTCCTGGATCAGAAAATCAGTAGGAAGAGAGCCAGTCAAGGCCTCAGAATTTAGAGAGGTAATTTGGGCAATAATAGGCAGGGTAATGGGCAGGAGTGACTGAAACTCCTGTAGCTGTGAGGGAATCCCCCAAATTTCAACGATAGCACCAGAACGATCGTTAAAGACGCTTCCTGTCAACTCCAATTTTTCGCTAGTCACCAAACTGTCGGTCGAAAACCAACTCCTTGCACACGACCCTGATAGCGCAGACGTATAACGATTCGCTCTAGTGAACCATTGGACTTCGAAAGACCGGATGAGCCTTGATCAGTTAGGTCCATTTGGCCCCACTCTGTTCAATCGAACTTCTATGTATTGATCTCGTATACGGACCGGAAAGTGGTGCAAAGATAACTCAGGAGCAAAGGGACAGGTACCTGACAGTAGGTCAAACTCAAATCCATGGTGAGGACAGATCAATTGGTCTTTGTTAACAGCGCTCATTTCTAGTGGCCAGCCAAGATGAGGACAGACATTTTCAAAGCAGATTATCCGGTCTGCAATCTGGGTCAGTAGTAGCGAATAGCCATCTTCTTCCCAGAGCAACAGTTTGCCTTTCGTGATCTCATCAAGTTTAGCGATGGGGGTCCAAGCATCAGAAGATTTCATTTGACTGAAATAGCGATTGATAAGTCGGCTGTAGTCTTTCTTCAATAGATCAAGAAAATCCTTTCAACTCTGAGAGCAACTGCTGAAAGATCTGATCTAGTTTTTGATGATTCTCCTGGCTAAAGAATCCTTCCTTGTTGAATGACATTCCATTCTCGCCCATAAACGAAACAGAGTGAATGAGCGTGTAAAAATTGACCACGATCCGCTGCGTCTCTGTTGCAGAAAGCTGATCTAACCAAATTGCAACTAGATCATTGTTTTCATTGTTGGCCAGGAGTGCCATGTTCATCAGGGATATGTGAAACAACGGGTCCCCAAAAGCCATTTGATCCAAATCCACAAAGCCCGTGACAGAGTAATCAGATTTGGAAACGAGTAGATTTTTTGTGGTCAAATCGTGGAAAAAAACCCTTGGTTGGACGGTGCTGAAATATCCTTTGAACTTATCCTGAAGCTGACAAACTTTCTCGACATAAGTTGGATCGACTTGGCCAACGGTCCGAATCCAACTCCTTGCTCGCTCCAGTGAGTTTTCGATAATCTGGTTCCATGAAGGAAGCAGTTGTGGGCAATTATAATGCAATCCCCAGCCAAAGCCGGAAGCTTCTGGAAGCGTATCACCATTTCTTTGAAACTCGATCAATCGATCCACTACTTTTGCTTTTTGGTCTCTGCTCATCTGATCGACCAACTCGCCTAGGTCCACACCGTCGATGTACTCCAGAATCATGAAGCTGTACTTTTGTTCTTCAATACTGAGGTTGAAAATCTGGGGGATGGGCAGTGATAGTTCCCAGAGTTGAGTTGACCAGAACAGGTTGCCATTCAAGTGGGAAGTATTGTTAGGATGACAGATGCGGATAACAAATCGTTGCTGCTCCCCTTGAACATTGAAGACATAGTGACAGAGCCCTGTGGGAAGGCGCTGAATGTTTAGCTCACCCTGTCGAAGAAAAGAATTGGCAATTTGCTGTACATCATCAACTGTCGGAGGACTAAAGTGATTCGTCATGCGTTGTCAGGAAATTCTTGAAAAATGAACCAAATATCGAGTTATACAGCTTGAAAAGCGCTTATCTGAGTTGTACCCCTAACAGCAAATGACTTTTTGCAGTAGAATTACCGTAACGTAGTTTATTAGTGTGAGTCAGGATCTATCATGACTCCCAATGGTCAATTCCATAAAGCTCAAATTCCTTCATGAATGATTTGTCGATGCAAGAACGTCTTTCCCAAATCCTAACGTTTCTACGGGCATCTGAATCACTCAAAAGTACATTGCGGAGTGGTCATACTTCCTCCGGCAGACCAGAGAGTGTAGCAGAGCATACTTGGCGACTTTGCCTGTTGGTGATGGTACTGGCACCCGAGTTTCCTGAAGTAGATGCCCATCACCTGATGAAGATTTGTTTGGTCCATGATTTGGGGGAGGCGTTGCAGGGAGATATCCCAGCTCCGTTGCAGGATCCCAATGTCGATAAATCTCAAAGCGAGCGGGAAGATCTATTGGAATTATTGTCACCATTGCCAGAATTGCAGCGCAGTGAAATTCTGGAACTCTGGGAGGAATATGAGCGGGCAACTACCCCAGAAGCAAAATTGGCTAAGGCTTTCGATAAACTGGAGACGTTGCTCCAGCACACCCAAGGACAGAATCCTCCTGATTTTAACTATGTTTTCAATCTGGACTATGGACGAAAATATACGGAATTGAACACCCAGACTCGTCAACTCCGAGCCTGGATTGATAAAGAAACGAGACGACTCGATACCGAACTAGGGTAGACTTCACAAAATATAGGAAGCTATCAAAGGATTGGTTGGGTTCATGAGATTAGGATGTGGAGCCTGGGATCTTTCGCTGGGGATATTTAGTCTCAACCGTGTAGGCCAGGTCCAGTAATTTCTGATCTGCCCAAGGTTCGGCAAGTAACTCCAAGCCCACTGGCAACCTGCCACTGAAGCCGGCTGGAACCGAGATCGCTGGCATTCCTGAACAGGCTGCCAAGCGACAATTGGTCCCCATTTGATCCTGCCCAATCGGGGCAGCTACATGGCGAATCGAGGGATAAGCCAGTGCATCCAGATGGTTGTCTGCAAGCAAACACAAAAGGGCTCTGCGTACGACTTTGCGTTGTGCCATTTCTTGGAAATAGGCTGCCTCATCCTCGCTTCGCATGGCTGCACATTTTTGTGTCCGAAGATCTACCTTGGGATGATGCTTCCCTGGGGTGAGAAGTGCATCCAAATCAGCAAAACCCAACTCAGGATTAGCTCGTAGATAGTTGTTTACATCCTGCTTGAAGTCATAGGCAGAAACAAAATAGCCTTCGAGTGGCCTATCTAGGGAGGCCTCAAGTTCAGCTGATTCCAACTCCACTATCTCCCAACCTGATTTTTCGGACATGTTGGTCAAGGCATCACGGATCACTCCAGCGACGACCTCATCACCCTCTTCTCTCTCCATCCACTCACGCAGCAATCCAATGCGCGCTTTCTCGCGTAATTGAAGATTTGCCAGAAACTGAAAGTTATGCCCAAAGCTCTCAGCAGTTTGAGCATCTTCTGCATCGTAGCCAATCATCTGATCCAGCATGACAGCTAGGTCCCGAACTGATTTTGTTAGGGGTCCCCCAATATCCTGTGTCGAAGATAGCGGGAAAATACCCCGTCGGCTCATCAAACCTTGTGTCCCTCGTAGTCCGACAAGATTGTTCTGAGCAGCAGGAATGCGGATCGAACCACAGGTATCACTCCCTAATCCAGTGACTGCGAAATTGGCTGCAACAGCTGCCCCAGTACCTCCACTAGAACCACCAGGGTTTCTTGTCAGGTCGTAGGGATTGCGGGTAAAGCCATGAATTGAGCCAACGTTCGTAATGCCGTAAGCAAATTCTTGCATGTTTGTTTTCCCTAGTAAGAGAGCACCGGCATTTTTCAGTTTAGAGACGAGGTAAGCATCCCGATCAGGAGCAAAGCCTTCGAAAAGTACCGAGCCAACGGTGGTGGGCATTCCCTTGGTCTCATAGTTGTCTTTCACCAGAATGGGGATGCCATGAAGCATGGATCGGGTACCCTGTCGACTACGCTCATCATCCAGTGCTGCGGCTTGTTTCAGCACATTATCATTGAGTGCCCGGATGCTGTTGAGTCCAGGTCCTTGTTGATCGTAAGCTGCAATGCGATCCAGATAGTACTGGGTTAAATCAACGGCAGTCAGGCTTCCGGAGTTCATTGCCGCTTGCAGAGTTTCAATGGATGCTTCTAGCAAACTCATTGGATTTATCTCACACTTGATTAATTGAGATGTTTGAAAAAATTCATTTTTGTCTCATCTGATGCAAGAAATCAGTTTTTGGAAATGTTGCATAGGCCGAGCACAGGTAAATCTACACCTCAGCAGTTAAACGAACTTTTGCGTCAGACAGTAGGTGAAACATCCTTTGCTCTGCTTCTTCCGGTTTCTTGGCAAAAATAGAGTCTGCGACATCCTGATGCAGAGAAAGAGAGGCTTCATTTTGCTTGGCATCTCGATTGGTAAGTCGAATCGAACTAAGTAGTGATGTGAAAACGATACCATCCATTGCACTAAGAAACTCGTTGTCCGTGGCCAGCAGAATAAGACGGTGAAAGTTAGCGTCTGCTTCTACAAAAGCCTCGGATGAATTGATATTTTCTCTCATCTTATGAATCGCCTCCTCAATACTTTTGTAATCATCTGTCATTCCGTTTCTCGCAGCTAGTTGGGCTGCTTTTGGTTCAATAACCAACCTGAATTCATGCAGTTGCATCAAGAATTTTCGATTCATAGGAGCTGATTGATGCCATGCCAGAACGTCGTTATCCAAAATTCCCCATTCCAGCCGATTTCTGACTTTAGTTCCTATTCCTCGCCGCACTTCTAATAACCCCTTTCCTACAAGAATTTTCACTGCGTCTCGTATCACAGAGCGACTCACCCGGTATTTTTCTGCCAGAGTCATTTCATCCTCAAGACAAGTACCCTGTGGATAGAGTCCCGCAACGATTCTGCGTCCCAGTTCACGGGCAATTTGGGTTGCTAGACTGTGTGTCAGGCCATTCGTCTGGGTCAGGTTGTAGAAAAGTATTTCGTTCATTCATTCTCGATTGAAAGGAGTCCACTGCTCAAAAGTCTTAGGTTGTAGGAATCATAGCGTGGTTTGAATCTGCTTAGAAGACTTTGATTGTCTGTCCAATCGATAAAAGTTCCGTAATCTTCTGTGAAAACATTTTTTCAGTGTTCGGTTGTTCATTTCAGAATCAATCAAATTGATTCATGAATCTAAGTTATCTTTTGAGTCAGAAGACCAGTTCCAATAATCTGTTGTAAGTAAATGATCATCATTTTTTATTATAAGTATTGTTTTATTAAACATCATATGTTTAATATGGCGAACAAAACAAGGTAATTGGCGCTTTGAACCATGTTTGGAAGCCAAGAACCTGAGCAGAATAAAAGGGCTACTTCATGAAAATTACGGAAGTCAAGAGTCACATTCTCCAGTATGACCTCAAGGAAGAATTAGGATATTCCCAGCAGTATTATCAGAAAAGGACTGGNCATCTAGTAGAGGTGGTTACTGACGAAGGGATANCGGGGTGGGGCGAGTGTTTTGGNCCGGGGAATGTGGCTATTGCNAATAANGTGATTGTCGAGCGNGTGATTCAGCCAATGATCTTNGGCGAAGATCCTCTGAATCGTGATGTNCTCTGGCACAGGGTCTACAACCTCTTGCGTGATCATGGACAGAAAGGNATGCCAATNCAGGCACTTTCNGGNGTNGACATNGCNNTATGGGANATNTTAGGNAAAGTNACTGGCCTGTCAATTTCAAAGTTGATTGGTGGAAGATTCCGAGAANAGGTGCCNGTTTATGGCTATGGNATGATGCTTCGCCGTGAAAAATTANNGGTACTGAAGGATCTCTTTGAAGATGAGGCTGCNGCAATCAAGTCNGCAGGATTTGTNGCGACAAAGATGAAGGTAGGGTTAGGGCCNAANCAGGATGTGCAGCTTGCAGAAGCNGTTCGACGAGGTGTTGGTGATGATTTCCCNTTCATGGTGGATGCGAACCATTGCTACACTGTAGACCAAGCGCTCTATGTNGGCCNGGCATTGGAGGAGCTAGANGCGTATTGGTTTGAAGAGCCTGTTGCACCAGAAGATTTGGTGGGTTACCAAGAATTGCGTACCCAATTGAAAATCAACATTGCTGGAGGTGAAGCAGAATTCACACGTTGGGGTTGGCGTAATCTCCTGGAGAAGCGTTGTCTAGACATTGCTCAACCGGAAGTGTGTGCACTCGGAGGAATCTCAGAGTATTTGCGGGTACTGGCTCTAGCTCAGGCCCACTTTACTCAGGTGATTAATCATGTATGGGGCTCAGCTGTCGCGGTTGCGACAAATCTACAGTTGTTGGCGGCTATTCCACCTCTTCCGGGTGGAATTCATCCGCAGGAACCGATGCTGGAGTTTGATACGACAGACAACAAGTTCCGCGATGATTTGCTGACCGAACCGCTGAATATTCAGTATCAGGTCGCAAAAAATGGTGGTCATGTTCCGATTCCAGATGTTCCAGGGCATGGAGCAGAACCGAATCGTGAATTCTTGGAGCACTTCACACTGGAAGTTTAGTCTGCCAGTGTGATCAACAAACTAATCTCTGGAGGATCAATGGTTGGAATAAAGAAAGCGATTACTTGTGTTGCCTTGGCAATGATGTCCATGGCTCCCATAGCAGCAGCAGATGACATGGTAGCGATGCTACTACCTGAAAATGTGAACCCACGTTGGGAGAGCCAGGATGCTGCTTTTTTTGTAAAGCACATGAAAGGTATGGCTCCGAATATTCAGGTGGAGGTATTTAATGCAAACAACGATACTGCTGCACAACAAAGACAAGCTGAACAAGCTTTGTCNCGAGGTGCAAAGGTACTGGTTGTTATTCCTATCGATGGAGAAGCAGCAGCAATCATAGCGGATATGGCCGCGGATGAGGGTGTGCCTACAATTGCATACGACCGCATGGTGCAATCAACAAATACCAGCTTTTGGGTGCAGGCTGATCTAAGAGCTTCAGGTCGGGCCCAAGCCGCCCACATTGTGGCAAATACAAAGTTTGGGGACACTCTGGTTATGCTGAAAGGTTCCCCAACAGATCCAAATGCTCCAACTATTTACCATGGACAAATGGATGTCTTGGAATCCCTATATGCTTCCGGTGAACGTATTTTAGGATATGAGAATTGGACCCAGGGTTGGGATCCAGCGGTTGCGAGACGCTCCATGGATCAGGCTTTGACAAAGCTAAACAATAATGTGCAGGGAGTAGTTTCTTCGAATGATGGCAACGCTGGAGCTGCTGTCGCTGCTTTGTCAGAGCAAGGAATGGCTGGAAATGTACCAGTTAGTGGACTGGACTGCACAGTGCAAGCGCTTCAATTGATTCTGCTGGATCAGATGACTCAGAGTGTTTGGAGAGATTTCGATATGATGGCGGAGGCTACGGCCAAGGCAACCGTCGCTCTCATCAACGAGGACTCCCTGGATGGTATTGTAATGGGAACATCGCCAGCAAATTCAGCTGGCAAGGAAGTACCGATGGTCCCTGTAGGTTTCTACAATGCCGTTGGCGAAGCTGGGGTTCAATATGTGATTGATAATGACCCTTCAATCACCAAGGCTGATGTTTGCAAAGGAGAAGCAGCAGCGACTTCGTTTTGTAAGGGTTGAATCACACACCTAATAAATTTTGATTTTCCTGTTCTTTTTCAGATGCAAGCACAATTACCTCACTTGGTGGTCAAAGCAGCCAGAAAACGATTTGGTGGTTTGGAAGCTCTCCAGGGAGTCACCTTCGAAGTGAAGCAAGGTGAAGTGATGGGGTTGGTTGGTGATAACGGGGCAGGAAAATCGACTTTGATGAAGATTATTGCGGGTGCTGAAATCTGTGATAGTGGCCAGTTCATTCTTGATGGCAATGAAATTTTCATTTCATCTCCTCAAGATGCGGTCGCCCAAGGCATCAGGATTGTCTACCAGGATCTAGCGCTATGTGAAAATCTGGACGTGGCTGCCAACCTTTTTCTGGGTCAAGAACCCGTACTTGGGGGTTGGGCTAAGTTGCTGCCAAGATTCATGAAACCATTGGATACACTTGCCATGGAATACCAGGCACAGGAGGCCATTCAACGTTTGAAAGTTAGGACACTGCAATCAGTTCGCAGCCAAGTGGGTGGATTGTCTGGTGGTCAGCGGCAGGCAATTGCAATCGCAAGAGCAGTTGGAGCCGACTCTACTGTCGTACTACTGGATGAGCCCACAGCCGCACTGGGTGTTGCACAGACGCAGGAAGTACTCGAAATCATCCAGCAACTACGTGAAACTGGTCATGCTGTTGTCTATATCTCCCACAATTTACGAGATGTCTTTGAAGTTTGTGACCGGATTACAGTATTGCATCAGGGCGCAAATGTAGCGATTTATGATGTTGATCAAGTTACACCTGAAGAAATTGTATCAGCAATGACTCGAGGGATGAATGCCGAAGATTCCTGAGTTAGGAACAATCAGTTTAAAAAGAATCATTAGTTCTCGCTTAGGATCAGTCCTACCAGTAGTTCTGGCACTAGTTGCAATCTGGGCTTATTTTGGACTAACAGAGCCAGCTTTCCTGAGCCCTCGTAATTTTTACTACCTATTTATGCAAAGTTCTGTTGTTGGGACTTTGGCAGTGGGCATCACAATTGTTTTATTAATTGGAGACATTGATTTATCGGTTGCTGCTANTTCAGGGGTTTGTGCAGCAATCTTAGCAGTGCTCACAACTAATTTGGGAATACCAGCACCAGTTAGCTGCTTGGCAGCCTTGGTTGCAGGAGTTGCCATAGGTGTGTTTCAAGGGATAATGTCAGCCCTAGTTGGAATTCCCTCCTTTGTGGTAACGCTTGCAGGTCTGCTAGGATTTCAGGGGCTAATGCTCAAAATTTTGGGTATTCATGGTGCAATCAATGTACGTGACCCGTTTGTTAGAGGAATTACTACAACAACACTACCTGTAGAACTAGGATGGGCTGCAGCAGTAGCAAGTATGACATTATTTGCTTGGATTGTTTGGCAAAATCGGAAAAAGCGATTTAGACTTTCTTTAGAAGTAAATTCTCAACTTAGTGATTTCACTAAAGTCTTTCTATTTGCTATATTTTCTGTGTCTGTAGTCGCTACCTTAAATTTATATCGTGGTGTCCCCTTAGTTGTAATTATCTTATTGATTCTAACATTTTTTTTAGGCTGGGTTACGACCTCGACTCCATTTGGTAGATCCCTTTTTGCAGTCGGTGGAAATGCTGAGTCGGCGCGCAGAGCAGGGATATCATTGAAGGGAGTGAAGATTGCTGCTTTTGGAATCGTGGGATTCATGGCGGCAACAGGGGGGATTGTTGGTGCATCCCGCTATGCATCCGTGTCCTTCAATGCTTTTGCTGGGGGCCCCTTGCTGCTGGAAGCAATTGGAGCAGCGGTCATTGGTGGAACTTCATTGTTTGGGGGTAGGGGTAGTGTCTGGAACGCCATTCTTGGAGCACTTGTGATTGGTTCGTTGGGTAATGGCTTGGACCTCTCTGGAGCAGGAGCAGCTGACAAACTGATGTTTTCAGGAGGAATTCTGCTGTTAGCTGTTTCCATTGATGCCCTGTCTCGTCAAGGGAGAATTCAAAATAGAGCATAGTCGTTCTCAGTCTGGTGAAATGTTTCAAATTTGGGTGTGTCATGAAATCAGCTCCTTCCACAAAAAATCTTTGGAACTCCGAACAACTGTTTATTTTAAATGAAATCTTGGCCCAACTAATTCCTTCTGGAGCAGATGGGAAAATTCCGTCTGCAGCAGAATTTGGTGTCACTGATTTCATCTCTCAGAAAGTTGAAAACCACCNTGAATTGAAGCAGCTATTTGAACAAGGCCTGAAATACTTAGAAGATTTGCTGCGCCAATCAGGCAAGACGTCAGCAGAACTCTCAGATGAAGAATGGATTGCCTTCGTCAGCTTACTCGAACAAAACCAACAAAGTTTTTTTGAAGCGCTCCTCCGTAGCACCTATGAGGGCTACTACAGCGAATCAACAATTCGGCCACTTTTTGGTCTGTCTTCGGAGCCAACCCAACCTGAGGGATATTCAGTGACATCAGATGATCCGATGGAGCTTGATCGGATGCTAGAGCCTGTCCGTCAAAGAGGTGTTTGTTATCGAGAGTGCTAAATTCATGAGGGAAACAGGATGAATAAAAAATCTGTGGACGTGCTCATTGTTGGTGCTGGCGCGTCAGGTGCTGCAGTTGCTTATGCTCTCGCAGATTTGGGGCTAAATATACTTTGTCTGGAGCAGGGAGAGTGGGTTGATCGATCTAACCTACCAAGTACCAAGAAAGATTATGAACTGCACCGCTACGATAAGTTTAGTTGTGATCCAAACGTGCGGAAGCTTCCTCAAGATTATCCAATCAATTCATCAAACTCACCGATTACCCCAGTCAATTTCAACGCAGTTGGAGGCTCTACGATCAATTATCTAGGGCACTGGCCAAGGTTTCATCCTTCAGATTTTCGTGTGAAATCATTAGATGGGGTCGCAGATGACTGGCCCATCGATTATGAAACGCTGGCACCCTACTATGACCTCAATAGTAGAATCATGGGAGTGTCGGGCTTGCCCGGCAACCCCTCCTACCCCCCTTATGATATTCCACTACCTCCTATACCACTCGGTAAATTGGGCAATACCTTGGCAAAGGGATTTAACGATTTGGGTTGGCATTGGTGGCCGTCAGACACCTCAATTTTAAGTCGTACGTATCAGGGCCGTAATTCCTGTGTTAATGCAGGAACCTGTGATTTGGGCTGTGCATCAGGTGCAAAAGCTAGTGTCGATTTGACGTATTGGCCCCAACTACTCCAAAAAGGAGTGCGACTAAAGACCAACTGCCGTGTAAGGGAAATTACAATTCAGCCGAACGGTAAAGCTGGGGGTGCAGTCTATTTTGATNCAGATGGGCAACTACAGGAGCAAAAGGCAGAGTTGTTGATAATGGCTTGTAATGGGGTAGGAACTCCAAGGATTATGCTTAATTCAAAGTCTAAAGAATTTCCTGATGGTATTGCCAATCGTAGTGGGCAACTAGGCAAAAATTTGATGTTTCATCCACTATCTGGAGTGGTTGGCTTATTCGAAGAACCAATGGAAGGTTTCAAAGGACCGATGGCCTGTAGCATTATAAGTCAGGAATTTTATGAGACAGATCTAAGCCGAGACTTCGTCAGAGGTTACGGTCTGCATGGTGGTCGTTTCACAACTCCAATGACATTTGCCTTGGGTGGCTACGGCGTGGATAACCTGATGCCCTGGGGTGCAGAGCATAGACGGCAATTTGATGAAATTTATCCTTATTGTGCAGGGCTGACTGTCGTAACTGAGGACCTCCCCTTGGAGAGCAACACTGTGACGCTGGATTCTGAACTTGCCGATGTTAATGGCATTCCAGCTCCCAAAATCAATTACCAGGTTGATGAAAATACCCAAAGAATGTTTGCCCACGGTACGGCAAGAGCCGAAGAGGCACTTTTAGCTGCTGGAGCAAAACGCATCGTTTCTTCTGGAGGAGATGTTTGGTGGAGGGCTGGCTGGCATTTGATGGGTACTGCTCGGATGGGAACAGATCCAGAAAACTCTGTGGTCAATGGTTGGGGGCAATGCCATGACGTCAAGAATCTCTTCATTGTTGATGGGAGTATCTTTGTAACCTCAGCCGCTGTTAATCCTACTCCAACTATTCAGGCCCTCGCACTGTATGTGGGAGATAGTATCAAAAAGAATCAGAACAGACTTTTTTGAAGGCGGAGCCAGAGCCTGATATCAGGTAAGATATTGTGTGATATAAGTTTGCAGGATCTGACCTTTCGCCTTGACAAAACCGTCTCATCTCCTCAAATTTTGGGTTTATCAAAAAAGCAAAGTGATTGATATTCCCAAGCTTTGCTTTCCTGAACAAGGCTGTGCCTTGTGAATTCTGAAAACCCCCTAGCAAGGAGATAACTGATACTAACACACCACCTGTGTCAGAACGACTTAATGAATTTAATGTTACAGAGGAGTACATGAAGATTTCCAAACTATCGATTNCTTTGCTGGCAGTCACGACTGCATTTTCGATGTTGACGACCTCACTATTGGCAGGTGGTCACTCGCTAGCCAAGGTCCCACGAGAGCAAACCTTGGTACTGGGATGGAGCGTCACTTCGCCAATTGGAGTGACTAATCCCTTTGCATCCACTGGATATACTCATCAGGAAGCCAACAACCTGATGTGGGAGGGCTTATCCTATTTTGGTATTTTCAACGATGAAGAAATTCCTTGGTTAGCCGACAGTATGGAATACACCAAGAGTGACTACACACAATTGACCATCAAGCTCAATGCAATGGCTCAGTGGAGTGATGGAACTCCTGTCACATCCAAGGATGTAGTCTTCACCTTCGAAAGCCAGAAGANCAATAACAAACTACCNTATCACGCTAACTTCAAGCAGTTTGTTGACAAGGTCACNGCGGTAGATGACAAGACCGTAGTTGTTGATTTCAANATGNCAGCACCTCGATTTAAGTTTCAGGTACTGACGCTAAAGTTCGATACAGGAATTCCGATTGTTCCAGCCCACGTCCTCTCCAAGGTGGATAACGTCAATGAATACGAAGGTGGCAATGACATGCCCCACTCTGGCCCCTACAACCTAGTGTTGTGGGATGCAAATCAGAAGATCTTTGATGTGAATCCTGATTGGTGGGCAGTTAAGGCTGGCCGCATTAGCATGCCAGAAGTCAAGCGTGTGGTGATGTTCAATATTGGNGGCCAGGTTGGCCAGGGAATGGATGTAGTTGCCCAACGTGTGGTAAACAATGAATTTGATGCCACCCTGGACATGCGCAGCTCAGTGATTGGGAACATTCTGCGTCAGAATTCCAAGGTGACCACTCATTCGGCAGACAAGCCTCCATATGGCTACCTCGATTGGTGGCCAAATTCTCTTTGGGTCAACACCCAGCTAGAGCCATACAACGACCAACGAGTCCGTCGCGCAATGAGCCTGTTGNTTAATCGNGAATTGATCAATGANATTATTTATGAGGGAGCTGGTATCGCGACAATCTATCCCTTTCCNCTCTATCCTGGGCTTGAAAAATTTGCTAACAGCCCAGCAGTTAAGAAANTGGAAGCTGAGCTTCAACCAGGACTCTATGATCCAGATAAGAGTGCTGAGTTGATGAAAGCTGCCGGCTTCACTATGAATGACGATGATCTATGGGAGAAGGACGGTAAAACTGTGGGTGCAGTGATCAACGGATTTGAAGGAATTCACAGTGACATTGTTCCTATCCTAGTAGAAATGTTGCGTAATGGTGGGATTGACGCAGATATCAATTTTGGTACAGACGCTTATCAGAATATGGCCGACGGCAAAGCNGGACTATACATGTTCGGTCACGGTGCAAGCCTGAAAGATCCTTACACTGCTTTGGAACTTTTTCATAGCCGCTACAGTGCAGCCATAGGTACGACAGCAGGCTCTAACCGGTTCTCCCGCTACGCTAATCCAGAGTATGACAAGTTACTTGATGAGATGGCTCCTTTGGGAGGTGATGATCCAAGATTCCAGGAATTAGCAGCTCAAGCACTTGGAATCTACTGGGAAGATCAGATTGACATTCCTGTCATCCAATGGCTCCACCGGATTCCCTACAACCAGACCTACTGGGTAAATTGGCCAACCATTGCCAATCCTAGTTTGGGTATGAATGGAGCCTTCTGGGCTCACACTGGCATGTTGGTTGTCTCTACCCTGAAATCTGCTAAATAATCACTTTCCACGCGCCCCTGTTCTGGGGGCGTATCTGAGTTCCCCCATGTTTGTTCTCAAAAGACTTCTGTTCGTCATCCTAGTGGTTTGGTCTGCTTCCACCATTACCTTTTTTATTCCCAGGATTTCAGACATCAATCCAATTCGTGAGCGCTTTGCAGAGCTAGCCCGGTTAGGTGGATTCTCTGCGGGTGAGTTGGAGACGATCGTTGCGTCCTATTCCAAGGCCTTTGGTCTAGACAAACCTCTGATGCAGCAATATTTCGATTACATCGGAGGAGTGATGACTCTTGACTTTGGGGTCTCACTGAACAAGTTTCCTAAGACTGTTCTCATGTTGATTGCCGAGTCCTTACCATGGACGATCGGCCTGATCCTTGTTACTACGATTCTTTCTTTTGTGATTGGGAATCTCGTTGGAGCCTTGGCTGCTTGGCCACTTTCTCCCAGATGGGTTCGTGGTATTTCTACCAGCTTTATCTTGTTTCAAGGGGTTCCTCCAGTCCTACTAGCTATTCTATTGATTTTTTTTGTAGCTTTTAAACTCAATATTCTGCCGATCGCAGGTGCATATTCGATCGGGACTATCCCTGATTTCACCTTCGAGTTTATTTTGGATGTGTTGAGGCATCAGATCTTGCCCGGCATCGCTCTCATCTTTGGGTCCCTTGGAACGTGGGTGCTCTCGATGAGGGGAATGGGAATCACAATTCAGGGGGAGGACTATGTGGTCTTTGCGGAGCACAAGGGATTAAGTTCTTACACTATCTTTAAGGACTACTACCTGAGAAACGCCCTTTTGCCACAGGTCACAGCATTCGCCCTGGCACTTGGAAATGTAATTACCTCTGCAATCGTTGTGGAGACCAT
The DNA here is from genome assembly GCA_002683655.1 of Deltaproteobacteria bacterium. Taxonomy (GTDB): domain Bacteria; phylum SAR324; class SAR324; order SAR324; family NAC60-12; genus JCVI-SCAAA005. The sequence continues at coordinate 17,858 of NYTS01000034.1, forward strand.
CTTTGGGCTTCCGGGCCTCGGATTTGTGCTGATCACAGCGATTCGCTCCAACGACTTTTTAGTGATTTATGGGATTGTCCTGTTTATCACGATTACCGTAGCTGTGCTGATGGCTCTAGTTGAGTTACTTTACCCCTTGCTGGATCCTCGTGTGCGACAAGGGCAAGAATGATTAATTACCTGAAGCGTAACATCAGTCTAACAATTGGCCTCGGATTGCTGATTTTCTTAATTCTCTTCACGGTGCATGGACTGCTGACGATTGAATTCAAGCAGGCCTATCCACTGGCAGTAAGGCCTAAGCAACCACCTAGTCTGAAATACTTATTTGGGACTGATTTTTTTGGGCGGGACCTCTACACTGCAATGGTGGTGGGAGTTTGGCAAACCGCCATCATCGGTTTGGTCGCAGGAGCTGCGGGAACGATCATCGGTATCGTACTGGGGTTTATTTCTGCATATTTTTCAGGACTGATTGATTTGGTTATCAAGTTTATCTGTCAGATCCTCACACCGATTCCAGCCTTTCTAATCCAGGTTGTGATTGCCAGTTCAATTGACAAGCGGGACGTTACGATCATCACGATGGCAATTGTTGTCTTTCTACTCTCCTGGATGGCACCAACATTGGTGATCCGATCACAGGTGCTCTCTATGCGGGAACGTCAGTTCGTGGCGGTCGCCAAGCTCTCTGGAATGAACTCTCTGGAAATTATCTTCAAGGAAATCTTTCCGAATCTCTTGCCATTCATTGCTGCTGCTTTTGTTGCCCAGGTCTTCCAGGCGGTTTTTGCTTCTTTCTACCTCGCTGTGATTGGTCTCGGTCCCTTACGTGAACCCTTACTAGGTAACACGATCTGGGCGGCGCAGAGTCAATCTGCCTTCTTCAATGGTTGGTGGTGGTGGCCTGTTGGGCCGTCCCTAGCCATGATCTTGATTTTGGGCTCACTGGCGTTGATCAATATGGGCTTGGATGAGATGGCAAATCCCCGCATCCGCAATAAGGAATAACGTTGAAATATTTGTTGGATATCACAGGCCTGACTGTCAGCTACTACACTGACATTGGTCGGGCTATTGCTCTGAACCAGGTGGACCTGAAGCTCAAACAAGGTGAGAAACTTGGTTTGGTAGGTGAATCTGGATCTGGGAAGAGCACGATGGGCTTAGCCATGATGCGGATGATCAAGCCACCTGGGAAGGTCGAAGGTGGTTCCGTTGTAATTGGTGGGGTAGAAATGTTGCAACTCAGCGATAAGGAAATGCTCAAGAAGCGACTCAGCACGATCTCCTACATTCCCCAGGGAGCGATGAATTCGCTGAATCCTGTGCTAAAGATCAAGCGCCAGATGATTGATGCCTACAAGGCACACTATCCGAACCACAAGCTAGATCAGGTCCTCCAGTTGGCTCACGAGGCCATGACCTCCGTGGAGTTGCCAGAACATGTGCTGGAGATGCATCCTCACGAACTATCTGGAGGCATGAAGCAGCGAGTTTGTATCGCTATTGGAATCCTGCTACGACCCCAGATCATCATTGCTGATGAACCAACCAGTGCGCTTGATGTAGTGACTCAGCGTCAGGTGATCGAGACGCTCAACCGGGTGCAACAAAAGATTGGTTCTGCATTGATTTTGATTGGTCATGATATGGGCCTGATGGCTCAGTCGATGGACAAGGTAGCGGTAATGTATGCTGGAGAAATCGTGGAAATCAATGATGTACAGACTATTTTTACCAATCCCAAGCATCCCTACACGCAGGCGCTTATTAGCAGCTTACCCAGACTACAGAATCGAGGAGAGTTTCGAGGAATTCCTGGAATGGCACCTTCGCTCTATCGTCTGCCAAACGGCTGTCGCTTCCATCCACGCTGCAACCAACAGCAACCTCAGTGTCAAACGACCTCTCCGCACAAGAGTGTTTTTGAAGACGAAAAGTATGTGACCTGCCATCTCTACGAGGCCTCATGAATACGGCCACACTGGAGCTAAAAAATGTCTCTAAGCTCTATCGGGTGGGCAAGAAAGCTGTTCACGCCCTCAATCCGATCAGCTTTGATTTGTTGGGAGATCCAGCCCGAATCATCACTGTGGCTGGAGAGAGCGGTAGTGGAAAGACAACCCTGGCCTCCATCATGTTGGGCTTGTTAGGGCCAACTACGGGCCAAGTGCTCTATGAAGGCAAGGATGTCAGCAGATTAAATGGCGCACAGTACCGGGATTTTCGCAAGAATGTACAGGCGGTTTTTCAGGATCCCTTTGCAGTCTTCAATCCCTTCTACCAGGTAGACCATCTGCTGGAAGTGCCAATCCGCAAGTTCAATCCTGGGCTCTCAAAAGTTGCTCGCCGCAAGGCAATGGAAGAAGCTCTGGAGGCGGTTGGTTTGCAGCCTAGTGAGATCTTGGGACGCTATCCCCACCAATTGAGTGGAGGGCAGCGACAGCGAATCAACGTGGCCCGAGCGATTGTTATCAAGCCCAAGATCCTGGTCGCAGATGAGCCAGTCTCGATGGTCGATGCCTCCTTGCGAGCCAACATTCTCGAAGCGTTGGTGTCCCTGCGTGAGAATCACAAGGTCAACATCCTCTATATCACCCACGACTTGACAACTGCCTACCATGTCTCTGATTCCATCATCGTTCTCTATCGGGGGAGCGTGATGGAGGCAGGAGATATCACCAAGGTGGTGGAATCTCCACAGCATCCCTACACCCAGCTACTCATCAACTCGATTCCCTGGCCAGATCTGGAGCGCAAGTGGGACAACCAGCAATACGCCAACCCTGATATTCAGGAAATTTCAGGAGCAGGATGCAAGTTCTACAGCCGTTGCCCGAACCGCCAGTCTGGTTGTCAGGTAACTCCCCAACTGGTTCCCCTGTTCCCCAGCCACCTAGCCAGTTGCCTTTTGCATCAGCCCCAGGCAAACCTAGATTCTAACCTAACGCAGAACTTGTAAATCATTGAAAATATCCATGCAAAAGATTGCAGTCACCGGAGCCAACGGCCACTTTGGAAAAATCCTGGTTCAGTTTCTAAGAGAACAACATTTTGAGGTAAGAGCCTCGGATCTCTTCTCTGGGCGTCCCGAAGAAGGCGCGGTCAATTGTGATGTCCGTGATTTGGGCCACTTAGTCAGTGTTTTTCAGGGCTGTGATGCGGTTGTACATCTTGCAGCTTTCCCAGGCCCCTGGATGCAGCCAGATGCGAAGGTTTACCAAGACAACACCGTAGGTAGCTACAACGTGCTGCTGGCCTGCGAGCTTCTGGGCATCAAGAAGATCTGCCTTGCTTCGAGCATCAACGCAATCGGTGGGGTCTATTCCCGCCTGCCAACCTATGACTACTTCCCCGTAGACGAGGAGCATCCCACTTACAGCGAGGATCCTTACAGCCTCTCCAAGTGGATTCTGGAAATCCAGGCAGACTGCTTTGCTCGGAGGCGTGAAGATATCTCCATCAGCAGCATGCGCTTCCACTGGTTGCAGTATCGAGATTTTGTGGAACCCCGTACGACCAACGGGATCTCCTTCAAGCATCTCTGGGCCTATACCGATCCGATTGCGGCTGCCAAGGCCTGTTTGGCCAGTCTAAAAGTAACCTGGACCGGACATGAGGCGTTCTTTATTGTTGCCCCTGAAACCGCTAGTCCCACCAACTCTGAGGAACTCATCCGTGAGCACTATCCACAGGTTCGTGTGAATCGGCCAATGCCCGGCAAGCATGGGTTTTATAGTTGTGCCAAGGCTCAGCGACTGCTGGGCTGGATGCATGAAGATCACGAACACTGAGCAAATCAGAAGAAAATTTCCCAAAGCTCATCCAAATTCTGCAGAATTCTGTATTTCAAGCATTGAGTTCCTCAGTGAATTGCGATTACACATCTTACAGATGGACGGATCGCTTTCCTCGGTGCCATCCCATCCGCCTGCGCTGAGATCGCGCAGGCCCATCTCAAGTCTCATCAACAAAACTCCCATGGCATACAAAGACCTCAAAATCACACGCCTTGAGCTCCTGATGGTCAAGCCCCGCTTCATGTTCCTGAAGATGCACACCAACCAGGACCTCGTTGGTTATGGTGAACCCATCCTTGAAGGCCAGACCCATGCAGTTGCAGGCGCGGTGCGGGCGATGGAGAACTATTTGCTGGGCAAGGATCCTCGACAGATCGAGCATCACTGGCAAGCTCTCTACAAGGGGAGCTTCTATCGGGGAGGGCCAATTCTGACGAGCGCACTCTCGGGGATTGAACAGGCGATGTGGGATATCCTCGGTAAGTCGTTGGGTGTGCCGGTATATCAACTTTTGGGTGGATCGGTTCGAGAGCGAATTCGGATCTATGCCCATGCCCACGGAGCAGACAAGGAACAACTCTGCAAGCGGGCCCGTGAACTGGTCGACATGGGCTTCAACTTCCTGAAGACAGGCTTTGAAGCACCCGTCGCCTTCGTCGAGAATCAACGGTTCCTCCGGAATTGTGTGGAGCGCTTCGCTGCGCTACGTGAGGAGGTGGGTCCAGAGGTAGACCTCGCACTGGATTTCCATGGACGCTTCTCACCGACGATGTCCAAGCGCCTGATCAAGGAGTTGGAAACGCTCTATCCCTACTTTGTGGAAGAACCCTGTCTGCCCGGCAACACGGCAGCGCTGGTGGAGTTGAAGAACTCAACAACGGTTCCGTTGGCCACTGGAGAACGCATCTTCACCAAGTGGGGCTTCCGAGATTTGATTGAACAACGAGCGGTCGATATCCTGCAACCGGATCTCTGCCATGCAGGCGGCATCATGGAGGTCAAGAAGATCTCAGCGATGGCCGAAGCCAGTGACCTGGCTGTGGCACCACACAACCCCCTCGGGCCAATTTCGTTGGCGGCCTGCCTGCAACTGGATGCCTGCACCCTGAACGCGGTGGCCCAGGAACAGGTAACCCTAGGAGATGGCTACCTCGTCAAGCCCTTCGAGATGCAGAACGGCTACATTGACCTGCCGACCGAGCCAGGATTAGGGATCGAGCTGGATGAAGAGAAAGTGCGGGCGCTGGAATACGATGGAAATTGGGAAACTCCACGGGTCATCGATCAACGTGATGGTTCCGTGGCTGAGTGGTAAAGACAACGAACAGGAAACTATGAACTCTCCAAAGATCAAGGACATTCGGGTCATCATGACCGAGCCCGATGGCATTCGATTGGTGGTGGTCAAGATCCTCACCGATCAGGACGGACTCTATGGGGTTGGCTGCGCGACCTTCACGCAAAGACCGCTGCCGGTGGTCAAGGCGATCACAGACTACCTGCGTCCCTTCCTGATTGGACGCTCCGTCGTGGACATTGAGGACATCTGGCAATCCTCCTACGTCTCGTCCTATTGGCGGAACGGACCAGTATTGAACAATGCGCTGAGTGGGGTGGATCAAGCCTTGTGGGACATCAAGGGCAAGATGGCCAATATGCCCTTGTACGATCTGCTGGGTGGAAAGGCGCGAGAAGCGGCAGCGGTCTATGTTCACGCTTCAGGAAGCTCTGTCGAGGAGGTTGGTGACAAAATGCAGGCCTTCATGGAGCGCGGCTTTCACCACATCCGGGTGCAGGTCTCCACTCCGGGCTATTCGACCTATGGCAACAAGTCAGCAAAAAGTGGCACGGACACCAGCTCCAATCGGGATGTCAGCCAGGGGCCAATTCCAATCACAACTCGCTTGAGAGAGTACGATCCCGCCAAACGCTACGCTCATCCAGGAGGTGTATTTGAGCCCAAGCCCTACCTACGCTCAGCTTTGAACCTGTTTGAATACATCCGTGATCGTTTCGGCTATGGCGTGGAGATCCTGCATGATGTGCATGAGCGGATTCCTCCGATCCTCGGTGTTTGGTTCGCCAAGGAAGTTGAACACTTCCAGCTATTCTTCCTCGAGGATCTCTTCAGTCCCGAAGACAACGAATACTTCCGAATGGTGCGGGCCCAGTGTGCCACGCCGATCGCGATGGGCGAACTCTACTCCTCTCCTCACGAGATTATCCCGATGATCAAGGATCGACTGCTGGACTTCATCCGGATTCACATCTCTGATATGGGTGGCATCACACCCTGCCGCAAGCTGGCTGCGATGGGCGAACTGTTCTCTGTGCGTACGGCCTGGCATGGACCTGGTGACACCTCACCGATTGGTCATGCAGCCAACCTGGCGCTGGATCTCAACTGCTCCAACTTCGGCATCCAGGAATATGCGATCTTTGGTGAGCGGACCCAGGAGGTCTTTCCAGGGTGTCCGGAAGTTAGGGATGGGATGATGTGGCCCAACGGTAAGCCGGGCCTGGGGATTGACCTCAATGAAGAACTGGCAGCGAAGTTCCCTTACAACGAGTACGAGTTTGGTGGAGCCTGGGACACCGTCCGGCGTGCGGATGGCTCAGTAGTGAAGCCGTAGTTGAAGCAAATTAGCCCCAATTTTTGGTGAAATTGTTTGGGGCTGTTGCACTGAATTCTGCCGTTCATCTGCAAAATAAGTGTTGCATGCCTTTCATGTTTAGCTTTGCAGGAACACTGTGCCAGGAACTGCTTCTCACCCAGATTAAGGACTCCCCAACCCTACCCCTCTTCCAACGCCAACCGCACCCCAAGACCAATCAGGATCATCTTGATGAATTGAAAGAGAGTTGCTGATTGTGCCAGAACCATTGAAAGTCCGAGGGCGGAGATCACCGCGTGCAGCAGAGTGTCCCCCAGGATCCCAAAGGTGGTGGCCCAGCCTGCAAGACTACTGGACCGAATGCCATTTTTGACCACCAGCATCGTGTCAGCCCTGGGGGGTAAAGGCCAACGCTGCGACCACGAAGGTGAAGGCGAGTACCTGTGAGTCGAACAATGCGTGATCCTAGGTGGGAGTGATCAGATACTCGATAATGCTTCGGCAGTTGGCAATGTTGCCGGGGTGCCAAACGGCTGCGGGGGAATGGCCCGGGAGGTAAGAGACGATCTTCCCACCCCACGGTGTGATCGCCTCGTAGGCCATGGGAAAGGTCCCTTCCTCGGTCGTGGTTGTCATCAAGGTAGTGGCCGGACAGCTTTGCTCCAGGTTGATATAGATCTCGTCGGCAGGTTGCGCGACGTCTTGTAAGTGTTGACACAAAGGATGCCGGCTCTTGGCTACTTCAACCAAGTAGGGACGGATCGGATGCGAACTCGGAGCAAACCCATCGGGGTCATCTTTGCGCACCCAACGAAAGCCAACAATCTCGCGCCACCACGCACACTGCCAGAAGGCTGCGCTGGAACCGTGCAGCAGAAACATGGGCTTGCCCACCTGTAAGTATTCCTTCACGAGATGCTCAGCTACCGGATCGGGAGCCGGAACGCCACAGGTGCCTCCAATCAGGTGAAACATCAACAAATCGTACTTTTCTGCTAGATTCTCTTCCATCAAACAATCCCAGTTGTCTTCGTGAAAACGGATCTCATGGTGTGGACGTAGGCACTCGAAGAGATTTTGCCCTGCGTGGGTGCCGTAGTGATTGTCTGCTGCAAAAAGAATCATCGCTACTCCAAGTAGTGTCCATTGCCATCAAAGAAAAATGGGGTTAATCAAGCCATGGTCACCAGCATCTCGAGTGTCACTGCATAGCGCAAGGGCTTCCCATGCTGCCAGGCCAGAAACTCCTCAATCACCGTGTCCGCCATCCTGTTCACTTCCCCACCAATCGATCCTGCGATATGGCTGCTCAAGAACACATTCGATAGTCTGTAAAAAGCGGAGTCTGCAAGTGGTGGCTCTGGATCGGTAACATCCAGCAGCGCTGTCAAGTCTGGCCGCTGCTCCAGCACGTTCACAAGGTCGGATTCTATGACGGTTGCTCCCCGACCCGTGTTGAGGAAGACCGCATTTTTAGTCATTGCATAGAAATGATGGGCACGGAGTAGTCCCTTTGTTTCGGGTACATTCGCCAGATGGTTTGAGACGACCTGTCCACGTGCAAACGCCTCCTCCAAAGTTACTTTCTCGACACCCAAATGTTCAGCATCTTCTGACGAGAGAAATGGGTCGAATACTAACACCTTCAAATCAAAGGGTACCAGCCGTTCAATCACTTTCCGACCAACCATTCCGGCTCCGAGCAAGGCGATGGTTGTGCTGTAGTTCCCGACTCCAACGAAGGGGTTTTTACGTCCTTCCGGTGTGGCGCAGTCACGAATGTTTCGAAAATAGCCCTTGGTCGCCAGCAGGATCTGTGAAACCGCTGAACTCAGCAACGGGAACCGCATTGGNGGCCCAAGCGCTGATCACAAGTACCTGTTTTTGTAAAAAAGGTTCTGCAAAGAACTTTACGGAACCTGCTGCATAGAACACTGCTTTGAGTAAAGCCAGTTTGGCGAGCTGTGTTGCCTTCAGCGTAGGCATGCCCCAGGTTGAGAAGATCACCTCGACTGAGTGGAGATTCTGCAAATGGGCATCGAAGTTTTCAGCAGAGATAACCACGGGGTAGAGATCACAGAACTGGGCTAGACGATCTTTGCGTCCATTCCCGTAGACCAAGTCCAGAGAGGCTGGTTGATTACTGAAAAATGCGGCTTTTATTTTCAAATCCTGAACTCAGGAGCATTTGCTTATTCTTAACTAGATAAAGGAGGGTCAAAAATATTGATTGAAATTCTTGTGTGTAGAAAGCGACCTCTTCCCAAGTATCCTATCCTACTGACCGAATAAGGCTGTCACAAAAGTAATGGAAGTGGGTCTCCTTTTGTGAATCATTGTCATTTTTTCAGACATCTGATTGAGCCAAGAAGCGGATTGCATCTTCGAAGCGATCGTCTCCCCAGAAGATCTCGTCTCCAATTGAAAAAGTGGGTACCCCGAACACACCCTTACTCTTAGCGAGATGCGTGTTCTGTTCGTAGATTTGAATTGTTGAAGCAATTGTGGCCCGGGAGATCACCTCACTAGCATCTTTGTTCAGCAAGGAGAAAACTTGACCAAGATTTTCATCAGAACCAGCCTCTAAACCTTCCAGGAACCAAAGGGAATAAGTTGTCTCGAGATAATCAAGAAACCAGCCTTCCGTATTGGCTACAACTCCGACTTGATTGGCCAAGTCAAAATTTTTCAGAGGGTAGGGGGCTGGCACCTTTGGAATTGGAATCCCATAGAGTTCGGCTCTGCGTTCAATATCTCTCCACATGTGCCGGACTTTGGATTCTTTGGTAGGTGGAAATGGGATGTTGTCCATATCCTTCATGATTTTCCGAATACTGATTGGAACGAATTCCAGTTGAAGATTGCGTTCTTGCAGCACAGATTTCATCCGCATTGCTGTGAGGTAGGTGTAGGTGCTGCCTACAGAAATCCAAGCTGTCAATTTTTGTCGACTCATCTTTCCTTTAGATCTAGCAGTACAAGTGGAGAAACGGTTTCTTAAAACGGATGAATCAAAAGTTTGTTGCTATTCACATCTGGCCTTCTCACCAACTGATTGAGTAGAAAATCAGTCATTGGCCTCTCTTGAAAATTTGCATTACTCTGCCGATTTTGTGAAATCCGAGACCATAACTTTTCTTATCCAATCGCATGGAAGAGATAACCTAGCTCTCAATGAGTCAGAGTAGCAAATGCAAAATCCAACTGGTCGGTAGCTTGACAATGAAAGTTTGTTCAAAGTAGATGAGAACAAATTGAACCAAGATTATTCTAACAAAAATTTTGATGAAAGGATTCAAATGGTGAATTGGAATGATATGAGTCAGCTCCAAAGAAGGATTTCTGAGACGAGTGTGGGAGTCCAGAGAAGAGAAGCGGTACTGAAGGAGCTAAGCCCGGAGTTGGGACAAGTCATCCTGGAAATCGGATGTGGCGGGGGGCAACTACTCAAGGAAGTGGGATTGAGAGTGGGTCCCAGTGGCAAAGTGATTGGCCTGGACATCAGTGCAGATCAAATTGCGGCTGCCAAAAGCTTTTGTGAAGAGGTGGATCACATCGAGTTTTTCAATGGCAAGCTCGAAGAACTTGAAGGGAGTGATCATCAATTGGATTCGGTGACCTCCACACAAACCTTGGAGTATGTTGAAGACTTGGATTCCTTGATGAAATCCATGGTGAAACTGCTGAAACCAAGGTCCAAGTTTGTTAACTATTCCACGCTTTGGGATTATTTTCGATTCCACGGACCAGAAGAGAAACTCAATCAAATGATCCATACAGCGGCCATCCATCAAGCACATTTGATGTTGCCCTCCAAGTTGCTTGGGATCTTGAAGAAGTATGGCTTTCACAATGTTAGGACGAACCCAGTCCCTTTCTTCTTTACCAAGCGAGATGCGAATTCCTTTGCGAATTTCACAGAAATGAATCTAGCAAAGGTCGCTCTTCAGAATGGTGTTGCCGAGTCAACAGTCACCGAATGGAGAAGACAGCTGAAAGAAGCTGAGCAAGAAGGAAGATTTTCTTTCACTGTGATTGGTGTGGTAACGACTGGATACCGAACTTGAGAGTAGAAAAGAGATCAGGGGGCCCCCCTCCACTTTTAATTTCTCACATTGACGGTCTCAAAAAATGGAAACTTGGATTTATGCCCCTCAGATACGCTGCCTGGCCCTATCACGATTCACCGGTTGTGGATCAATGCCGTTCTTAGATTTGATACTACAGATCCTCAGCTGTTCCGATAGACCTAGACAGAAAAAATCCTTGGGCACTTGTCTTAGGATTTGGTGGGTATTTTTGAGAAAGTTGTGTCGTTAAAGAGGGAACTTATTTTGGTAAGACCTGACGGAGTACCCAGTCGTAGACAGATGGATTCAGAAAAGCTTCATCCCAACAAGTTGAATCATGTCCTCCATCTGGAACTACGGTAAATTTAATTGGTGAACCTAGGGACTTAAGCTGATTCACCATACTCTCTGTTACAGAAATCGGCACAATCTCATCTTTTCTACCGTGGAAAGCCCAAATAGGTAGTTTCGGAAATTTAAATGCGTAAACAAATGGTGCACAGGCACCACCCGCAACAACACAGGAAGCCCAAGAATTTGAGTATTGGATGGCGAGTCTCCAAACTGCATAACCACCCCTGCTGATACCCATTAGGTTGATCCGATTAGCATCGACTCGATGGGTTTCAACAATTTCTTCAATAATCGCTAGTATTGTTTATTCGCTCCAAAACTTGTCAGGATCATAATGTAATGGAGATACCACGAGACTCTCCAATTCATTCCCATCTGTGATGTACTGGTTAATTCCTTTCTCTTTGAGCGTCTCAAATTCATTCTCTTCAATGGAACCTCCATGTAGAAAGACAATCAAAGGATAGCTGTTTTGTGGGTTTTGTTCGTAGCTATTTGGTTTGTACAGTAAGTAGTCTATATCAATAGATTTTTGATTATTTCTTTTGTGAAGTGTTTCCTTCATAACTCTTCCTCTATCTCAATCGATTCTGAATTTCTTTTCTAATGAGTTGGCCAATCATCCGGCAGTGAGACCTCCATCAGCCAGGAAAACCCCACCGTTGCAGAAAGTGGATTCATCGGAAGCAAGGAAAAGAGCAAATTGTGCGATCTCTGAATCAGTTCCATACCTGCTCATCGGAATCTTACTTTTGACAAAATCTTCAACCTCCGTTGGATTTGCAGGGTTTATTTGTTTATGAAGTGATTCCATCATCCGGTTCGCAATTGGACCTGGTGCAAGAACGTTGAAACGGACACCACTGGAACCAAATTCGATACAGGCAGTTTTGATCATTCCACAGACTGCGTGCTTGCTAGCAGCATATGGACACTGACCACTTGAACCAACTACGCCGGCACCCGAAGATATGGCAATGAATGAGCCTTTTTTCTGCCCAGTCATTATCGGAGTAGCATGTTTCATCAGTAACCATACTCCTGTTACATTGACTTCGAGCGTGTAGCTAAAGTCTTCTACCGTGTAGTCTGTCAATGACTGAATAACCCCTTCAGTTCCTGCATTTGCAACTACAGCGTCCAATGATCCAAATTCTTCATTCGTTTTGTTGATCGCAGAGGCAACAGAACTTTCGTCTCTGGCTTCGTATTCAAGATAGATGGTGTTTTCATCAATCCCCAATTCAGCCTGAAGTTCATCTAGCTTCTTCTTGTCTCTCCCCAACAGCGCTAGTTTTGCTCCATTCTCCTTGAACAGCTTTGTGGTTTCTTTACCGATACTCCCTGTCGCTCCTGTAATTAGAATGCTCTTGTCTGCTAGTCTCATTAGCCCTTTGTCGACGTAGATAAGTAAAAATGATTTGGCTCGTGACCATTAAATTGCTGGTTGGCCGAACCAAAGAGCTCTTCTCTGTGGCCAACTGTCTTCAGAAACTCCTCATGATCCCAATGCCAAAGCGAAATTTTGGTTCTTTTTGCTGGAACTGCTTGTCTTGGTCATTAGCAAATTCAAGTAGCCGAATGCTGGCTTCTTCGTCGTTGATCTCCCCACTCTTGACAGAGTCTACAAGCTTATCTCCAACGAACACATACTCTGAAATGTATTTTTCCGTTCGGGTGCCATTATCGCTATAGATCGATTCTACCTTGGACTTGATGCAGTTCCATTCCTCCATGAAGCTTGGGGAAGAACACTCATTGATTTGAATTTCTTGAACTGTCGGTCTGGTGGTGGTGCATCCGTAAACTAGAAATAGAAGAGAGGACCAACAACAAATTCTGATCATTGAGTTCATTCAAATGTATTCTCTAAAATGTTTGGGCAATATGGAGGTGGGATCACATTATTGGACAGTATTTTTGCGGGAAGAATAGAAGCAGTAGTTAGAGTTCCGTTAACCTTGACATGATTGGTCCCATAAATTCTTCAACCAATACTATATTGTTATCAGCGCTGCTTTTTTCGCGCTTTACTTGTCTTTTGGCCAGCTCTTCCTCTGCAATTTTCTCTGAAGGATAAATAATTAGAGATTGATGATGGTTCTCATCGATTTTCCACCAGATGACGTCTTCAGCTGTGGTGCCTCCACTGACAGCCTTATTCATGTTTGCCTGCAATTCTGCAAGTGTCGGAACACCATTTTCCCAATACCACTTCGTGTAAACAGCAAATTTCATAGGTAGCTTCTCTATCTGTTTAATCAGTAGTTTCTCAAAAAACCTACTTATAAGTCAATCGAGAGACAATTGCTAGATTGAGTTGGCTCATGCATAGACTGCTTGCCGTAAGCCCTTGAGATAGCCAATCGCAAAGAGCCTACCAATTTCAGAGTAACCAAAATTTTGATTGCTGTCTTCCCCCATCGTGGGAACGTGGTCGGGGCGACAGATGCCATCGTAGCCCACTTCCTTGTAAGCCTGCATACAAGCAACCATGTCGGTCTTGCCATCGTCGTGGAAGGTCTCAACAAAATCAGTGGCCTGCCCCTGCACATCACGGAAGTGCACAAAGAAGATCTTCTGTTGCTTACCAAATTTACGGATGACCCCAGGCAGATCATCTGTCATCAGCGTGAAGTTGCCCTGACACAGAGCGATGCCACTCATCTCGCTCGGATGCAGGTCCAGCAGTCGCTGGAAGTTGTCGATACTGTACATGATCCGGGGCGTTCCTTTGACCAGCCGAATCGGGGGATCGTCTGGGTGCATGGCGAGCTTGACTCCCGCAGAGTCCGCTTCAGGAACCACGGAATCCAGGAAGTACTTTAGGTTGTCCCAGAGTTTCTCTTCGGTGAGGCCGTATTCGTTCTCATAGGGATCCGTAACATCTTCGAGCCGAAACTGGGTCACCAGTGCTCCTCCCCGTGAGGGTAGATTGATGGTAGTACGAATCCAGTTGAAGATCGGCATCCACTCGTAGCACCAGACTGGAATCTCCAGCTTCCCCATGTTGCGGATCAACTCAATCACCTGCTCAATCTCCTGATCTCGTCCTTCGATCCCAAGCTTGACCTTCTCCATCGGCGGTCGGTTTTCCAGAGCGGCCAGGTAGAAGCCGGTCTTCTCGTAGCGCTTCTTCTGGGCAGCTAGCTTATCTAGACTCCAAGGCAGTCTTTCCTTCGGAACCTCCAGCCCTTCGCTCCAGTCCATTGCTCCTACGACATCAGTCACCCCGCACTGCTTGACAAGGCGAATTAGGCTCTCCTGGTCGGGCTGAAAAAATTCGGCAATTCGGATCATTTCAATCTCCACTCTGTTGAGTTTTCTTCCACTCTTCGAATTCCTGCTGAGCTTCTTCGGTCAGCGGATAGTACTTGCGGAGATCTCCACCCTCAGAGAGTCTCAGCTTGGAGAACACCTCCCAATCCTTGTGTGTACCTGCATGAGCAATGATGTCATCAACGAGCTGTAAGGGTACGACAACAACGCCATCGTCATCCGCAATAATGATATCTCCCGGGAAAACCAGTCGACCTCCACAGGCAATCGGACAGTTGACCGAGAAGGGAAAGATGCCGGTCTGAATGTGATAGTTGGGTGTGAAGCCACGAACCCACATGCCCAAGCCAGTTTCCAGTGCTGATTGTGAATCACGAATCACTCCATCGACAACGACACCTTCTCCTCCCTTACCTTGGAGATAGGTTAGCATCATCTCGCCAAAGACCCCACTCTGCATGTCTTCCCGTGCATCTACAACAACCACGTCTCCAGCCTCTGCAAGGTAGAGGGCGTGTCGGTGAAGTTGCTTTTCCACTTCCTGGTATTCTGATTTGTCATCATAGTAATCTTCACGAATGGGCATGAACTTTAGCGTGATCGCTGGACCTCCGATCACTCGCCCTTTCTCCTGGGTCACGGGTCCGACAATGTGTGAATTACGGATGCCTGCCTTGTGCTTGAGTTCCGCGCTGAGCGTCGCGCTGCCGATCTCTTTGAGTTGTTCGATCTTGGCACGTTTAGGTCGTTGAAATCGGACTGGGTGGACTTGGGTTTCCATAAGATTTAGCTCCAAAGGCGATCGTGGGAGTCCAGAACATTCCAGCTGTCAGTTGAGTCAAAGAAGCCGCTGAGTTCCGGAGTGGGAGGATTGAGGTGCGCCTGCACCACTTCTTCGTTTAATTCGATACCGAGACCTGGGGCTTCCGGAACCCGGATGTGGCCATCTTCCACCAAAGCCTTACCTTCAAAAGTTACCAGATCTTCCCACCAGGGCAGATCGACGGAGTGCATTTCCAAGGCAACGAAATTTTCGGTTGCTGCAGCACAGTGCACGTTGGCCATTGCAACGATGGGAGAGCCGGCTTGGTGCAATACCATCGGCACCCCGTACTCCTGAGCCAGATCGCCGATGCGCTTGGTCTCAAGGATACCCCCAGAAGTAGCCAAATCTGGATGAACATAGGAGACACAGTCTTCGTCGAGCAGAGTCTTGAATTCCTGGCGTAAGTAAATGTCTTCTCCAGTACAGACCGGAGTCTCAACAGCGTCCTTGATGGCCTTCATCTGCTTGGGGAACTGCCAAGGCAACATGTCTTCATACCAGGCGAAGGTGAAGCGATCCAGTGCACGACCCAGACGAATGCAGCTGTCGAGGCCAATATGACCAAAGTGGTCAATAGCAATCGGGATGGTGTTGCCAATTTGTTCACGAATCACCCGGGCGTATTCGGTCAGGTGTTCGATCCCTTTCTGGGTGATTTGTGTAGCGGTGAATGGGTGCATCAGGTTTGGATTGGCAGCAACGGCTGGATCTTGAATTAAGGTCCCTTCGATACCACGCAGTAGGTTGATCCCCACATCCATCTTGAGGAATTGGTAGCCCTTGTCGATGCGAGTCTGCATGTGAGCTGCCATCTGCTTGGGGTCCTGTTCTGAAGGAGTGTCGGCATAGACCTTGACCCGGTCACGATACTTTCCACCGGCGAGCATGTAGGAGGGTACTCCATAAGCTTTTCCAGCGAGATCCATCAGCGCCATCTCTACACCACAGACACCTCCTCCCTGTCGTCCATGAAAGCCAAACTGCTGGATTTTGCGGAAGACTCGCTCCACGTTACAGGGATTTTCTCCAAGTAATCTACTCTTGAGCATCAGCGCGTAACGGACACTTGCACCATCTCTAACCTCCCCTAGTCCCGTGATGCCTTGGTTGGTATAGATCCTCAGCAGAGGCCAGCACCAGTTGCCATGACCCACGATGGCAAAGCGAAGGTCGGTGATTTTTAGTTCAGAAGGACGTGAATGGGTTTGGATGCTCATATGTTTCCGATGAACAAGAAAAAGAGAATGGAAGTTTAGCTGACCATACCTCGTGCGTTGACGGGGACGGTCGCTTCCACCTGATCCTGCCGAATCAGGTTGACTTGATCAAAGAGGTTGGAGACCAGACAGACGTGGTTCGGGATGATCCGTACCTTCTCTCCAATGGCAGGCTTGTTGGCACAGGCTGAGAGATCGATCGTGCCGTGCTCTTCATTGAGGGTCGTGATGATCGCATCTGGATATTCGACCAGGTGACCCATTCCCGGTGCGTCACATCGATCTGAACCGAGGGATTTGGAGCCAGTATCGACCACAGCTCGATTCTCGGTGGGGCGACTGACCACCGTTGCCAAAACTGTCAGCGCACAGTCATCCAGCATTCCGAAACCATAGCTGGCCATCATGCGGTCACAGTAGATGTAGGTCCCCGGCCGATGCTCGGTTACAGCTTTGACTTCCGCAGCCTGGTAGTAGTTGGGAGTTCCTCCGCTGGAAATAACCTCTGGGGCCAGATGGTTCTCCGTCAACAGCTTGCGAGCATCTTCCAGCCATTGATCAACTTCGGCCACACGATTTCGTGGGGGATAGGTCATCAAGCCAAGGAAGTGCAGTCCGGGTTGTCCTGCAATGAAGCGAGCTAGCTTCAGCGCTTCCTCTGGCGTCTGGACCCCGCATCGCCCTGCACCTGTGTCACATTCAACCAACACTCGCAGTCGGTGCTTAGGATTCTGGAATTTGTTGGCGTAGCCTTGGGCTACAGTTTCATTGTCAGTGACCACACCCATCTGGATGCTCTCGTGTAGCTTGGCCAGTCGCTCCAGCTTGGCTTCTCCCACCAGATTGTAGGTGATCAGGATGTCCTGGATTCCTCCTGCTGCCATGCTCTCGGCTTCTCCCACCTTTTGACAAGTGATTCCACAAGCTCCAAATTCGACCTGCAAATTTGCGAAGCGATGGAGCTTGTGGGTTTTGATGTGGGGTCGTAGTGCCAGGCCGTGGGCGTCCGCATAACCTTGAACACGCAGTAGATTGGCAGAGACTTTTTCTAGATCGATCAACACGGCAGGGGTGTCGACGTCACTCCAGTTGGGCATTGGAAATCCTGGCTGAGAGTTGTTGGAACAGGTCGAAGGCAGGGAACACTGGACTATGCTTGATATTCTCTTGATCTCCTGTGAACAGTAACATTGAAAAAGCTACAGGAGGCGTTGACCCTACATTCTGATGGATGACTTGAAATCCGGAAGCTAAAGAAAAGACTCTGGATTTGCAAGCTTCCCAAGCACAGTCCTTTCTAAATACACAGCAAATTGGTACTCAGTGATCAGTCAAAGAAGCTCGCATCTTCTGGAGCCAGATATTGCGCTGCCGCTTCTGGAATCAGGTCAACTCCCATGCCTGGTCGCTCGATCACGTCAATCATGGAGTTCTTAACGATGGGATTGGGCAAGCCCTCCACGATCTCATACCACCAGGGATCATGTCCTGTTGGGTATTCAAAGGCGATGAAGTTGGCGGGCAAGGTGGCGCAGACTTGAATCAGAGCTGCCAGCCCCAAGACACCGTTGCCTGTCCCATGGGGCGCCATCAGGATGCCGTGCAGGTAGGCGTATTCGGCAATCCACTTCAACTCAGCGATTCCACCGACATCTGCTGGATCGGGTCCCACGACATTGACAGCGTGTCTTTCGATCAGATCCTTGAAGTTCTGGCGCAGATAGATCTGTTCACCTGTGTGGATTGGGGTGGAAGTGGAGTGGGTCAAATCTCGATAGACATCGGCGTTCACATAGGGAACGTAATCCCCTGTGAGCATATCCTCCAGCCACATCAGGTTGTAGGGTTCGACCGCTCGGGCAAAGCGTAGCGCATCTGCAGGCATCAATCCGGGACCACAGTCGAGGGCGAGTCCTACTTCATCCCCCAGCACTTCTTTCATGGCAGCTACGCAATCGATTAGTAGTGCAAGTCCACGTTCCGTCAAGGTCCCCTGATCCATTTGTCCGTGGAAGGGACTCTGCGCTGGCTGTCCATAGAAAAAACGATCGAGCTGCTTCATTGGTGAATGGAAGGCGATTCCCTGCTTGACGATATCAAAGCCCTCGGGCAAGGATTTCATCCANNGACANTTCTCCGCCATNGCCTCCGGAGNCCACTCNCCCATCGGTCGACGAATNGAACCATTGTAGGTNCGCACCTGATCCCGGACCTTNCCACCNAGCAATTTATAGACAGGCACTCCNGCNGCTTTTCCCGCAATATCCCAGAGCGCATGNTCAATGATCGAGANNGGTGCNCCATAGGGTTTGAATGAACCACGTTGTCGGATNTTAAGCATGCANCGCTCAACATCAGTNGGNTCTTCTCCAATCAGTGNTTCCCGAAACTGCANGACCCATGGTTTGAGATAGGGCTTGTANTGCTCNGCTTCTCCATANCCNGAAAGGCCNTCATCTGTGACAATCCGGACAACGGGNTTTTTGCCAATCAGTGCACACTTTAGNTCTGTGATNTTCATTCNGNTCCNTTTCCCTGAATGCNTTTGGAAAAACNGCTAAAACTAATTTTTTNGATGAGCTTCAACAAATNANCATAANACCNNGAAANTCNTNNGGATGNATCNTCCNNTTTNAANGNTGNNNCGAANGATNGANNNNCANTCNACTGTANGATGATTTTTNTNATNNTTNCTACAGACTAATTNAGTNCTTTNTTNACNNTAGCCATCTNTTGANTTNNCNNCAATTNTCAGATTCATCTNCAANTCAGTAAAAAATNGAATNATNNTGNNNNAGCANAAAANTNNGTAAANAATNGAACCAAAAATCTTGCAAACGCAGCGGATAAAGAAAATGGTACGCAGATTNGAGAAGATGNGGAGNAAANCNAAGGTTTGAATTCTTGTCAATTTTTNGGGAACNACNTNAACACGCAGTNANCTCNTCNCTCCTCNGNCTTCCTCACNGTGGATCTGGAGNNAGACGGCAAACAGTTTGGNCACATCAATATCCCACAGTCACCGAACAANGANGNNTGGGGAGTTCANCAGGTGCCGATTGCTGTGATNAAAAATGGTAGNGGNCCTACNNTGATCCTGACNGGAGGTAATCANGGNGACGANTACGAAGGNCCNNTCNNCATCTCGGAGNTGGNNAGAGATCTGGATTCCAGCTCGTNTTTCAGGNAGNTTGATCCTGATNCCAANCCTGAACAANTCTGCNACACAGGCNGGNCAANGNNTNTNTCCNCTGGANGGGTTGAANCTGAATCGNACCTTTNCNGGNGATCCNTATGGNTCGATCACTGAGCAGATNTNTTTCTATCTGAACGACCANCTCTTCCCTGTCGNAGATGCNTACNNAGACCTCCACTCNGGAGGCAGTTCCCNGNANCTTCTNCCNAGTGCGATTGTTGAACCNGCNCTNGAGAAAGANCANTTNGAGCGCAATATTGCGATNGCNNNGGCNTTTGNNGCTCCNTNNACNGTCGTGNTCNANAATCNTNGAGATCCNAGGACTGCNGGNGCTNNGGCAGTCCNAGCTGNNTTNACNACNNTCGGTACNNAGATGGCTGGNGGNNGANTTGTNCNAAGTGANGNACTNTCCATCTNCAANCGTNGAGTNCAGANNATGNTGAGNCATCTGGNAATTTNNCNNGNNGANNANCAGNNATCNACNGT
>NYTS01000034.1:37903-47949 GCA_002683655.1 Deltaproteobacteria bacterium
GNATGATTGGAAAAGTNGTGAAGGGCAANTGCTGTGCNGTGATTGCCNTNGAATTTGAAGNTTAATTTNAANCGAGNAAANGAATGACAGGCAAAGTAGATCTNCTCCTNAANGGNGGACGNGTGATGGANCCNAGTGTGGGTTTGGANGCACAAAAAGATNTTGCTTTCANNGANGGCAAGATNTNNGCGATTCTGGANNGCAACAGTCCNNTNGAGGCCAAGGAGGTNCANNATGTNTCNGNCTGCATNGTGTGTCCAGGGNTGATNGANCTACACACNCANGTCTACTGGGGNGNNACNGGTCTNGGGGTNAANGCNGANGACATTGCTGGNCGNAGNGCNACAACGACNTTNNTNGANGCNGGNAGTGCNGGGGCNGGAAACTTTGGNGGNCTCAANCACTTCATNGCTGACAANACNGATCTTCGNATTCTNGGATTCNTCAACATNTCNTTTGCAGGTATCTGNGGTTTCAGNAAGAAGAANGCGAANCTCTTTCCGGAGTGTGAAGATATCCGNTTNCTNGATANCGACGAGTGCATNGAAGCGATTGNGAAGTANCGGGANAGCATNGTNGGNATNAAGGTGCGGATTGGCCGTTACGCAAGNGGCANCGCNGGNATGANGCCACTCCANATTGCTCGNGAGGTTGGNGAAGAGACNGGNNTNCCNTTNATGACNCACGTGGATTTNCCACCACCNGATCGNGATGACGTNCTNAANTACCTGCGTCCTGGNGANGTNCTGACNCACTGCTTNCGACCNTTTCCNAANGCNCCTCTCTANGGCAATGGNAGTATTCGNGAAGCNGTNACTCGCGCNCGNGAACGNGGGATNATCTTTGACTTGGGCCACGGTGGNGGATCACTNTCNTTNCANGTCAGNCGNAAGATGCTNGANCAGGATTTCCTNCCNGATACGATNAGNAGCGANGTGCANNTNATGAGTGTNGATGGTCCNGCCTTTGACATNTTGGTNACNATGTCNAANTTNCTNTGNNTNGGNATGCCNCTNATGGATGTNATNCGGGCTTCNACNACNCGNCCTGCNGANGCNATTNAACGNCNAGANCTNGGNAANTTGNANGTGGGNAGNCCTGGNGATGCNGCNGTNCTCAGNATTGAGGANGGACGCTTTGAGTACTANGANGTCAANCANGAANTGNTGCTTGGTGANAAGCGNNTGATNNCAGAAAAANTGGTGGTCAAAGGAAAAATCTGGGGATAACNAAGGAGTTGAGGATGGAGAAAGGTTTTTTTGTCTATGCTTGGGATCTGGCAGAGGAAGGCCCNCAGGCAGCNCTGGANANGATCCAANNGCTTGGGGCCAANANGGTNTGCNTGGCNTCCAGCTATCACGCTGGTAAGTTTACCCGNCCCCGGGCNAAGCAGAAAATCTACTTTCCTNTGGATGGGACGGTCTATTTTGAACCGAATCGGCAACTCTANGGAAGNATTCAGCCNAAGNGGAATCCNGTCTTGGATCAGTATGATTTCTTTCGGGANTGGTCAAAATANAACAAGGACTTGCGACTCAAGGCCTGGACCGTNTGCACCCATAACAGTCCNCAGGGATTGGAGCATCCGGAACTTTGTGTAAGGAATGCTTTCGGGGATCCCTACATCTACAATCTCTGCCCAGCNAATGACGAGGTGCAGCACTATGTGCGGGCGCTGTGTCAGGACCTNGCATCGATCGAGAGTCGTGGAGTGCATNACCCTGGANACCCCAGGCTACNTGCCNTTCTGGCATGGCTATCACCACGAGTTTGGCTTTGTCCCACTGGATTTTCANGCACANGCCNTGTTGGCNCTTTGNTTCTCGGCAGATACCAAGCGCAAGGNGAGTTCCTTTGGGGTGAATGCTGACAAGCTGCAGGAGTGGGTTGTAAGACGACTAAACCAGTTCTTTGCTTCTGGGATTTACCCGAAGGATTCGATGGCGATGCACTGGTTTCTTGCAGACTTGATCCAGGAGCCCGATCTGATGGCCTATCTCCGAGCTCAGGAGCAGATTGTTTCNGAGTTGATCAAGTCTGTTCGAGATGTGTTGCCCAAGCATGTACGTCTGAACCTGATCCCCACAGTACAACGTCCGACAGCGGGTTGCTGGATTGAGGGAACTGGATTGACGAAACTATCAGAGCTCTTTGATGGGGTTGATTCCTGTGCGTATCAGAATGGAGCAGATGAAATCTTCATGGACTCCTGGGATGTGAGACGCCGTGTGGGCGATGAGGTTTCACTAAACTTCATCCTACGCCCTGCCCCTCCCGATTTGGATAGCAAGGCCCAACTGCTCAGCGTGGTGGAGCAACTCAAGACGCTCCAGCCTTGTGGAATCAGCTTCTACAATTATGGTTTTCTGCCAGAACCCAACCTACTCTGGGCTCAGGAAGCCTTTGCCTTGTTGGATTGACTCATCTCGATGAAATATTGATTCACCCATCGACAAGAAAGGGAAAGTATGCAGCGTTACTCAGGAAAGAACGTGCTCATCAGTGGAGGAGGTTCTGGGATTGGCCACGCCATCTGTCTGAGGTTGGCCGCTGAGGGAGCTAACATCATTCTGATTGACAAAGATCTTAAGGGCGGTCAAACGGTCGAGCAAGAGCTGAAACAACAAGATANAAAAGCTCTCTTCGTTCAGGCTGATATCACCAGTGAGGCCGATGTGGAGAAAGTTCACAAGGAAGCAACCCTGTTCTTCGGTACCATTGATGTGCTGGTCAACAATGCGGGAGCAGCTTTTGCGGAGAACTATGCTATGACCACGCTGGAAAACTGGAACCAGGACATCGCCCTAAATCTAACTGGACACTATATGCTGACCCGTCTATTCCTGCCGGATATGGAAGCCCGAGGCAAAGGTGTAATCACCAATATCTCTTCGGTGAATGGAGCCCAATCCTTTGGCAACCCCGCGTACAGCGCAGCCAAGGCTGGGGTGATTTCCTTCACTCAGACCCTGGCAATTGAATATGGTCCAAAAGGCATTCGCGCCAATGTGGTGCTGCCGGGTACCATTGAAACACCAGTCTGGCAAACTCGTAAGGACTCGCGACCAGATGTCTTTGAACTGGTGAAGAGTTGGTATCCAGTTGGTCGAATTGGACGACCCGAAGACATCGCTGCTGCGGTCGCTTTCCTCAGTGCGGATGAAGCGAGCTTCGTCAACGGGGCTTCCCTGAATGTCGATGGGGGTTTGACCGCTGGAAATTTACGGATGATCAAGGACATCACAGGAGGGTAGCAACAGTGTTTTTTGCTGGATGCAAGACGTGAGTGTGAGGAGATTCAATCAGAAGAAGAGCATTTATGAATCTAACTAATCTGAGTGTTCTTGATAATTCAAAATCAAGATCAATTAGCCCTGAGAACTTTACAGGTGCAAAGGGTCAGGGTGGAAGAGCTACCACGGGTACGGGTGAAGACTGTGCGAAGGGCCTTGGTCCAGGTTGGAAAATCTCCCCTTCCGTCAAGATCCAAAGTGGGCAGACCTTTGAGTTGGCTATGATTGACGGGCCGGGGACGATCGAGCAGATCTGGATGACTCACACGGGCAACTGGCGCTTTAGCATCCTACGTTTTTATTGGGATGATCAGGAATATCCAGCTGTAGAGTGTCCAATCGGAGATTTCTTTGCGTGTGGCTGGGGAAAGTTTGCGCCGGTTTCCTCACTGGCGGTTTGTGTGAATCCGGGGAGTGCCTTCAACTGCTACTGGCCAATGCCTTTTGCCAAGCGTTGTCGTATCACACTGGAAAACATTGGGGACGAGGAGATAACACTGTACTATCAGATCAACTACTCTCTCGGTGAAATCAGTCCACAGGCTGGGTATTTCCACGCTCAGTTTCGCCGGGTCAATCCGTTGCCCTACAAAACCGACTACACGATTCTGGATGGTGTGCAGGGAAAGGGACGCTATGTAGGTACTTATATGGCCTGGGGAGTTAACAACTCGGGCTGGTGGGGCGAAGGTGAGATCAAGTTTTTTCTTGATGGAGATGAGGAGTTTCCCACCATTTGTGGAACAGGGACGGAGGACTACTTCTGTGGTTCCTATAATTTTGAAAACAAGAAAACCAAGCAGTACGAAGAGTTCACTACAGCTTATGCTGGCTTACCCCAGATCCTGCGTCCCGATGGAGTGTATCACTCCCAAACCCGCTTTGGCATGTACCGCTGGCACATCACGGATCCGGTACGTTTTGACCAGGATCTGCGCGTCACTATTCAGGCCCTTGGTTGGCGCAATGACCGTCGCTACTTACCACTACAGGATGATATCGCATCGACAGCTTACTGGTATCAAACCCTACCAAGCCAACAATTTTGTAAGATACCAGAAAAGGACTTTCTGGAGATAATTTAAGTGTTAAACACGGTCTTGTGTCTTCTTTCCTAGACAGAAAATTGACTTTATGCTCTAGGAGTGCTTCTGATGCAATTTGGTTGTTTGTAAATCAACAGCAACGAACTCATCTACACATAAGCACTAGAATCAATGACCGTTCTAGCTTCCATTATGCTCCAAGCAGATAACCTAGTTCGTAACTGTGATCAAATTCTCGTTCGAAAGTATACACAGATCAATCGNCTTTAAAATTTCTAAATTTTCCTGAGCCTCAGCATGAAAAGTAAAAGGTGAATCAATGTTCTTGTACCAATCTTTTAAGAATTCATACCACACATCAGAATTTGAATCGTTATCGAAATTTTGAATTACTTTGAAAGCTTCACCTACTGGCGCAAACGANAGTATTCCCTGATTTATTGACATGTGTAATCCATCAAATTTTAATGTTCCTTTATTACCCTCAATTCGAATAGAATAATACGGAGATTGTGAAGAGTAAGCTGCATGATAATTACAAATAATATTATTTTCAAACTGGATTACTGCATCAATTACTGAATTAGATCTATAATTTGACCACGACGGATTTGTACCATAACAATAAACTGATGATACTTTGAAACCTTTGAGGAAAGAAGAAATGATGTCGAAATGATGACATGTCATTTCATAAAGTACAGGATGGAGAAAGCTANTTAGATTGCCAACTTCTGGGCGATTTTTGGAGTTATGAAAAATTATTGATTCAANTTTGCCAACTAACCCTTCACTAATTAATTGAGTAATATGTTGGATGTGTTCATGGTAGCGCATTTGGTGGGCTACTGAGAGTANTACATTTTTAAGTTTGGCTANAGAAACAATTTCACAACTTTTCTTGTAGCTATCTGTTAGTGGCTTTGCTACTAAAGTCTGACTTGTTTTAGGCAGAGAATGAAATATATGTTCGTAATGAAGATGTGATGGAGTGTTAACCCAGACAGAGTCATATGATGAAGAAGATAATGCTTCATCAATACTTGTGAATTTCCGAAATATAAAATTCGGGAAATGAACTCTGAGGTGTTCTATATTTTTACTGTTTGGATCTGCTATTGAAAGCTCTCTAAACCAGGAAAATTTTAATGCTGATTTGATCATTGTACGAGTNACTGATCCAGCGCCAATAATTAGTATTCGCATAGATTTGTATGGTGCAATTCTTCAAGAATCAGATATACATATTATGGAAATAAGTTACTGTTCAAAAATAAAAAATGATACAAATTTGAAAATAGAAATTTTTAAAGAATTAATTATAATTTAAGCACACTAAAGTAGTCTTCAATACAAGAATAAAAAATCTCAAATTTAATGTAACATCTTTCCATATACTTACTTTGAACTTTTATCAATCAAGAATTAGGATAATTCTTTCAAAGTTCTATTAAGATAGAACCAGGTGATCAGCGCTCCACTTACTGTTGTAAGGAAGATCCCTGCCCAGATGCCATTCAAGCCATAGCCTAGTATCTCAGAGAAGACCCAAAAGAAGATGACAGGTGCAACAATGAGCCTGTAGATACTAAGGATCATGCCAAACATCGGCTTCTTGAGGCCCTGTAAGACGGAAGTTCCTAGGAAAATGGTGGTGTATGCCGTGAGNAATACTGCCTCAACTCGAAGTAGAGTTGGGCCTACTTCGATGATTTCTTCACTGTCGGTAAACAATTTCAGCAAAAATTCTGGAAAGCAGAAAAGGAGGATGCCCCCAAAAGCTGTCAGCAGCAATGAATAATGGAAGCAAGTTCTCCAAGTCTGATTGACTCGTTCAAGATTATTGGCACCGAAGTTAAATCCGGTCAAGGACAACGCAGCCGTATTTAAACCAATGGATGGTAAGAGCATCACTTGAACAATTCTTGTGGATACACCATAAGCCGCAACTGAAGTTTTTCCAAAATCAGAAATAAAATGTAAAATCACATAAAAATTTAGGGAGATAAATAAGATACTTAAACTGGCTGGAAATCCCTGTTTCACTAAATCAGCAATAGTTTTTACGTGTGGTAAAAATTTTCTAAAAAATAAATTTTTCCCCAATTTAGAAGAGAGTAGCCTTATANATAAATAAGTAACCACTCCCAGTTCAATGAGGACTGTTGAAATCGCAATTCCTTCCAGTCCAAGAGCAGGAAAAAAACCCCATCCAAACAAAAATAATGGATCAAGTATTACATTGGCAAAAAACCCGCAGATTAATGCGTTTCGATAAGATTTTGTGTCCCCCTGAGCATTGAGTCCGCTATTGATCACAAATGCAAAGATAAACGTTCCACTGCCGTAAATCAGCCAGTTCATGTAGTCCAGAGAAAGCTCTAGATACTCTCCACTAGCTCCCATTCCACGATACAAAAATGGGGTGATGACAAGCCCAATAACAACGATCACTGCGGAAACTGCAAATGCTAATGACAGTGCTTGAGCCATCAAACGACTGGCTTTGTCATCGTCATCCGCTCCCAGTGCATTAGAAATGAGCGCACTGGCTCCCTGCCCCAATCCGATGCCCACTGCCAATAATCCAATGAATGGGATGAGTGATAAAGAGAGGGCTGCGAGGGCTTCTGGGGATAATTGACCCGCCCAAAAAGTATCCACAACATTGTACATGGTATTGAAGAACATACCCACACTCGCGGGGATAGCAATTTGACGTACAAGTTTTGGGATGTGTTCGTTACCTAGATCCATTTAGCATCAAAAAATAGAGTTGATTGCATCTTTCACAGACTCTTCCTAAGAATCATCAAATTGAATTTGATTTTCTCAATTATTCAGTATGAGAATTTTTTAAATTTCTAAAATTAGTGTTCAATTGAGGAGTATTTTCACAACAGATGCACTTTCCAATATAGATTTTTCAAATGGGATTGGATCCCAATCGAACATTTCAATTGTCTTAGAATTATCAGCATTGACTGAGCTGCCTAGAAATCCTAAAAGACCTTTTGCTTCTCGGTCAAATAATGACATCAATTTGATCATAAAATCTGGTGCGACTAGTGTACTCGGCCCTTTGTATTGGGCATCTTTCAAAATTCTAGCACCACTCGCAAAGCTCTGCGGGGTAGTGCCCGATAAGATGAAGCGATGATTAGCTGTGTCTGGGTGTATGAGCGCTTGAACGTGTATTTTGGCAACATCACGCACATCNACCATTGTGAAGGCCGCATTTGGAACAACAGGCTGTTTCCCACTCAACATCTGCGCCAGAACTGCCAGCGACTGTCCTTCAATATTTTTCCCAAGAGGAGGACCAAAAACGCCCCCAGGATTTAGCACAACAAGTTCAAATTTGTTTTGATCGGTTCGGTGCTTCACAAAATCCCATGCAGCTCTTTCTGCCAAAGTCTTGCTTTTAGCATACGTGCTGACATCTTTTGCATTAACGTCTGTCCAGTCCTCAGGTGTGAAGGTCCCACTCTTTTTGTCTCCCATCATTGCTACAATTGAACTGGTCAAAATAACTCTTTTGATATTTGCTTGATTTGCGGCTTGAAGAACCCGCAAAGTACCTTGGACTGCTGGCTCAATCATTTCATTTTCTGACTTGGGATTGGCAATTGTGAAGGGAGAAGCAACGTGCATCAAATAATCACACCCAGAGGCAGCATCGAACCACCCATTTTCAGAGGTTAGATCCACTTCAACCATTTCGAGATTTGAAAGGTCCATTGATGAGGATGTGAGAGTTTCGCTGACCTCTGCGTGTTTTGCTGCATTGCGTACTGTTCCCCTCACTGAAAATCCAGCTTTCAGAAGCTCACTCGCACAGTGAAGACCGATGTACCCTGAAATGCCTGTTAACAACACTTTTTTCATTTTGAAATCCTCTGTGATTGATATTATATACCAGGTGGTACTTATTTAAGTAAGTAAGTTTTTTCTTAGAAGCTGTCAAAATAAAAAACCAGTCAGTATAAAATGAATCATAATCTTTCAATACCCTTGAGAGGACGCCCAAAAAAGGTTGATCACCAAAATGTTGTTGAGATTGCCATGTACCTTTACTGGGCTAAAGGAATTCAAAATGTCTCGCTGAACGAAATATGCAGAAAAGCCAACATCGCAAAAACTTCATTTTATCGTGAGTTTGATAGTGAAGATAAATTGATGGAACTAGCGATTAAGATGTATTTCGATTGGTTCAATTGCCTGCTGGCTGAATTAAATCTAGAGGGCAGGTCAAGTGTTGAAGTTTTTGGGATGCTGATGGATATGATTCTAGATGATCGGAATGAAGATATTCCACCCGGTTGTATGTTAGTAAAAATGAGGGATGTTCGGGGAGACAAACTAGGTCCAAAAGCTTTAGCACAGCTTCATTTATGCCAGCAACAGCAAATGAAAATGATTGAGCATTTTGTCATTTGTGGTCAACAGCGTGGTGATTTTACGAAGGAGATCAGCATTCCTACAGCAGTAGCTTATATTGATAATCAATTGAGTAATGCCCTTGCGCTGATGGCTCAAGGTGCACCCTCGGATCGAATCAAGGAGTTCTCTAAAATAGCCTTCTCACCCTTGTTTCTAAAGAAAGAGACCGGCTTAGCGCGGGGATCTCTCCGATCATACAATCTAGAAGCTAGCAATGAATGAGACCGAAAAAAAACTGCTGCAGGGAGCTCGTGAATGCCTGATCAAGGAAGGGCACAGACGGACTACTATCAAACGGATTGCAGAGTATGCAGGGGTAAACCATGGACTGGTTCACCACTATTTTGGCTCCAAGGAAGGCCTTCTGCTAGCGCTGCTTGAGCAGACACAACAAGGGGCCATCACANGGTTTTTTGATGAAAATCAGCTACCACAGACTTCTTCTGCGAGTCAGGAGAATGCTTTGAAACAATTTTTGGAATTCACTCGTTCGCATGCAGCGGGTGAGAGCTTGATGCTAGAGTTTTTAGCGATGTCCGCTGAGTCATCTGTGATTGCAGAGAAGCTGCGTAAGGTAATCCANTCACGTCGTCAACTGTTCCAAAAAATGTTNGGTGTTTCTGAGGGAGAGGCCACCTTGTTGATCTCTCTCGTGCTGGGTACTTTCATTCAATCTCAGATTGATCCAGAAATTCCAGTTGATGCGCTTCTGGAGCGCTTTGCCTCGCTCTTCACCGTTATTCAACATCCCAAATAGTTTTCTAGGGCCTGTCATCAATTTAGCCAGATAATAGCAGCTATCCAGTGGATACCTCCCAAAAAAGCACAGGCTCGCTTATCGTAACGGGTAGCAATCCCCCGGTATTGCTACCACTTGGCAAAGAGGTTCTCAATCAGGTGTCGCCAACGATACTTGTCTTGGTCGAACTCCCAAGGTTGCTTGCGATTAGACTTTGGCGGAATCACCGCTTCGATTTGGCACTGTTCCAAGCGATCCAAGACTCGCGCTTTTGCAGCATAAGCAANGTCTGCCAGCAGGGCCTGGATCTGATCCAAAAGGGCAGGCAGCAAGACATCCGTACCNTGCAGATCATGGGCTTGACCAGGACTCAGATAAAAGCCCGTTGGATTACCGAGCGCATCGCAGGTTGCCNGGATCTTGGCCGTCAGACCTCCNCTGGAGCGNCNGATACNTTCTTCGNTGGNGNTCNCTTTTTTTGCNCCAGCACTGTGTTGATGGGCCCGAACAATCGTGCTGTCAAGC
>NYTS01000035.1 GCA_002683655.1 Deltaproteobacteria bacterium
GGAGAAGGAGAACGGTAAAAGCCTCCCATTTGTGGTGAAAGAATTTTCCACTCTTTCGAATTCTCGAAACGAACACTGGACTCATCCAGCGACACCGCTGAACCTCCAGCTTCAAGCTTAGATTCCTTGATTAGCTCTTGGGGGTTGATTCTTGAAAACAGACCCTTTAGATAGCGAGTGTCAAAATTCCCATCCTGAAAATCCTGATCCTGCAAAATTCTCTTTGCTAATACCAGATTTGTGGAAATACCATGAAGTTTCACTCTACTCAGGTAATCAAGTAGCAGTTGAATTGCATCTTTTCGGTCTTCACCCCAGGCGATGATTTGGGCTACAAGAGAATCGTAGAAAGGTGGAACCATTGAACCATTGGTCACAGCTTGAATAACTCGGATGTTTTCTTCCGCAGGAAAGTAGGCTTCAGTAACTCTTCCGGGGTCTGGTACAAAACGAAGGGAACCTGAAGAGTCCAAATCAACTCTTTCTGCATTGATCCGAAGCTCCATTGCATGTCCCTGCAGACGGATCTCCAAGCTTTCAAGGCTGTTGCCTTTCGCTACTGAAAACTGTTGATTAACCAAGTCCACCCCAGTGACCATTTCAGAGACAGGATGTTCCACCTGAAGACGTGTGTTCATCTCCATGAAGTAGATCTTTTGCTCTCCTAGGTCGTAGATAAATTCAACAGTTCCTGCGCCAAC
The DNA here is from genome assembly GCA_002683655.1 of Deltaproteobacteria bacterium. GTDB lineage: Bacteria > SAR324 > SAR324 > SAR324 > NAC60-12 > JCVI-SCAAA005. The sequence goes on from NYTS01000035.1 coordinate 702, forward strand.
ATAATCAATTTCATCAATCAATATTCTAGAGTATTTGAAGAGTTGATCCTGAATTTTCTTAGGTAGATCAAATGCGCTCTCTTCAATGAGTTTCTGATAATTTCGCTGGACCGAACAGTCTCGAATACCCAGCAAATGAGAATTCTCCTGAAGGTCACGAAGAACTTGGACTTCCAAGTGTCTCAAAGAGCGAATGAATTTTTCCAAATACAAATCACCGTTGCCAAAGGCATTCAGTGCTTCCTTCGACATCCGAATAAACATCGGTTCCAATTGACCTGGCTGTTCAACAACCGCTATGCCTTTGCCACCCCCACCATGGGCAGCCTTGATCAGCACAGGATAACCGATTTCTTCAGCTACGTTTGAAGCTTCAGATGGATTTGCCAAGGCACCTTCACTACCTGGAACAACAGGAATCTTGAGTCTCTTTGCTGTATTGATCGCATTAGATTTGTTTCCCATCAGGTCCATATTATCAGAACGTGGTCCAATAAAGTTTAAACCATGTTCTCGGGAAATACGGGCATATTGTGGTGATTCTGAAAGGAAGCCAATTCCTGGATGAATGGCGTCTACTCCCTCAATCTCAGCGATTCTGATGACACTCATCGCATTCAAATAGCTTTCTTGAGGAGTGTTTCCACCAAGGCAAACCAGCCGATCGTTTTCCTGAAGCAATTGAGCTGGGTAGCTCTCCATATCTGGATCAGATTGGACAAGGACGACTTCAATGCCATGTTCTTGAGAAGCTTGGATCAATCTTGCAGCAGTACATCCTCTAGCATGGACAAGGACTCTTTTGATGTCGCTTTGCATCAACTCAGCTTTTTCAANGGATTCAACTTCCTGATCTAGCTGTGCAGAGAGGTTATACTCACCAGTCAGTGTCCTTGAAATCACTTCATGAATTGAAAGCTTTGGCATTGGAATACTTGGATCAATCTGGCGCAAAGCGTGATCAATTTGCTCATCAAATGGATTTTCAACCAGGCCATCCATTGTTCCGTCTNTTTGGCTGAGNTAGTTGGCGAGAGTAGATGATGCTGGAAGGTGNCTCTCAACAACAAGTTGCCCAGCGAAAGGGATTTGGGACCCTGAGAGATAGTACGTTTTCACCAGAAGATGAGTTACGAAACTCGCTTGAGCNCCCCCGACACAGTCTCTGAATCCAAAGCAAATCACGGGAAGATCATGGTCCTTGACAAAGCGAGTCAAACGATCGTTCATCGTTCCCATCGAGAAGAGAGATCCGGCCCCCTCCTTGGTTTGCATACCTGCTGAAGAAATGAAAAAGATTACAGGAAGGTTGCGCTGGGCACATTCATCAAGAAGCAGACAAACCTTCTCACAACTCGCCATGTCAAAGGCTCCAGCTTGAAAACGAGTGTTGCTCAGGACCAAACCGACCTTGGTTGTCGATCTGTTACCCGTGAAACTAGCAATACCTGTAACTACTCCACANGGAGCAATCCCGTTGTCAAGAGCTTGCTCAATGGCTTGGCGAAATCCTGGGAAATTGACGGGATTTGCGGTGATCTTCTCGGCGTTAAGCTCCTTGAAGTTAGCAAAATACTTGTCAAGGATTTGCTTTGGTTCAATGTGGTTCTTCTTGTAATCTCTCAACAGATTCTGAATNAGTAAATCCTTATAGGCTTGATCTAGTCGATTCCAGAAGTCTTTGATTCCGATGTTTCGTGGAGTGATCTTACCCTGAAACTTGCTCTCACCAAGTTGAGCTTTATAAAGCGAGGGTAGCAATCCTGAGAAATAGTAGCGCACCACTCCAAATAAAGGCGGAGACATCCTCGGATAGACAATTCTTTTCCAGCCACTTATCGTTGCCATGACAGTGTCACAGTTCTTTTGAGCTATGAACTGGGCNAGCCACTTGAAGAAGCTCTGACGCACCCAATCACCTTCAAGCTGAAGTTCCATCTTTTCAAATTCCTTCAAGGCTATGTTGAAAGAATTTTCAAAAAGCTTCTCTACTGATTGCTGNGAGATATGATTTGTCCCTTTCAATTCGCCTGCAATCATGGGAAGGCTTTCAATTACTCCATCGTAAAGCATGTCAAAGAGCAGGATGTTCTGGAAGTTTTGTTGTAAACTTTGATTCACTTCAGGGACAAGCAGAACGTCTAGTAATGAGGGATTTTCATGTATCTCGGANAGGGTTGCTTCCTTAAGAAAATCATGCAGTTGAATCATGTTCTCGCGGGTGCTGTCCTTCCAAAAGTTGTAAAGATAAATCAACACCTCTAGGGTCAATTCTTCCAGTGCCTTTTCAAAGTTGTCCTTGGGGTCCCCCACAAAAAAAGCGAAGAGTTTGGTCCGTTCTACATCTCGCTCTGCCTTTGTTTCCAGGAATCTTTGGTATCGTTTGTTCAANTCCTCTTGGTAGCGAAGTTCAATGGGGGCCTGAAGCCACTTCTTGAATTTTTCTTGTCGCTCCTGCTCAATCCTTTCCGTCAATGTGCCAATTGGGGTCTTGGCAGTCTTGCTGCTGAGTCTTGAGTAATTCTTCAGGGATTCACTTTGAATTTTTTGACGNATCTTNAGCCCNCGCATGAAGCGATANGCTGACCCAAAAACGTTTAGGGTTCCTGTNGGAGGTTTGTGAGTTCTCCGATTTGCGACGATTTGNAGCTCACTNGGATTGAGATAGTGCTTAATGTTTTCTTTGTAGTGGTCGAAAAGAAAGGAGTTTTCTTTGAGGAAAAGTCGAGCATTTTGCTCTGTTATTTCAATTCCACTGAGTATTGCTTCCCGTAGATTAGAAATTTTTCCGGGCTGGTCTAACGAGAAATCAATAATCCCATCAAAATATCCACTGGAGTAAAGTTCATAAGAGGAAACTCCCATAAATTTCGCACACTCCTGCCAGGATAAGTTGTACTTACGAGCTATGTTGCTAAGTCCTTTAGGATGAATCGTGTTGAATACCCCATCTTTGGTCGCAAGCAACACATTTGTGGTTGCCAGCGGAATTGCTCCACCACTGTATCCAGCCCCAAAAACAATNCCAACAGTTGGTAACTGTAGATTTGCCATTTCGGCAATCAAAAATGAGATACTGTGAGATTGATTGTCAAGATTGGCTTCAGCAGTGGCAACGGCTCCGGGGGTGTCAATAAAAGTCACTACTGGCATGCCATGGATAGCAAAGAACCCCAGCTTATCTGCTGCTCGTCGATGATGTTTAGGGTCCCAAGTTCCATGTTGAACCCTGTGATCTTGGGCAACAAACCCAATTCTTCTCTTGAGAGCACCGATCTGAAATTCGACTTCGGCCAGATAGAGAGGTCCTTCGATCTCTTCTTGAATAAGACCTCCTCCGAGCTGCTGTATGACTTCAGCAGAACTGAGACGCTTTTGATTTTCAGACGGATTTACAACTCTTTGGATGTAACTGTCTACATCCAGTCGCCGAAGCCATTGGATTTGTTCCTCAATATTCTCTTTGCTTAGTAATCCAGCTAATTTCGCATCGTCAAAATACGATGGACCTTTGCCCGGTAGCTGTGAAAGATCGTGGGACATTGCTTCNGCACGTCGGAATGCCGAAAGAGGACGAGGTGTCTTTTGGGCAGACACGGGAGATTCAGGCATGTAATCAATGGATTGAAAAGTTGAATTACCAGGCCGGGAGGTGGGCTTTCACTTCTTGCCAGAGTTCCTGATAGGCCTGTGCTGATTTGCTGTTTTCTGCAAAGCAGCTTACTGGGGCTCGCTCAATTCCCATCCGCTCAATTTCAGTTGAATATGGGATATTTGTCTTCAGAAAATTCGGATATTTGCGAGGTATCATTTGCATTAGGTCTCGATGCAATTGCTTGCGTCGATCAGCCATTGAGAAGAATACGAGCATCTTGAAATTTCGCAATTGCTTCTTGCGACGAAATTCCACCAATTGCTTAAGCGTTCTAAGTGATAGAGAGGTGGGTATGACCGGGACCACAAGCACATTCGCAGCTTCAAATATACTTTCTGATAGCAATGTCAGTCCTGGCGGGCAATCTAGAAAAACATGGTCATATTCTCCAGCTAGAGGACTTAAAAGTAACTTGAGTCGCTCATTAGGCTTCTTGGTGTCGTCAAGCAGGAGATCCATCGTCCGGTATGAAAAGTCGGAAGGTAGAAGGTCCAGGTTGTCGTGGTCGGTAGCCTTGATCAGATCGGCAAGATCATGACGACCTTTCAGCAAAGCCCTGGAACCCCCTTTGATTTTTGGTCTAACTCTAAAATAGAAGGTCGCTGCTCCCTGTGGATCAAGATCCCAAATCAGTGTTCTTGCCCCTTCATGTGCCCCTTGAAAAGCCAAATTTACAGAAGTAGCGGTTTTTCCAACCCCACCTTTGATGTTATAAGAAGCCAAGATTTGCATCAGTTCAGCTCCTCAGCGACGGTTGGCTGTTGAAAAAGAAGATTGAAACGATTCTGAGTGCGAGTCGAAGCAAATCCACTAAAACTGCCTTGGAAACGCTGACGTGCCTCGGCCTGTCTTTGGTTTAGGGTACTGACAAGCATTCCCATCGCCACCAAAGTCTGGGCTGGAACAGGTTGCTGCTTGGCTAGCATATCTCCAAAATTTTTTAGAGATTCCTGCTGTACAGAACAATCATTNAATTGACCTAGATCTTCTTGAAGGGCTTTGAGGGGTTTGAGAATCCCTTGGAATTCTTTTGCGGACCAAAGGCTTTCAAAAAACTCTAGTAAATATCTTAATTTCTTACAACTCTTCCTCAAGTCATGGAGAGCTTCATCAGGAGAATCTTGGTCAATCGCTTTCCCCTCAGCTAAGCAACGATGATAACTTCTAAGGAGTCTTTTTGATGCGGTTTTGCGAACTTCTGCTGCTCCTCCAGTAGTTGTAGAAGGATTCTCATCTGTTAAAAATTGCTCCCAGGTCGAGCGAAATTTTTGAAAACGCTTGGATTGAAGATTCTTTGCTAAAAGTTTTTGTTCTTTGGCATTTTCTGTAAGCAGAAGTTCCCGAAAAGCTTCAAGATCAGCTTGCTGTTCTTCAGGTAGTTGAGTTTGGTATGAATTGAAGTCAAGGAGATAAACATCCAGGTCTCGAGTGGGGCCTGTTTGATCACTTAACCAAGCGAAGTCATCTCGAAAACCTTGAATCTGTTCAGGAGGGAAAACCCCCTTCAATTGGTTCAGCGCCGACCGTACTCGCCGACAAGCAACTCGGAAATCATGTAGAAATTCTGTATCTGGAGCTTCGATCGTACCCTGATGATTTAAGTCCATCACCTTTGTGCTTTCACCAAGAATTGTTCGAAGAGCTTGATCGGTTCTGCCCAAGGGTGAAAGTTTCAATTTTGGTTTGGGCTGGTAGCTTCCAGGTTTCAGTTCCAATTTTGTGCAGACAATTTGGAAAAGATCCTCGTTAAGTTCCTCCAGACCTTCCTCACGACAAAATCGATTTATTTGNTGGGACGGCTTGGGATATCCACGNAAAGGAAGAATTATCAGACGNTGTTGGAGATCTNCTAGTTGATTTTCACGGAATAGTTGTGTTGATTCTAGCATCACGCGAAGAANGGTCTTGTCGTCCTTGTTTTTCCAAACGAACCATTCCTGCTGAACTGAAATTTTAAACAGACTTAAGAGAGCCCTTGGGTAAAGAATAGGCTCAAGCAATGGTCGAAGCGGTATTGAAGGAAGTTGTTGAATGATAGACTCCTGAACAGGGGAGCGTCCACGCTGTAGAACTCGATTCCCTGTTAAACTGAGCCAGCAGAGCCAGGATTCGTCTCCTACGTCAGTTCTGGTCTCTTGACGGAGCAGTTGCTGATTTTTATAGAGTCTTGAATCAAAAGTGTCGTAGTAAACGTATTCCCAAAGTTGACTGGGCAATTCACTCAAGGGAAATTGTTCTTTGACTCGCTCCAGGAGGGCTTGGGCTTCAGTAAGTGAGGGAATTTGAAAGTGAGGTCTCTTCAATATCATCAATCTTCCATTTAGTTGGGNTCGCTCCATGAACCTTAGAGATTGAGTANTCTAGCAAGCAAAAATCTGTCCTAATCGAGGNGCTCTTTTGAGAGCTTTTAGCTGAATTCAGGTGTGATGAGGGTCTTTTTGNGAGTGAAATTTTCTTAGGAGTGGAAACGGCGGATGGTTTTAGCAATACCTGAAAGAGGTGACTTGTCAGCCAAGGGGTCTACCTCCGTCTAAATCCAGACGACAGCCATTCAAGCTTTTTAAATCTTGGAAGAGATGAAGGATCGCTTTTCCTACCTCCTCTGGTTGAGCAAAATGGCCACTTGGTGTTCTGCGCAGTTGTTTCTCTCGCCATTCTGGATCCAATCCTTTGATAAATTCAGTTTCGACCACTCCTGGAGCAACAGAGACTACTCGAATTTTAGGGGCCAAAGCCCGTGCTAAGGATCTGGTCATCGAGTCCAAGGCAGCTTTGGATGCACAGTAGGCTACGTTACTGCCCTCACCAGTTTTTCCTGCTATAGAAGAAATGTTGATGATCAGTGCTTCAGGACTATTTTCCAATAGTTGTCTAAATGATCGAATTGTTGAAAAAGAACCTCGCCAGTTGACCTGAAAAATCTGATCAATCAACTCATCCTCCAAACTTTCCAAGTCTTGATGAGGAACAAAACGTGTCATTCCAGCACAATTCACCAGTAAATCGAGCTGATTAGTTTTTTCAGAGATGGTCAGTGCAAGCTTATCAAGCTGATAAGAATCGCTAACATCAAGTCGGAAACTCTGATGTCCGGATCCAGCTAGCTCTTTTTCGAGTTGCTGCGCCTCATCGGCTTTCGATCGGTAAGTAAAAAGCACTCGGAAGTCATTCAATGCCAGAGTATGGCAGATTGCTCTGCCAATTCCTCCTACTCCACCTGTAATCAGGGCTGTTGGTCGATAAGCTGGATTCTGTGTTGGGTTCATAAAGAATAATTAAGGCTGACCGTTTCAGACTAAGCTGGCTCCTTCAGATAAGGATCTGAGTTTTGCGTAAGCGATTTTGGGATCGACTGCACCAAAGCCTGCAAAAGTACCAAATCCACAGTCTGTCCCAGCGACAACTCTTTCCCGACCTAGGAAGTTCACAAATCTCTCAAGTCTTTGCGCAATCAATTTTGGATGTTCCACAAAGTTGGTTGTGGTATCAATTACTCCAGGAACCAGAATCTTATCATCAGGAATTTGAGCACTTCTTTCTTCAAAAACTGACCATTCGTGCCCATGCCTTGGATTGGCATTTTCGAAGAGTAGATATTGGGCTTTGCTAGACATCAATACGTCAAAGACTTTTTCCATAGCAATGTCGCAGTGATGAGGCCCTTCGTAATTTCCCCAACAGATGTGAAGACGAATTTTTTCAGCAGGTAATCCCTCTAAGGCAGAGTTGAGCACTTCCATGTGAAGTCTTGCTAGATCAAGAAATTCATCATCAGACTTCTCAGTAAAGAGCATATGACGTGATAAGGCCAGATCTGGACAGTCTAGTTGCAGTGAAAGTCCAGAAGCAGTGATGCCTTGATATTCTGTTTTCAGTGCTTCTCCCAAGGCGATCAAATAGCTTTCATGGTCTGGGTAATATTGGTTTGGTAGGAAGAGAGCAATGACACCTGGACTTGCTGCATTCATAAACCCTTGGGCCACAGAATTCGAGGCCATTGCAGCCTTTAAATGCTGTATGTCTGCTTGAAGATCGTTAGAATCCTTAGGGCTGATCGGTCCTACACAGCAGGGTCTAGAATATTGGGGGGTACCACCGCTTTTGGCTAAACGTTCGAGGAAGCTTGGGTAGTCTTTCAGATCGGCCGGAGGTTGGCGCGGACTATCACCAGCGAAACCGGAATAACGATCTTTAACATAAGTTGCATAGGAAATTTTAGAGGTTTCACCATCACTAACAATCGTTACCCCAGCCTGTTCTTGAAGTCGGACAGTTTCGGCTACCTCTTCAGCCATGATCCCGTCAAATTCCACCCGATCCCAAGGTTCGTTTTTCTCTCTTGCAAAAATTTGATCGACCACCCTCTGCCTGCGAGGGAGTGAACCCACATGGGTTACCGCTAATCCAGACATATTTTTCTCCTTACAAGTATTTAGTGGGACCAGCTGGATCAGAAGTNGGGGTTACCAAAAAAACTTCACAAGCTGAGGAAAACTCAATTTTATTGAAATCCCCTGCATCAAGATAAACTACATCCCCTTTCTCGATCAGCTGATCTTCAATGGGAAAGCGACCCTCGTTACAGATCAACACCGTAGGATTGGAACCCTCCAATTCAAAAGTCTCAAAACCCACAGCCCGACAGATTTCAAATCCTGGCATTTCACGAATTTTTGCCTTGTCTGAAGTGCCAAGAATGAGGTTGCCACTTTGAGATTTCCTTGCAAGAACACGATCTGGATCTTCAATATTGTTTTGATCAAATGCTAACAGGTCAGCTCCTTCCAAGGGTTTTCGTGAGAGCATCCGATCAGGAATTGATTCACCATGGTGTGTATCAATCAAGAGCCCATTTTCAAGTAGCACCAACCCATGCGCCTGGGCAGCTTCAATGACTTGTGGAGCCCACAATACTCCTCCTCCAGAGTCATTCCCACCAAGTACGGCGAACATAAATCCGTAGCCATTGGGATTTGATTCATTCAGTTCAGTGATGTTCTCAAAACCACGAAACATATGCGTTGGAAGGCTGATCACATCTCCTGTTTCCAGGACCACTTCACCTTTATCACCGTACAAGCCCCAGAAAAATCGCCATTTTCCTGAGTGGATGATGAATACCTCAGCAGTCCGGTGGCTGTGCAAGGAGTTTGTACACCCTGCAGGTTGTGCGGCTGCCCCAATATTGAAACCAGGAGTTTTACTGAGATGAACGTGCTGATCAGGTGATTCTGAGACCCCAGCGCCAATGATAGTGTAATTTTCTTTCTGATCCGATCCCGGGGTGTGCGCATCTATGAAGGCAGTGCGACAGGGGATCAGTTCATTGAAGCGAACAATATCCATCAGAGATGCCTATCCAAAAGGAGTAAGAATAACTCAAAATTTAGAAAAAATTTGTTGCCAAATTGCCAGTTCATCCAGCAAAACCCATTCGCGTAAAATTCTTCCTTTGCGTAATTCTGCGTGACTGATCCCCAAAAAATGAAGTGGATTGCCTTTTGGTTCTCCATATCGGCCTCTTCCTTCATGCTGTCCAGTTACAGTCCAGCGCAGGGCGAGCCGCTCAGGCTCTCTTGGATCCTCACGATGGATTAAGTGGTCAGCTGTAAACTTTATTTGACCTAAACTGGCTCTGAGTCCCAACCAGAAATCTGTGATCTTATCCCAGCCCTGAAGAGTTACCCCCCCTGGAGCGTAAATTTGTGCAGCCCTGTCATAGTTTTCTCTTACCCAGCCGAAAGCTGATTTATCAAACAAGCTTCTGTAGCCTGCTAAATAATGCTGAGCAGCATCTGTGTCTGACAAGTTTACTCCGTCAGCTTTTGGTCGATTCTCAAGACTATGAAAGTGAATGGGGTTCTGTCCCCATTCAGATCTTGCTTCAGCCAGTGAAAGCGCAAATTCTTGAAGCGGCAGACCTATATCGCTCAAGATTGCTGCGTGATCTCTTACCAGCCATTCATCGTAAATCTGATTTTTGTAGACAGCACAGTCAGCAATCGTCCTAACAACAATCTTTGCTCCGGTGCCTTTGCCAAAGTTCCCCTCTCCGAGATGTGTCATGGTGGAGAAGATTCGATGAGAAGAGTAGAAATAGTCAGGTTGGTCTTTGGACCAGATTACATCTTCACCCAGCAGTTGACGGTCAGGAAACTGATTCAACGTTTCTAGGGTTGATTGAATGACTGCTTCCACATTCGAGGTAATGCCTGCTGGTGTCTCTACCCGACAATCCGCAGTGTAGTATTTGCGAATATCTTCGACGTGCCTCTCTTCCCAAATTCTCTNNGTGATCNGCAGAATAAAATCTGTCAGATCNGCAAATTCNNNTTCTGGTGATGACATCAGCNCCCTCCCTCAAAATTCAAGCGGTTCAGTAGATCAATTCCCATTTGTTCAATTAGATGGATCATATCCACAAAGACCCAGTTTTCGACGTACTTACCGGATTGGCTTCTCCAGAAATCGATGCCCTTGAAGCAAATATCTTTGCCACTTGCATGATGACCGAGATACNGCCCAGTGTGTTTGGCTTTGACCCCTGTCCAACCAGAACTAGCAACGTAGTTTCCTTCAGCAAAGAGTGAGTCCAAGTCGCAAACTTTACGGTCTGGAAAAGCAATCAACCATGGTTTTTGATGGTCTTCCTCAAAAGCTTTCAGACTTAGGCAACCACCAATTCCGCCAGGGCCGTACCATTTGACATCCTGATGAAAAAAGTCCGCAACACCCATACTTTGGAGGTTGTGCTGGTCATAAAGGTTCAGGCCCCCAAACAAGAAATCCCGAATCAATTGAAGACTCGCCTCGGTAACAGCTTGTTCCTGATTGTCCAGTAGCACCCCGTCTTGCGAAATCGGTGCTGGATAAATCCCTGGAACCCCTTTGCAGGGTGGCAGAATGAGATGCCCGATCTGTTCAAAGAAATCAATGAGATCCAGCATCAGGTAAGTCTCAACAATCCTAGNTTCTTCAAATCGACAGAATTCTGCCCAACGGATCTGGATAGGTTGCTGGTTGGCAGGAATACTTAGNTGGTTAATTTGCCAATCTTGTTGAAACAAACCCCTGAAAAGACCAGTTCCCGCAACCCAGTAACGATTATCTGGACTGCCATCGGCTTTACCACTGGAACTACCTCCAATAAAAATATGGGTCTGCCGCTGAAGATCCGAGAATGCCTTGTAGAGCGGAAGCCAAAATTCATCAACCTGTGCAGTCGGGGAAGACAATTGGTTGAACGGCGAAAAACCAAACCAATTGGCATCCTGATTCTGATATTGCAGCAGATGCTTTTGAATGTCGGCAGGATTTTGCCAGGCTTCGTTATGCCAATAGTCCCAAACTAACTGTTTATGCTGCTGATTTAGCTCACTATTGAAATTAAATACACTCATTCATTTTCTGATTCTGGAGGGTTCTCAAAAAACTTAGGAGATTTAGAGCCAACGAATTTAAGGACTTTTTCAACATCATACCCAGCTTGTTCGAGGACCCCCAAAATATCGATCAACACAAGATTTTCAGCGAGTTTTCTTTCTCCAGTTGTTTCATCTATGGCAATCCTCCAAAAATCCATGTAGCGGATTCGAATCTTCTGGCCGGTCGGCGGAATACCCAGCCATGAATTGGCAAAGGTAGTGTCTTGGTGACCGGCTCCAGCTACCCAATCCCCTTCGGCAACACGCACCAAATCCGTAGCATGCTTGTCTGGAAAGGCATTGATGAAATCTTGACGGTAGTTTTCTTCAAACTCTTTCAATCCGTGTTTGGAACCCACTCCCGTGGGCCCTTCCCAAACCATGTCTTCGAACCANTATTTCTTCATCAGGCCAAGTACATTCTTGTTCATGGCTCGATACATATCTGCGATTAGTTGCTTGTTATCGTTTTCTTCCACTGGATAATCCTGACACTGAAGATTTTCTTCAACCCTTGACGGCCCCTTGAGTCAGGCCAGAAACGAGTTGCTTTTGAAAGACCATTACCAAAACAAAAAGTGGTGCGGTAATCGATACTGCTGCAGCGACGGCTTCCACCTGGTCTGTTGAGGTNGTTTCACGATTGAAGTATCCAGAAATCGCGGGAACCATCGTCTGGTTTTGGGCATCCAGCAACAGAGCCGCAACCAAGTAGTCGTTGTAAGCCAGTAAAAAACTGAAAAGTCCTGCTGTCAAGACTCCCGGCCACATGACTGGAATTATCACTCGCACAAAGGCTTCTCCATGCGAACAGCCATCAATACGCGCAGCTTCATCCAATTCCCTAGGGATGTTCTGAAAGAATGAACGGAGCATCCAGATTGTGAAAGGCTGGTTGATCGATGCGAGAACCACAATGATCGCCCAAGGTTGGCCATATAAGGTCGGTGCGGCTTCGCCAAAAATAGGTCGTAGCCATTCGGCTGAATTGATGAACCATGGTAGGTAGCCAGAAACCAGCACAGAGTGTGGTAGAGCTCGGAAAACCAGGGCAGTCATGAGAATCCAGAATGCCCAGTTTGATCCAGAGCGAGCCAATCCGTAGCCTGCTAATGTGCCGACAGTCAGCGAAATACTTACGACTCCAATAGTTACAAGTAGTGAATTCAGGAATTGTCTGTAGAATTCCTGCTCGATCCAAACTGATTGGAAATGCTCAGTGGTGATCCCCAACAATGGAGTCATCAAGACAAAGTCTGCTCCGAGCAGATCCTTCAAAGCAACACTAAACTCAGTAAGGATGACAGCAGCAAAGAGCCAGCCGATTGAGATACCAAGGTACAACCAATTTTTGGATCCAAGATTTTTTTCTGCCTGCCAGCTTTTAATTCCTAGAAATGCCACCACCACCCAAAGAATTAACAATAGCAAATCAAATAAGTTGATTGAAGCACCAGCGGCTAGTGTTCCTGGGCCAAAAATCACCACAAGCGGATTGTCTGAGAAAGCATCCAGAGGATACTTCAGGCTCATCAAAGTAATCCAGAGCAGTGGAAAAACAGCGATCAGACACCAAATGCCCAGAAATCCATTGCTGAGAAGCTTGAGGGATTTTGAAAGTTGTAGGCTTTTGGGGTGTTCGATGTTCTGTGGCATTCTAACCCCTTTTAAGCAGCTTGTGCTCACGCCAACTTCGGCGCAAAGGGAAGATCAACAGAAGAATGATGCCAATCATGGTCAGCATCGAGGAGGCAGAAGCTCTGCTGATTAGACGGTTGCCTGTGTCATCTGGAATTAGTAGATCGTAGGTGAGCCACTGGAGTGAGATAACGTGGGCTTCACTGCGGAAACCAATAACCTCTTCGAAAACCCGGTAGGAATCCATTAGATGGATTATGCTGACAAAGAGTATCAGCGGACTAAGGTGTGGTAAAATCACCAATCTTAGCCTTTGCCAGCGGGTNGCTCCATCCACAATGGCACTTTCAAGAGTATCACGACTAACCGTTTGAAGACCGGCATAAAATACAATGAAGGCAAATGGTGCAACGTGCCAAACCCGATAGCCCAACATCAAAATTTCGATGGTCCAACCCTGCGCGAACATGGATATGTCTCGTTCCAATAACCACTCAAATAAAGTGGTAAGAATACCGTCTCCAACAAAAAGCCAACGAATGGAAAGAGCGCCAATAACGGGTGTAATCACAAAAGGAAGTAACGAAATGAAGATGATTGGCCCTCGAAGTGATTGCAAAGCTTGGTTGACACTCAGGGCGATGAGCAATCCCAGAATTAGGACGATGGGAAGTGTTATCAAGGTGAATGTGAGTGTGAAGCGTAGTGCCTTGTAAAAATTGATATTATTTAATTCAGACCATTCCTGTTGAGAGAAGTGTTTTAAAAATAATTCCGGTTTGAGTAAAGATCGATAACTTTCAAAACCAGCAAATTTAGTTTCTGTGATGATCTTGCCATCAGGCCCCATTTGGGGCTGAGTTTGAATTTCAGTTGTACACTTTTGGGATAGGAAACCGGGAGTACAAACTTCAGTCTCCACCTGAATATAGATTGGTTGAGTGACATGAAGACTCTGCCAGAAAACACTGAATAATGGCCCTGCAATAAACAGGGCCATTAAAAACAAAGATGGGCCAATAAATCCAATAAAAGTCCGATGCTTCATNGGATCGAACTTGCTTTAAAGCAATCCCTTTTCTTTGGCTGCGGTTGTGTATTCTGCCTCAATGTCCAAAAGCGTTTGCTCAGCTGTCTCTTTGCCTGTAAGGAAATCTGCAACGTTATTTCCGAGAGCGGTGTGCATCAAACCCATTTCAACTCCATTTGGATAAGGTAAGGCACCGTTTTCAGCTGTTTCAGCGGCCCCCATTGCCATGGGGCCAGGGTTATAGCCATTGATCAACCAGACAGCAGCATCGTTGTTATTAGTGACCATTTCACGGTCGATTCCTTCCATTAATAGCTGAAAGGCCTCATCGGCCTGTTGGTCTGTAATATTCTTAGCAAGCACAACTCCATCCCACCAGAGTGTTGAGGCAGGCAGTGCACCCGATACAGGGGATGGTGCGGCAGCCATCTTAACTTTTCCTACAACCTGGCTTTCCTTGGCATCATCCATTGCTGCGGCCCTCGTAGCCCACAAAACTGCCATTGCAATTTTACCCTGTTGGAACTGCTGCTGAACATAAGTGGAATCTGCAACAAGGTACTCTGGATCCATGTAGTGGGTTAGATTACGCATCATCTCAAGTGTGCGGACACCCATGGCATTATTTAGAGTGGGCTTGGATCCATCAAAAAAATCACCTCCCATACCCATGTACATATTCACGAACTCCTCAGCTAAGTTCCAGCCGGCTTTGTAGGTTCCACCCAAAGCATATTGAACTTGTCCTGCAGCAGCTACTTTGTCCGCTGCTGTAAGCAACTCATAGTAAGTGGTTGGAACCTCCAATCCCAAAGATTTGAAGATATCCTCTCGGTACATCAAGTGTTGATTATTCACCATCATAGCGATCGCCATGATTTGTCCATTGATGCGAATCAACTGATTGGGTTGAAGATCTTTACCATACTTGGNAACCAGATCATCGAGTGGTCGAATGGTGCCAGCAGACAGTAGAGGTTGAATCGTTCCATTGGAAACCCCACCAAGTTGGTAAAGTGAAGGATTTACAGCAAATGCATCAGGCTGTTTTTTCCTAAACTCTGCATCTAATTCTGCTTCAAAATTTCCACATTCGCCCATTGCATCAGAGACGGCTTTCCAGGCAGCAAAACTGTTTGCCAGTAAACTCANCTTACTGGAAGGCTTAAAATCACAGGTGGCAAAGCCCATCATCGGAGCGGCCACGAAGGCTGTCAGAGTGACGGCGATCGTAAGGAATTTTTTCATCATGGTTCCTCTCTTGGGAAACAAATTGTTGGATTCAGGATTGATTCAGATGGTGTCCTGAATCCGTCTCAAAAAGATGGCAAGCAGCTGGTTTTAAAAAGACCACCANCTCCTCTCCCATCGTGGCTCGAAAATCTTTCTGCATCTTGACACTCACCAAGCTGCCTCCGATTCGCAAGGTGATCAGGGTNGCATCGCCAAGCAATTCCATTGCGTAGACAAGTCCCTTCAGTTGACCACCTTCTGAGACGATTTCGGCATCCTCGGCACGAAAACCAAGCGTTACCAGGCCTTCAGGTCCCGATAGTGGGAAACCCTCGTTCAGTTCACAGACGAATTGGCCGTCCCGAATGCTCCCCTCAATCAGGTTCATCGGAGGGCTTCCAATGAAACCTGCAACAAAAATATTCTGGGGCCGATCGTAAATCTCTAAAGGAGAACCAACTTGTTGAACTTCGCCGTGGTTCATCACAACAACTCGGTCAGCCAGAGTCATTGCTTCAGTTTGGTCGTGAGTTACGTAAACCGTGGTGACCTGTAACTCATACTGGAGATTTTTTATCTGAGCTCTGGTCGAGATCCTCAACTTCGCATCAAGATTGGATAGTGGTTCATCCATCAGAAAGACGTTGGGTTCACGAACAATTGCGCGAGCCAGGGCAACTCGTTGTCGTTGACCACCGGATAGTTCTGCTGGTCGTCGATCCAGCAACTCGTTGAGTTCGACCATACTGGCAGCCTTTCGAACACGCTGATCCTGCTCTGCCTTCAGAACCTTTCTGACCTTGAGAGGAAAGCAGATGTTGTCGTAGACATTCAGATTTGGATACAAACCGTAGTTCTGGAAGACCATTGACACATCACGATCCTTGGGCTCCAGGTCATTGACTCTTCTTCCTCCNATNAAAATTTCTCCCGAAGTCGGATCTTCTAGCCCAGCGATCANACGCATTGTCGTCGTTTTGCCACATCCTGAAGGTCCCAGCAGAACAAGAAATTCACGGTCTGAGATCTCCAGTTGGAAATCCCTGACAGCGACAAAATCACCCCAACGCTTCCAAATATTTCGTAGTTCAAGGTCAGCCATGAGACTTGCCTAAGTCCACCCGATAAAACTTCGCAGCCGAGCGCCAAGCGATATCTTCTTGCTCATCTTTGGAAAGTGAAGCTAACCAAGTCTGAAGTTGCTTTACACAATGTCCATAACTCTGCATTAGTCGATCAACAGGAAAGTTGCTCCCCCACATCAAGCGATCTGCACCAAAAGTCACATATAATTTTTGAAAAATTCTTTCTGTATTTTCAGCATCCCAATCCTTGTTGTACATTCCAAAACCTGAAAGTTTGACATGCACGTTCTCCAGTTGAGAAAGCTTTTCTACACCTGCTCTCCAACGTTCAAGACCTTGATCAGTTTGGTCATAGGGGCAACCGGCATGATCCAGAACGACTTTTGTTTCCGGATGCTTTCCCAAAAACTTAGCAGCACCTTCCATTTGTTCAGGATAGAGTTGCATATCGAAACTCAGATTAAATTCCTTCAGAAGGGAAAACCCATTTTGCCAAGCAGACTTTTCAAGTAGATCTTCTGATGTGAAAGAAAGATCTTTGCGGTCAGCCAGTTTCCCAATGATTTGACGAACACCACGGAATCGAGAAGATTGGGCATGTCCTTCCAAAAGTTTGGGCAAATCAGGACTTGCCAAGTCAGCGAATCCAACAATTGCGGAAGGGATAGTGGAGTTGAGGTCTTCCAACCAAAGAGTTTCTGCTACCGGATCTGGCAGNGCTCCATCCGCCTGAACATGCACGCTTGAAATCAACTCAACGTCTTCAGCTTCTCCAGCATTGTCTAGGTAATCTTTTGGAAAATAATTTTTTTGAATAGCCGTGGGATCTCCGAATGGCTTAGATTTGCCAAGCTGACGCAACCACCCATAAGGCAAAGCCTGTGGTTCCCAGAGATGGTGGTGAGCGTCAATGAGTTTCATTGTTGAATNCTCAGACATTTCTGGTTTCAAAAGTTGAAATTACCCAACCGGATGAAAGTCCTGATGGCAATTTTGCTGAGGAACGGATCACTAGATCCCCAGGAACTAACTNTTGCTTTGGGGTCATGGTGTCTTGGTTGATGCGATCAAGAAGATCATTAACTGCAGAATCGATCATTTTCTCAATGGGTTGCCTGATCGTAGTTAGGTTGTAGCTGGGCCAGGCAGCCATTGGAATATCATCAAAACCAATTACGGATACTTCTTCAGGCACATTTTTCTGCTCGGCATGGCGAAGTGCATCCAAAACACCAATTGCCATGATGTCATTAGCGCAAAAAACTGCGTCAGGTGATTTTGGGAGTTTCATTAATCTTCTAGCTGCGTCAAATGCTTCTCGATAGCTGAATTTTCCCATCTCAATATAAGGTTCCAGTCCATGTTTTTTCAGTTCTTCTCTGAATCCTCTCTCCCGCTCAAGACTTGTGGATGTGTCATGACTCCCAGCTACGAAAGCTACTTGATGATGTCCAGATTTTATTAAAAGCCTTGCGGCCATTCGGCCCCCCTCAATATTATCGCAGCAAAAAGAGCTTGCATGGGCATCTGGAACAGAACGATTAAACAACGTGACTGGAACACCAAGACGAGCACATTCATGAGCCATTGCGGAGCTGAGGGTCGCAGCTGTGAGTAAAATTCCATCAACACGATATTCCAGAAGCTGGGGGAGGATGTCGTCCAAGTTTTGATCACGTGTGACAACAAACAACATGACTCGTTGCCCTCTTTGTTGGAATTGGCGACTTAGGGCATCCAACACTTCCGGGTAGAAGGGATTGGTAGTCACATTGGCGATCACGATCCCTATAATCTTAGAACGCTTGGTACTCAGACTTCGTGCGATCGCATTCGGTTGATAACCAAGCTTCCTGGCAGCATGTAGAACTTTTCTTCTGGTACTCTCGGCGATGCTTGCACCAGGAGTGAATGCTCTTGAAACAGCCGACTGAGAGACTCCGGCTAATTTTGCCACTTCTGTCGAGGTTGCGTTCACTTTTCGTTTATCCACAGATCACTCCATAAAGATGGAATCACTGCTTGTAGCGCCGAACTCTAATGTCTGCTTGTTCCTTATGGCCTGCAAAGTTTTCAAGAGCGCAGAGCCTCGAGCAGTATTCGCCTATCAGAGTACTCGCTGCAGGTGTCTTCACCGACTGGTAGGTGCAGGTCTTGAGGAATTTACCAACCCACAATCCTCCAGTATAACGGGCTGCCTTGTTTGTCGGNAGTGTGTGGTTGGTTCCGATGACTTTATCTCCGTAGGCGACATTAGTTTCCTTACCAAGAAATAGTGCACCGTAGTTGGTCATTCTTTCCAAGAAAAAGTTGGGATCCCTTGTCATCACCTGTACATGTTCAGAAGCAATTTCATCAGCTTTGGTGACCATTTCATCATAACTCTCACAGACAATTACTTGTCCAAAATCCCTCCAAGCTTGACCGGCAATTTCACCAGTTGGAAGAATCTTTAGCTGTCGTTCGACTTCTTCCATGGTCTCTCTGGCCAGTTTCTCGGAATTGGTCAGAAAGATTGCTGGCGAGTTTAGACCATGCTCAGCTTGACCAAGCAGGTCCGCAGCACAAAGCTCCCCATCACAACTTTCATCGGCAATGATGAGTGTTTCTGTGGGGCCAGCGAAAAGGTCTATGCCGACTCTACCATAGAGTTGCCTCTTCGCTTCTGCAACAAAGGCATTCCCAGGCCCCACCAACATATCAACAGCTTTAATGGATTCTGTTCCCAAAGCCATGGAACCCACTGCCTGTACCCCCCCAAGACAATAAATTTCATCAGCTCCACCTAGGTGCATTGCGGCGATAATGGCTGGATGTGGGCGGCCCTCAAAGGGTGGTGCACATGCAATAATTCTTGGAACTCCAGCAACTTTTGCAGTGACTATACTCATATGAGCCGAGGCCACCATTGGATATTTTCCGCCCGGCACATAACATCCGACACTGTTCACCGGGAGGTTTTTATGGCCAAGAATAACGCCTGGGAGTGTTTCTACTTCTACATCNTGTAAAGCTGAGCGCTGAATCTGGGCAAAATTACGAATCTGTGTCTGGGCAAAGCGAATATCATTTAAGGTAGATTCAGGAACCTCCTCTAAGGCAGCTTGAATTTCATCCAGACTGAGGCGGAATTTTGGGCGGGTCCATCCATCAAATTTCTGAGCTAGTTCCTGAACAGCAGTGTCCCCGCGCGACTCTATCTTTGCAAGGATCTGCTCTACAGTCTGGCGAACTTTTGATTGATCAGCCTTCGCATCTGCTGCACTTCTCCCCTCTTTCAGATACTGAATCATCGTAATTCTCTAAACTGAGATTTAAATTTTTTGCATACCTATGCAAATTTATGTTGTAAGAATAAAAGCTTAATCAACCAAAAAATCAAGCAGAGAAAAAATCACTTGACCTTCAAGAAGGAGATTGGCAGTAGTGTGGATGTTTGCATACGCATTCATCATTTTTTCGTTCTCATAAATTTTTGGAGGTGAAAATGTGGAAAACCTTTTGTGCCCTTTTGTGTGGCTCCTTAATGGCTGCAAACGTACTTGCGGCAGAAAATATTCTTCCTTATNGTCTTAAATCTGGAAAACCTTACGCTGGTACAACTTTAAATATTCTTTCGGTTGTCACTCCACAGTTCAAAGCATACGAGTTGCGCGATGAAGAGTTTGAAAGCCTAACAGGTATTGCTGTTAATTGGGCACATATCCCATTTGTCACCCTTCAAGAGAAGGTGGCAAGTGTTGGAGTAGCAGCTGATGGTAATTTTGATGTGGTGAACTATTTAGATTCTTGGGGGCCTGCAAATGCCTACTGGCTTCAACCAATCGATGGATGGTTGGAACAAGACGGCATAAGCATGGATCGCTATCCTGAAGCATTTAAAAAGAGTGCTATGTTCAAAGGGGAAACTCTGGGGTTCCCATTGCGNGCTCATCCACAATTGATGTTCTATCGCAAGGATCTGTTCGATAAGCATGGACTAAGTGAGCCAAAGACTTGGTCTGATGTCGTCAGTACTGGGAAAATGATCAAGGAGAAAGAGGGAATTGGAGGNCTAGCCTGTTACTATGGGGCTGACGGGAACAGGCAAAATCTTTTTATTTGGTTGAACTATCTCTGGGCAGCAGGAGGAGATGTTTTTGACAGTCAAATGAAACCCNCCTGGACAACTCCCGCAGCTATACAAGCAACTAAAGACTACATTGAAATGCATACCTCTGACGATATCTGTGGTGAGGGAGCTGTTTCGAACGTNGAACAAGATGCAAGAATCCAATTTTCGCAAGGGAAAGCAGCTATGATCCCAGTCTGGTGGTGGGCTTATAGCGGATTCTACAACCCAAATCAGTCTACTTTGAAGAAGGAGCAGGTTGCTTTCACAGGAATGCCCTCCTACAAAGGAGAAACGGTAACTTACGCGATTAGCATGCCCTTCAGTATTTCAAAGCATTCNAAGAATCAGGAGGCAAGCTGGGAGTTCTTAAAGTGGCTCTCCAATCCAGAGCTTGATCGAAGAAATGCCATTGAACGAGAGGTCGCGGGTGAGGCAATCGTGAACAATGTCGTTACCCACAAGCAGAGCCTTGTAGATCCTGAGGTTAACGATGCGAATGACAATATTCAGCAAGCTGCTGCTCTGAGTCTTGCGAATTCTGATATCATGCCTCAGATCCCTGAATGGCCTGAAATTGGAGACTTGCTTTCGAATGCGATTCAAAAAGCCTCCACTGGCGGTAATGTCGAAGAATTGATGGCAGAAGCAGGCCAGCGAGCAGAACGTATTTTACGAAGAGCTGGTTANTNANTCGGNCTTAAAATGCNNGACCGACACCTNAAATACCTNTTCGTTTTACCGGCATTGGTNTTGGTGTTGGTNACNTCTTTTTGGCCTCTGCTCCAATCATTNTGGCTCAGCTTTNGAGAATGGAAACTCAGTCGAGCNCGTGAGTCNAGNCCTCTCTGGGAACCAGAATTTGATGGCTGGGANACTTGGCCCTACCTCNTGGAGAATTANCAGCGAGCANTNGANGATGACCTNCTNTGGAACTCNGTGCAGGTCACNACNACTTTTATGNTNGCTTCAGTNATTNTNTCNGTNGGTTTGGCTTTGGGNNTGGCTCTTTTGCTAGCTCCAGGGGGTAAGATTCGATTGACTGTGAGGACACTGCTTATTCTTCCGTTCGCCATGAGTCCTGCACTGATTGGAATTTCTTGGCGGTTCATGTTCCAACCTGATTTTGGATTGTTCCAGGCTCTCTTTGGTGCCTTGGTGCCCAGTTTAGCAGATATGGATTGGCTTGGAGACCCGACTCTCGCTCTGATTGCAATTATTGGTAGTGACGTTTGGCATTGGACACCCTATTTGACGCTTGTATTCATTGGAGGATTGGCTAACGTGCCCCGGGACGCACAAGAAGCAGCAATGATTGATGGGGCTTCCAGTTGGAGAGTATTTGTAGATGTTACTTTGCCATCTCTGATACCTGTTCTTGCAGTCGGGATTATTCTGAAGAGTATTTTCTCGCTGAAGATGTTTGATCAGGTCTACATGTTGACCAATGGAGGGCCGGGTAACGCCACCCAAACCCTCGCTCATTACATCTATTTCCACGGGTTCAAGTACTATGATATGGGCTATGCCTCTGCTGTATCCTATCTTTTGGTGATTCCAATGCTAGGGTTGACCTGGCTTTATATGAAACTTGTTTTCCTTAAACGCTGATGGGTAACTCAACTAGAAAACAAGTAGCCGATCTTTTTCAATTTGCATTAATTCTTTGCGCAGCGGTGGTAATCCTCGTTCCAATTTATTGGATTGCCTCAGGAGCTTTCAAACAACAAGTGGATGTTTTCCAACTCAAGCTACTTTTCACTCCGACACTTGCCAACTTCGACGAAATTTTCCGTTCCCCTTACAATCTCCACGAAAAATTTCTTAACTCCACACTGGTTGCTACAACAACCGTTATTTTTGCCATTCCAATGTCAACAATGGCAGCTTACAGCTTCTCAAGATTTCGGCTGCGATTCGAGCGCACAATGTTCCTGATGATCTTATCTACCCAGTTTGTACCAGCTGTGGTTATTGTCCTTCCTTACTTCCTTCTGTTTAGAGATTTGGGTTTGCTTGATACGAGGCTTGCTTTGATCATAGTTAATTTGTCGTTGATCCTTCCCTTTGCTATTTGGATGATCAAAGGATTCATCGATGGCATTCCTTTAGATACAGAGGAAGCAGCCTTAGTTGATGGCTCGAGTCGGCTTCAGGTGATTTGGAATATTGTTTTGCCAATGGCTTTGCCTGGAATCTTAACGGCTGCAATTTTCTGTTTTATTCTGGCTTGGAATGAATTTCTTTTTGCAGTGATCATTACCAACAGCAAGGCGGTTACGATGCCTGTGGGCTTATCACTTTTTCACGCTGAGGAGGGAGTCCTGTGGCATCTCATTTCTGCTGCTGGGATTCTAATCATGCTGCCAATGTTTGGTTTGGCAATGATTATTCAGAAACATTTTGTCCAGGGTATGACCCTTGGCGCAGTAAGATAGGTAGGGTTTATTGATGGCATCCGTGACCTTAAAAGGTATTACGAAGCGCTGGAACGAATTTGTAGCAGTCAAAGATCTGAGCCTGTTGATTAAGGATCAGGAATTTTTGGTGCTGTTGGGGCCCTCAGGATGTGGCAAAACAACCACGATGAGAATGATTGCCGGCCTTGAAGAACCAACCGATGGAGAGGTCTTTATTGGTGACCGTAAAGTAAATGACGACCTTCCCAAGGATCGTGACGTAGCAATGGTCTTTCAAAATTATGGCCTGTATCCACATCTGTCCGTTTATGAAAATATTCGCTATCCACTGAAAGTCCGTAAAGTTCCAAAGTCTCTGCATTCAGAGAAAGTTCGGCAAGCAGCAGAAAAAGTTCAACTAGATCATTTACTTGAACGCAAACCCAGAGAACTTTCTGGAGGTCAACGCCAAAGAGTTGCCTTGGCCAGAGCCATTGTCCGAACTCCAACAGTTTTTCTGATGGATGAGCCTCTTTCGAATCTTGATGCCAAACTTCGTGTGACAATGCGTGCAGAACTGAAGCATTTGCAGCATGAACTGAAGATCACAACTGTTTATGTAACACACGATCAAATTGAAGCAATGACTCTGGCAGATCGTGTAGCAGTGATGGATCATGGAATAATTTCGCAACTGGGGCCACCTGAAGAAATTTACAATGATCCTGCAAATCTTTTCGTCGCAGGATTTATTGGATCTCCACCAATGAATTTAATGAAAGGAAAACTTAACTATAACAATTTTCAGCATCCAAATTTCTCAATCTCCATCAACCACAAAGCAAACCTTGAAGTAGCCACTTTAGGGATTCGTCCAGAAGATCTGATTTTGTGTTCTGCTCAAAAAGGAGTTCTTCAGGGAACAGTTTACGCCCATGAATTGACAGGTGAATCGACTTTGACCACCATCAATGTTGGGCCAGATCGGCTAACGATACGAGGCCCTAAAGAATTCAAAATAAACATCGATGAAGTTGTTGGGGTACAGTTTGAAGCTAGCAAATGCTTTTTGTTTTCTAATCAAACCGGAGAAAGAATCTGATCTAAAGACCCAAAACTTCTCTCCATCCTCCTTCCTTGCTAAGCTTGCTTGAGTTAGTTTCGTAAATGCCAATATTCAAGCACCTATTGATTCCATGAGACTGAACATCCTACTTTTATTGAGTCTTGCGCTATTTTGGACTGGGTGTGTTCAAGAAAATCGATACGACTCACTCCAAGGGAAAACCTTGGAAGAAATCCAGGAAATTTATCCTGACCAAGATAACAAGTCAGTAAAACTAGGAATTGCTTTTGTTGGTGGTGGAGTGCGAGAATTTGTCCATCTTGGGGTGATTCAGGCACTAGAAGAAGCAGGGATTCGGGCAGAGATTGTGACCGGAACCTCAGCTGGCGCCATCGCTGCCGTTTTGTATGCCTCTGAGCTTCCTTTTCAGCAAATACAGCTGGAAATGATTGAGATTGAAAGGTGGGATGTTGCGGATCCAGTGATTAGCCTGAACGGCTTGATTCAAGGTAGAAAACTAGCTTTATGGATCAATCAGATCTTGGGAAACAAACTTTTGAGTCAACTTCCAAAAAAGGTAGGAGTTGCAGTCACAGAACTGTTAGACAGTCAACTACTACTCGTTGTTGAGGGCAAAGCAGGGGAGACAGTGCAGGCGTCATCAAGCATACCAGNAACTTTTGTTCCAGTGAAAGTTGATCAAGAAATTTGGGTGGATGGTGGGGTACTCTCNGTAGTCCCTGTCCGATTTGCCAGGGCACTTGGAGCCCAAAAAGTGCTCGCTATCGATCCCTTTTGTGGAAGAGGTTATCCTATCAGTGAAAATGCATTTTGGACTACTACACAGGCTTTTCGGCTGCAAATGTGTAGCGGCAACAAAAGTGAGTTGGCAGAGGCGGACTGATTATTACGTCCAGATTTCGAGCCAAAAGACTTTCTAAGCTTTGAAGAAAGAGATGTTGCTATTCAGGCCGGTTATGAGGCAATGAAAGCGCTTGTGCCAACAATAAAAGCGGAATTAGCAAATGTAAACTAGAGTTTTAATCTCTGTCCGCGTCTCAAGGCTTTAATGGAATAAAAAGTCTCTCGCCATTGTATACCCCCCTGTNGCCAAGTGCTAAAAGTGGAACGGGCTAAGGCCCAAACGATCACGAAAAGGAGTAATGGACTGAGAAGCCTCTCCAACCACCCGACCCCTTGGACTTTATCTCCAGGGATCCAAGCGAGCCAATATCCTGAAAAAGCCCCAACAGCAGCGAGACTTAACAACCAATCTCCAGAAAGAATAGAAAGCCAAGGGGCAACAGCAACAAACAGGATCCCATTGATTCCCAGGAATGCTCGCCAATATTGATATTGGGCACCGGCAAATAAATTTTTCTCAAGTCCTCTGATCAAATCTCCCATACTTGGATACCATTCGACCCCGAGGCACTCGCGTCCCCAGTAGACATCAAGTTTACCTCCAGCATGCCATACCAACTGAGCCAATGCTAAGTCGTCCACAACCTCCATTTTGAGCCATGAAAGACCAGGGCTTTTTGCCAATTGAGAACGTCGGACAAGGCCACAAGCTCCTACTCCCACAAAGGCTTTTTGGTTTTTGACCTCCCAGATTTTAGTAGCGAGAAAAAAACCGCTGAGGGAGACGGTGTATAGTGCTCTTAATAGGTGTTGTCGTGCTTGGACTTCGGGTACGATGCAAAGATAATCGACTGAACTTCTTTCAGCTACGTCAATGATCCGATCTATACATCCTTTTTCGAAATGCACGTCCGCATCAGTGAATAACAACCATTCACCCGTCGATCTTAAGAAACCTAGGTGCATGGCATGCACTTTCCCAAGCCACCCAGGAGGTAATTCTTCAACATGGTAAATCAAGACTCTCGAATCTTTTTCAGCAAGTTNTGCCAAAATTTCATCAGTTCCATCTGTCGATCGATCATTAACCAGGATGATCTCAAGGTTTGGATACTTTTGGGCTAAAACCGATTCCAATGCATTTTCAACTGTATCTGCCTCGTTTCGAGCAGCGATGATTACACTAAGCCTAGGGTAACTTCTATCTCCATCTGATGAGATTGAGGGAAGACTCTGAACGTGTTTTAAAGACAGCCAAATCCCCCAGGCCACCAGGTACCAAGGTAGGCATCCTAAAAACAGTAACGCTTCAAAAGACCAAAAAATATCAAACATTTGTTAAATGAATAAGAATTTGAAAGAAGCCCCAAATTTCAATGAAGCAGACGTTCAACTTCGAGAAAAGATTCGTAAACAGGGCTTGTCACTTGGTTTTGATTGGGTCGGTTTTACAGGTGCTGATGAAAATCTGACCCATTCTAGTTATTTAGCGTGGCTTGAGGAAGGGTTTGCTGGAGAGATGAACTATCTCCACAAACATGCAACTCAAAAGACTTCCTCAAAAAACGTTTTGGAGATTGCTCAAACCGTCATTTCCGTTGCTTGCAATTATTTTCATGATGACACCCTGACGATAAAATTTCAGGATTCAAGTCGGGGACGGTTTAGTCGTTACTCAATGGGANATGATTATCACCTGATTCTCAAAGAGCGTNTGGAAGAATTTAGAAAGTGGCTTTTGAGCGAAGGGCTGGCTTCAGGTTTTGAGCAGACACGTGTCTATGTCGATACGGGGCCACTTCTGGAAAGAGAGTTGGCTTGGCGAGCTGGATTCGGTTGGTTTGGAAAGCACAGCAACCTGATTCATCCAAAACTTGGATCATGGTTGTTACTGGCAGAAGTTCTAATTGACTCAAAAATTCCTCCTGATCAGCCTTTTTCAGGGATTGATTGTGGATCTTGTACTCGTTGTATTGAAGCTTGTCCGACTGGAGCAATCGTCTCTGATCGGCAAGTGGATGCACGACGTTGTCTTTCTTACCTGACGATTGAATTAAAAAATACGATCCCAAAGCAATATAGGTCGAAACTACAGAACTGGATTTTCGGATGTGACATTTGCCAGGAAGTCTGCCCTTGGAATCGTAAAGCACCCAAAACATCTGATTCCACTTGGAAGGCTCGAAATGGTCTAAGAGATCGAAAACTCTGGGATTGGGTTCGACTAGAGCAAGAGGAATTTTCGAANCAGTTNAGAAAAAGTGCGGTCAAACGTACNAAGCGAAGGGGTTTACTTAGAAACGTNGTGACCGCATTGAGTGCTTGTTCTCACCCNCAAGCCCTATCTGGTCTGCNAATAGGCNTAAAAGANGAAGAAGAACTNGTACGTNAGCATTCTGCNTGGGNCCTNGGCTTTCGCAGGCAAAGAATCACGAAGAGCATTCTTTGGCGCCACCTCAGAGTTGAAACAGCTGAANANGTCATTATTGAAATTCAGGAAGCACTNGCNAGCAAGGAAANGCNTNNTANCAAGCGANAAAGAGCATGTTTGCTCANCCGACAAGTTNCATTAGCTTTGGCAAGAAAACACCGCTTGGGCCNTTCAGNTGGTAACCACCNGAGATCATCGCATAATCGGAGAACCAAGTTACTTCAGGNTTNATNTCAATGATCNTTCCTCCATTCTGAGCAACAGTTTTGAGGATCACAGCNGGGNGNGAAGTGGNNCCNGTGGTTCCNATTGTTANNANAAGATCTGCCTCCTGTGCAGCTTTTAAAGCACTTTCACTGCNGTACAGTNCCTCATTGTANATTTCNTCAAACCAAAGAACGTGTGGCCNNANNAGATTCCCTGCTTCNTCACGGAGTTTAGATTTTACCTCTTCGGGTAGAGGTTCCTTCGAATCAAGTTCTTCAACAAAATCTGGCATTGGCAGCAAACTTGGCCAGCTTGAATCAAAGATGCGCATATAATTTAAATTGCCATGGATTTCGTAGACTTTTTCAGGACTATTGCCTGCTTTGAGATGGAGGCCATCTACGTTTTGGGTAATCAATTGAAATCTTTCACCGAGAAGCTTCTCAAGTTCCACTAAAGCTCGATGTCCATCATTTGGTTGAGCTGAACGATGCTTATAAATTCGGGTCAAATACCAATGCCAAACCTCCCATGGATAGTTTCGGAATTTATCAACTGTCGCCATTTCCATTGGTGTGTAATTCATCGATACAATTTTCCAGTAACCATCTTCTCCTCGAAAAGTGGGAATCCCACTTTCTGCTGAAATACCTGCCCCAGTTAAGGCAATGATCTGGCAATCTGTATCATCAACAGCAGTTTTCCATATTCCTGCTAAGGTCTCTGAAATTTGGTGCATATCAATTCTTGGATTTGTGATTTCTCGGAGCTTGATTAAATTTAAGTGAAAAAACACATTTTTTTCAGTAATAATCTTATAAATAAAAATCTGAAATTATTTATTAAAATTAATTCAGAGAGAAGAAAATGAATCCAATTTGGAGTCCATCACCAGAGTTTGTTCTACAAAGTCGAATAGAGCAATTGCGAAAAAGAATCTCCGCTGAAAATTCTATCAACCTAAATGATTACAGTGAACTGCATAAGTTCAGTATAGAAAAT
>NYTS01000036.1 GCA_002683655.1 Deltaproteobacteria bacterium
TTGGTTTGTTTCTCTGGGCTGGCACCGCTGTTGCCCAGGGAGAATCACTGGATGAACTACTTGAAGGTTTTGGAGATTCACCCAGTTCTCAGCAAGAATCTGTGGATGATTTGCTGGATGGCTTTGAAGAGCCGGAAGCTTCTACAAACGACCTGTTGGGTGGCTTTGAAGAGCCTGATGAAAATTCTGATGCCTTGGATGATTTGCTGGACGGCTTTGAGGAGAGTTCGTCAAGCGTTACTGCAGCAGAAAGCCTCTCTTTGCCAATTGGTCTGTCAGGATCGACAGGAATCAACATCGCCTACGCCTATGCTCAGCCAGAGCCTAATCCTGATAAACCAGATTATCGAGGTTTTAGAAAACTCCGTCTGTATTTGCAGCTGGAGTATCAATACAATCTTACGCCCAGCACCCTCTTTTTCGTGGATGGCAAGGTCTCCAGAGACTTGGCCTATCAGTTTCTGGATCGCGAAAAATACTCAGAGGAGTACCTGCAAGCTTACGAACAAGAGATTGAACTGCGGGAAACCTTTCTATCAACTTCTCTGGGGTCGGACACTGATCTAAAGTTTGGCCGTCAGATCAAGGTCTGGGGAAAAGCAGACCTGCTAAGCGTGGTTGATGTGCTGAATCCAACCGACAATCGTGAACCCGGACTGATTGATATTGACGACAGCCGCTTGCCTGTCACCATGACCCAACTTGATTACTACACTGGGGACTGGAACCTGAACCTGGTTATCATTCATGAGATCCGTTTTGGCAAATCTCCAGAGTTTGGTAGTGAATTTTATTTCTTGGATGCTGAAGGTCCAGCAGAAGAAATACCAACGGAGACCGAATACGGCATAGCTCTGAATGGTCACTTCACGGGGTGGGACCTATCCTTCTATGCGGCCAGTGTCTATAACGATCAAGGTCGGGCTGATGGTAGCTTCCAGCCGATGTTAGGCTTGTTTCCAGACAGAATAGTACATGACCGCTTACAGGTGGTCGGAACTGCCTTCAGCACTGTCGAGGGTAGTTGGATCGTGCGAGGGGAAATTGCGGATGTTCAGGGACTGCGTTTCACTCACTTTTCGAAGAATTTTTCACGGCAGGATCATGTCCTTGGTGCAGAATATTCGGGCATCCCCGATGGTGCATTGAGTTTCGAAGTGGCCTGGGAATGGATTCGTGAATTTGAACCAACGCTAGAAGATGCTCCTAATGAGCAGGAACAGAGTACGGTTACTACCGCGATCCGCTTTCAGCAGGATTTCCTCAACCAAACGCTTTCCTTCAACGTGATCGCCTTCCAGTTTGGGGAATTTGGTTCATCTGGTTCATCCCAGCGAATTGGACTCGACTATGATTGGGCTGATGGTTTGAATGTTGGCGGAGGAATTTTGCTCTATCATGAAGGGGACACATCCTACTCAGAACGCATCACAAATAACGATCGTCTCTTCGCAGATCTGAAGTACTCGTTTTAAACCCTGCCCTGTTCTTTGCGGTTAAAGTTTCTACTTTATCGAAGTCGTTTCAACTCTCTCAGGAATTTGTCGGATGGATGAACCAAACCCCCGATTCTTAGAAATCTTCTTTGAGATCTTTGAGTCTCTTCCCCGACAAGGTCCAGGCAATCTGGCATCAACTCGGAAGGCTTTACACATCTGTGAGAACCTTCCAGATGCACCAGAGATTCTTGATTTGGGCTGTGGAGCAGGAAGCTAAACCTGACAGCTAGCTGAGCTAACTCAGGGTTCGATCATCGCAGTTGACAATCACGCTCCAAGCATTGAAAAGCTGAACCAAAAGCTTGTTCAGATCAGTCTAACGGATCGCATTCGGGCCGAAGTCGGAGAAATGTTAGAGCTTACTATGGCACAATCCAGTTTTGACCTGATCTGGTCGGAAGGTGCGCTCTACAACATCGGCATTCAGCGAGCACTTTCAATTTCCGCGGGCTTGCTGCGTAAAGGAGGTTATTTGGTATTTACAGATGCGGTCTGGTGTAAGGCCAATCTACCGGATTCGGTCAAAGCCATTTTTGAGAGTGACTACCCGACAATGGGCTCAGTTGCAGATCTGGTCGCATTGATCGAGAGTGGCCCTTTTGAGTTACTGGATCACTTCCCTTTGCCACTAGAAGCCTGGTGGGATGATTTTTACACACCGATGGAACTGATCATCGAAGAATCTCGTGGAAAATACGCTGATGATCCAGAAGCTTTGGAAATCCTGGAGCAACTTGCCTTAGAACCAGCTGCACATCGAAAAAATTCAGATTACTACAATTATTAATTTTTATTACTCAACTACCATAACTATCATCTAAATTGAGCTAAGCCTACTTCTTCGCTAAGAAATTTTCAGCAGACGGCCCAATCTCCAACTTGCTCTCATATTCCTCCTGTAACTGTCGTAATTCCAGAATTACTGCCCTGATATCTGCGGAGTTCAGTACATTGACTTCAATATTCTGACCCTGATGAGAGAGGCGCTGGCGACGGTTTCGATGAGCCTCAGAGTGAAAATCTTGCACTTGATAGACTTTGATTGGGCGACTAAAGCCTTTCGGAGTGATTTCATCAAAAGGTAAAAACTCAACATCTCCATCCAACAAACGCATCGTCGGCTCAGAAACCAAGATTTCATTATTTGGTGCCATGCTCTGAAGACGGGCTGCCAGGTTGACTGGGCTCCCCAAAGCTGTGTAGTCCAATCGTTGATCTGACCCAAAGTTCCCAACTGTGCAATAGCCTGTTGCAATTCCCATCCTAACATTCAATCCTTCTGGAGCTCCCAGTCGATTCCAATATTTGCTCAATTCATTCACACGTTGCCGCATTCGTACAGCCATTTCTACACATTTGAGGGCATCTTCAGTTTCTCCATCAGAATTTGGATCTCCAAAGAACACCATTACAGCGTCTCCAATGAACTTGTCAATGGTGCCTCCACACTCAATGGCAATGGTAGTCATCTCTGAGAGATAGTTGTTGATGATTCTGGCTAATTTTTCTGGTTCTAGTGTGTCGGATAGATCTGTAAATCGGGCGATATCAGAAAAGAAAACTGTCAGGTTTTTGCGCTGGTGTGTTCCTAAGTCGCTGTGGGTGTTTGCAAAAATACTCTCATAAATTTGTGGAGACAGGTACTTTGCTAGTCGCTTTGCCAGCATCTCCAATTGTTTACTTTTTTCTTCAATAACACCTTGATCTCTCATTCTTTGCTCAAGCAACTCCTCCTTCTCTTTACGAAGCTGCATCTCAATTGTACGGTCTACAAACTGGCCTTGAACGCCGTTAAGATATGAAAAGCTATCGTCATGGGTCTGTGCAGACAGTAACGAATAAACCCGGGTTTCTCCTTCGATTTCAATTTCTATTTGAGGAATCAGAATGGAGCCATTTTCGTTCAGTCCTGTCACGAACTCATCGATCTGCCTGCCAGGTAGTCCAAGTTGTTCTAATACATCAGGGAAGTAAGCATTCGAGACATTGCCCAAGATGGGAAAGAATTTTTTGAAGTTTTTATTTACCCGCCGGATTTCCAAATCTCTGTTGGCAAAATAGGCAGCTGTGATCGCGTTTCTGAAATTGAAGAAACTTAGTTCGATAATATTGTTTTGGTTGAATAACTCTTCTAGGTTCATCGTTTTCCTACATGGCAGCAAAATCTGCATCAGGCCGTTTGGCCGTAGAATTTTTTTTTCTACTAAGTTTGCCCGTGATAGCTCCCCAGGTAGTCACACAGTAAGGAGTACAGTAGGTTAAAATGATTTTCCAAAATACTGGCCACTCACCACGCAAGAGAATGTCGTCACCATGATTAATTGTTGTCAAAATGGTGCCTATGACGAGTGCGGTCAGAAAGGCCTTCTTCGGGGTTCCGTGACCAAATGCTAGCTCTAGCAAATCATATTCAGTTCCACGATGTCTGAGTGAAATGTGCATTGAATTGCCTTGTAGCACTAAATTTCAATTGTTTTGATTGGCCGGCACTAGTGGATCAATCAAACCAATCACTTGAAGTCGATCTTGGGAACATACGCTACTAGGAATCAATTCCTCATCACACATCACATAACAGAAGCAACGTAATATTTCAGTCAATATTCTAGTGAAAGACTGTGAATGTGTCTGCAGATCAAAGTTCATCGGTGGGTGGGGGTCTAAATCAAACAGCTCAATTCCTCAAAATTGAGCCAATCCACCCATTCGTTTTACTCGATCTTGAGGGGATATGATTTCGGAAATCTTAGCTCCAAAATTTTCTTTACTAACGACCAATTCACCACGGGCGACTAACTTGCCGTTCACAAAGATATCAAGATCTTCGCCAACAAAACGGTGGAGTTCAACAACGGATCCTTGCCCAAGAGAAATCAGATCCTTAATATCCATTCTAGTTCGTCCAACCTCGAAAGTTACCTTGAGAGGCATTTCCATCAGAAAGTCTACATTCACATTAGGTGGTGGAGTTTCTTCTTCTTGAAAAGACAGATTTGCATCAATAATCTCGGGAGAGTCGATGTTTTCCTGCAGAGAATCTTCGAGGTTATTACCCATAGCAAAGGTCCCTTGCAGTGATTCTTTTTCATTGTTTGATTTCTGGTCTTCTTCCCCTACATTTTCTGAAGAATTTTCTTTCAAAGAAGAGAGGTTCTCTTTGGTGAAATCCACATTTTCAAGTGAAGGATCTTCGTGCCTTTCATCTTGCGATGTGACGGCTTGTATCAAATCTTTTTCACTATTTGATTTCTGGTCTTCTTCCCCTACATTTTCTGAAAGTGGAGAGGGAGCATTTATAGTTTTTTCACCATCAGCAACTTGATAAGGTTGTGTCTCCAGAGTCTCAATTTCTTGGCTATTTCCTGAGTCTTGGCGGAGTCCCCCTAGATTAGAGGGTTCAGGAATATTTTGGGAAGCAAGACTTTTTTGAAAATCGGTTCTTTGAAAGTATTCATCAATGTGACTAACAAGCTCGGACCTCACCTTGTCGTTGAGTTGTTCAAGCAGGTCAGCAGCAACTTTGCTTGCTGTTGATGCCCTCTCGCTCATCGTAATACTTCGAGCACAATATAATACTGAAAGTGGTTTTTGGTCAGAGGATGTTCTCTAAAAATGTATTGGGTGGCTACAGAAGGGGCTCTTCTTTGGTAATTCCTTGAGCCCTTAGTAACGGCTTTGTTGTCTAGAGTTCAATTCTATGCACCAACTGATCAATCCAGTGCATTACCTGAATGCCATCAGCATATCGAGCGCCCTGCGGAATTTCTTCTTCTCCACGAACCACACGACAAAAACAACGTAACTCTTCGGTCAACATCCCAGTGAAGGGTTGTGAACGTGTCTGCATCTCTAAGGTCATCGGTGGGTGATAGCCCTGATCCCAGATTTCAAAGGGACGAGGGTTTGGAGAGATACGCCCCATCCAGCCGGTTCCGTAGATTTCCATCCGATCAAAGCCTTCATGCGACATAGAATCTGGGGTCAGAAATCCAGCCGCGAAGGTAGCAATCCGACCGTTACTCCAACTGAGTTGTGCCAGTGCAAGGTCCATCACTCCCTCGGAGTTTCGATGCTGTTGTGCCTGGAATGTTTTGGGTTCCTCGGCATTCACCAGTGACTGCACGCAGTACAGGTCATGAACCATAGTCAGGAAGAAGGGATTCTCGTCAGCATAGTGAATTGCGTGAGAGGTGGGCCGCATCCGATAACACGAGGTATATTCAAAGCCACCACGTTGCTGGCACTGGTACTGAAGCTCCCGGAACTCACTGTTGAAGAGCAGGATGTGCCCCAGCATCAATCTACTGAGTTTTGAAGTATCGAAGGCTTGCAGGGACTCTGCTTCAACAAGACTTGGAGCAATGGGTTTTTCCAGCAACACAAAGACATCCTTTTGCAGCAACTGCTTGGCAAGAGGAACATGTGAAGCGGTTGAAGATGCAACGACCCAAGCGTCTACAGATGTACTGTTGAGGGCAGCGGCTAGGTCTGAAAAGTGAGGAATCTCTTGGAGAGATGCAGGGAGTTGGGAGAGCGCGTTATCAGAAAAATCAACGATCGCACAAAGTTGTGCTTCATTAAGGCTGTTGACGGTCAACGCATGAAGCGTCCCGAAGTAACCAGCACCCAGGACACCGATTCGGACGGGAGATATCGTCATACAGAACGCCTCAAGATTTGGTCAGGTCTTCAGGGCTCCGTCCATCAAACCCTTGAAGAAGAGTTTCTGGGCCATCGCAAAGGCAATAATCCCAGGCAGCACGACGATCACATAGACTGCAGCAATTCGGGGCCAGGCCCATTGCCCCATACCTCCCTGGGCAGAGGCAAGCACTACCGGCATGGTACGCACTTCCTGATCATTGGTCAGTGTTGCTGCGAGCAGGTACTCTCCCCAAGCAGTCACAAAGTTGACGATGATAATCACGACCAAGCCGTTCTTAGCCAGTGGAATCCCAATCAGCCAGAGAGTTCTCCAAGGTCCGGCTCCGTCCATTCTGGCCGAGTCAATCAACTCTCCAGGAACTAGCTGAAAGATGCTGCGCATGATCAGCACGCTCACTGCCAGGTTCAGAGTGATGTATGGCAGGATCAGCCCGTTGGTGCTGTTAATCAGACTCAGGTAATCTTGGATTTCATAAACTGAAATGATTGAGACCACTCGAGTTGGAAAATATAGTGAGAGCACCAGAACTGTTACCAAGAACAGGCTCCCCTTGGGCTTCAGGTGGACAATTGCATAACCGGCGAGAACCGCACAGACGGAGGTGATCAGTACAGTCGCTGAGGTCACATAGATACTGTTGAACAGGTTCTGTGGGAGAGTGTCGATCTTTTCGAAAACGTAGGTGTAGTGATTGAAATCAAACTTGCGAGGCCAGAGACTTCCTCGCATCGAATCAGGCATAGATTTGATCGAAAGCAGTAGCACCCAGGCCAGTGGCAGCAGGATCGTCAACATAAAAAAGACGATCAATGTGTGCCGGATAATATTGGTGAGTGGAAATTCCTTTTTCATCAGTTGCCTAGAGCTACGGTTGCCATTGCCAGCGTCAATCACGTGAACGGAAGATGTAGATTAGCCAAGTGACGAAGACCATCATCGCCAGTGAGCCGACCATCCCGATAGCCGCAGCGAATCCCTGTCGCCAGAGCCCAGTTTTGAATGCCTGGTCATACATGAAGATCGTCCAGGTATACGTTGGAGATTCCCGATTGAAGCCTCCAAAGATTAGGTACTCATCAATCACTCCCATCGAAGTGCCAAAGCGCAGGATCACCAAAATCAGCATAATTGGTTGCAGACGCGGTAGGATGATGTGCCAGAAGACCTGCCACTCACCAGCACCGTCGATTCGGGCTGCTTCCGGAAGATCCTTAGGGATAGCAGCGAGCCCGGCGAGGAAAAAGACGCTGTGATAACCCAGACCCCACCAGACCTCCATGATCGCCACTGAGGGCAGTGTTAGGTCAGTTCCTCCCAGCCACTGTGGAGCGTTACGGTAGGTGAACCAGCCAGTTACTTCGACCAGAAAATGGTTGATCGGCCCAATCTGGTAGTTGTACATCCATTTCCAGAGCACAAAAACCAGAGTGCTAGGGATCACCGCAGGAATCAACAGAATCACTCGGTAAACCGTAGCCAGACGCTGGTTCTGAACGCCATGAATCAGAACCGCAAGCAGAAGGGGGATGATGATGGTTCCTGGCAGGAACATCGCGGTGAAGTAGGCGGCTCTTCCAAGGCTATCCCACATCAGTGGATCACTCAGCGCCTCAACATAGTTGTCAAAGCCGACCCAATTGGCTGGATCGTTTGTCAGGTACTTATAGTCAGTAAAGCTGATCCAAACGACCCGGACAATGGGGTAGACCTGGTACCATACAAAGAAGAGAACAGTCGGCAACAGAAAAACCCAGTTGTTGTGCTCAACAAGCCAGGATTTTGGTGTCGGTCCATTGATAGCAGGGTTTCCGGTAGTCACTTTCGCTGTTTCCCCTCGTGTTGGCAACCAGAGTAGTGTTGCCCAGAGAAGGT
This sequence comes from Deltaproteobacteria bacterium, assembly GCA_002683655.1. Taxonomy (GTDB): domain Bacteria; phylum SAR324; class SAR324; order SAR324; family NAC60-12; genus JCVI-SCAAA005. Next base: position 8,038 of record NYTS01000036.1, read on the forward strand.
CTTGCGACATTCTCCAGGCAAGTAGTTTGGCGCAGGTTTAACCGCGCTTCATCTCAGCTTGAACGGCATCAACCACTTTCTGCATGGCAACTCTTGGATTCTTTTCCTCACCCTTGAGGTAAGATTCCCAAATTGGTTTGCCAATTTGAAACTGCTGGAGGCCGAAGAGGTGATTGGTAATCGACTTTGCCTGATCCAACTGTCCACGAACAAGATCCACAAAGTCGGGTAGCCAATCAGGTTGACTCGATTTCCAGCCGGCATAGAGAGACTTGTACGGAGGTAGTTGCCCTGGATGTGCAGTCTCGGTTCCCGCAATCGAATCTTTCCAGATTTGCTGGTCGTAGGTCAACGCTTTGACGTACTCTGCCGCCTTATCCTTGTTCTTGCCATGTTTGAAGAGAGCAGCTCCAGTAGTCCAGAAGACGGTGGAACCTTCTCCACCAGCAAACTTTGGCAATGGTCCCATTCTAAGGTCTTTCGGGTTGTCCCAGTACTGAGCCATTCGCAATGGAGCATTGAAGTACTTGTTGTAGTAACCAACTCGTTGGGCAGCAAAGGCAACTTCGTCAGGAGTTCCATTCACTCCACCATCGCTTGTGCCTGCCAGCATGATGTCTGGATGAGATTTGCTCATGATGTTCTTCATCAGCATCAGCGCTTCGATAGCAGCATCTCCTGTGAAATCAAAGAGCCCCTCAGAGGTGTAGACATCACTTGACAGACTATGTGTGAAGGGAGCTAGTGAGCGCCAACCGTTTGCGTCAAAGGTTGCTCCAAATGGAGCTGCACCGCTCTCGATCACTTGATCAGCCCTGGAGAGGTAGTCCTGCCAAGTCGCAGGAGCACCGTCAGGAAGTCCAGCTTCCTTGACGATTCCTGCGTGCCAGCCAGTTCCAATCACGTCCAACAGGAAAGGCCAACCGTACATCTTGCCATTAATTGTGCACTCCTCTCGAATTGAGGGGATGATGTCGTCAATCACATCTTTCGGGATATAGTTATCCCAAGGCTCAATGACATCTGCTTCGATCATCGCAGTCATTTCCACAAATGGTGTCTGCCCGACATAGACGTCCCATGTACTGTCTTTCTTCTTGGCTTCTGCCACGAAACGTTCAATCCCAAAGCCCTCTACTGGGGCAATCTGGTAGTTGACATCGGGGAAGCGGGAATTGACCTGGGGAATGCCCGGATGCAGGTCTTCAATCCACTGGTAGAAAGTAGGAGTGAGAGGGCGGCTCTGTGCTTGAGCGAAGTTGCCAAAATTGGAGATCACTCCAACCCCGGCCAATCCCAATCCTGCCGTCAGTGTCTTGGAAATGAATTCACGACGGTCCATCTTGCGGTCCAGCAAATCCTGACGAAGTTGCTGTTGATAGATCAGTTCTTTCTCTTTTCTCATTAGTTACCTCGTTGGTGGTTCAGGAAGATCAATCTAACCCAAAAACTCGCCGTTTGAGTGACGTTATTTTCGTGGATTGTCAAGGTTGTTTTTGTGATGAACTAACCTATGCTTACTCGTTTAAATGAGTAAATAATGAATGTTTTCAGATTTTTAAAACTTTATTGTGAATGTTTTCAGATTTTTAAAACTTTATTGTGAATGTTTTCAATATTTTGTCGAACAATTATTAAAGTTCTCTTCCACTTGACCTACTAGCCGTCCTGTCCTAAATTCGGCGAGCTTCAATGAATCCAATCCGGTTGGCATTGGCCACTGTGATTTGGGTTCATCAATATTACCTTTCAACGATCCATGGAGTTTTCGATGACCAAGCAATGTTTTGGCACGTCTCACGTCCCTCTCTCTCCTGCTGTTCGTGCAGGAGATTTCGTTTATGTTTCTGGGCAAGTTCCGGTTGGTGCCGATGGCAAGGTTGTCAACGGAGGAATCGCTGAGCAGACCAAGCAGGTGCTGGAGAATATTAAGTCTGTGCTAGCCTTAGCAAACTGTACGATGGAAGACGTGATCAAGACCCATGTCTACGTACAGGACGCTCGTGACTTTGGTGGTTTCAATGCAGTCTACGCAGGTTACTTTCCCAAAGATCCCCCAGCTCGAACTACAGCGGAAGCCCGACTGATGATTGACATCAAGGTGGAGATTGAGGCGATTGCCTACAAACCACTATGATAGTTCGAAACCATTTTAAAGTACTCCTCATGGAGGAAGTATGATGACTCCAGAAGCTCGACAGCAAGCTGCCCAGCACTTCTGGCAGCACCTAGATAGTGGACAGCTTATTGCTGAACTACCCGTAGCTCAGCGACCAAAAACTGAAGCGGAAGGCCATGCCATTCAAGCGGCTTTTGCAGAATATTCCTCTCAACCGGTTGCAGGCTGGAAGATCGCCTCTTCAAGTAAAGCTGGTCAGGAACATCTAAATGTTAATGGCCCTTTGGCAGGCCGCTACCTTGCTGAACGCTTATTGCCCAATCTTGCCACCTTAAGTTTAGTTAGCAATATGATGAGGGTGGTCGAAGCGGAATTCACATTTTTACTAGGCAGAGATCTACCACCACGCGATAGTGTTTATGACGTGGAAACAGTCATGTTAGCCGCAGCAGAACTTTGTCCTTCGCTGGAGGTCCCGGACAGTCGCTACAGCGATTTTACGAAGGTGGGAAAAACTCAATTGATAGCAGATAATGCACTGGCTTGGTGGTTAATGATTGGGAATGGTGCTCCACCAGCCTGGCATGATTCTGATCTAAGCAAGCATGAAGTTCAATTATATCGCAACGGACACTTGGCTTCAGAAGGTGTGGGCGCGAATGTACTTGGAGATCCGCGAGAGGCACTGACTTGGCTGGTCAATGATGTTACTTCGCGTGGTGAAACTTTACGAAGAGGTCAATTTGTGACAACGGGTACCTGCCATGTGCCACTGGTAGTTGAGCCTGGAGATGAAATCTTGGCTGACTATGGAGTGTTTGGGAAGTTGCAGATGAGGGTGGTGGAGTGAGTTGAAAAAGTTGGTTGATTTGAGCTAATCAAGCGCTTAGATTCTTTAAAATCTTTTGTGCAAGTAGTTCCTTGATTTCTTGGTGACGAGGAATTGTTTCATAAGCACCAGTCACAAGTTGCACCCAAAGAGAATGGGGGGTCCTTTCACGCTTCAGATAACACCCTGCCTGACGCAATTCGCCCTCAAAAATCCACTTCTTTCAGGACTCCTCCAATTTTTCAAGGATGGCCCCTTCTTGAAGTCCACGTTGAAAGTCAAGTAGGCGATCAGTTTTCTAGCAGCAGTTGGATGGCTTCCTTCAGATTTTGTTTGGATTCCCCAATGGTTTCTTCTTGTCCACTAGCTCCCGAAAATTTTGGTCAACTAGCCCAATAGCCGCCTTCAGGACAGGCTTCAATCAAGTCAGCCACGGTTCCCCTCAGCTTTCCTCTTTAGGTGGTGGACGTTTCGTTCAATCTCTCCTAAGGAACAGAAGATCCACGACAAGTCAGAGCAGGTTTTCGTACAATTGACGGGTATTCTCCGGAGTCATGGCAACTGGGTTCCCACCAACACAAGGGTCAGTCAATGCCGTGCGAGTGAGTGATTCCAGATCAGGATTGATCACACCCAACTCACCAAGGTTGCTTGGAATGCCAAGGGAAGAGTTGAGTTGATCCACAAACGCAGCAAAGCCCTCAAAACCACCATCGATGCTCAGGTATGCAGCGGCTCGTTCAATCAATCCTTCGATCACAGGACGGTTGAATTGTAAGACAGCGACCATGCAGACGGCATTGGTGGTTCCGTGGTGAGTGTGATACATCGCACCCAGTGGATGACTAAGCGCATGAATCGCACCGAGGCCTTTGGTGAAGGCGGTAGCCCCCATCGCAGCGGCACTCATCATGTGTGCCCGAGCTTCGAGATCGGTTCCAGCCGCATAGGCCCGTGGGAGATATTCCTTCACCAGACGCATGCCTTCTAAAGCAACTCCCTGGCTCAGTGGATGATAGAAGGGAGAGCAGTAGGCCTCGAGGCAGTGAGCAAAGGCGTCCATTCCGGTTCCAGCCGTAATTTTTTGTGGCATGCCAACGGTCAACTCTGGGTCGCAGATTACCACAGTTGGTAGAATTTTTGGGTGGAAGATGATCTTCTTTTCCTGAGTTGCCGTATTGGTCAATACGCCGGCACGACCAACCTCAGAGCCAGTTCCTGCAGTGGTTGGCACCGCGATGATGGGTTTGATACCGTTGGGATTCGCGCGAGTCCACCAGTCTCCAATATCCTCAAAATCCCAAACTGGTCGAGTTTGTTCAACCATGAAGGCGATCAGTTTGGCTAGGTCCAGTCCAGATCCACCACCAAAGGCGATCACTCCATCAAAACCTCCTTCCCGAAAGACCCGTAGGCCTTCTTCGAGGTTTTTTTCGTTAGGGTTCTGATCCACTTCGGCAAACAANGNNCGCCCNAAGCCTGCGGATTCNAGCAGTTCNAACGTTCGTTGAGTAATNTCGAAGNTGGNNAGNCCACGATCNGTGACNAGCAAGGGTTTTTGGATCNTGGCAGTAGCACAGGCNTCNGCGATTTCAGCAATGCGTCCGGCTCCAAAGCGAATGNCGGTCGGATACGACCAGTTTCCAACCAGTTTCATAGNGTCANGCCTGTTTGAGNTGATANGATTTGGNNCGAGTCAGNGCCTGGTANCCGAGTACGGACAANCTNGCCCCACGGCCGGTGTCNTTACAGCCAGTCCAGCANAGNCCAGGATCAAGGTAGTCNCAACGATTCATGAAGACGGTTCCAGTCTGAATTNGGGCGCCNAAGGCTTCAGCTGCGTCAGTATCCTGNGTCCAGATGGAAGCCGTTAGNCCGAAATCACTATCGTTCATCAGTTGAATCGCCTCNTCATCATCCTTGACAGACATGATCCCNACAACAGGACCAAAGGTTTCGTCTCGCATCACCCGCATCTGATGATTGACGTTGGTCAGAATCTGTGGAGTGATATAGGCTCCCCCATCATCTTCGGCAAAGGTTGGGATGTGGGCAGTGGCTCCTTCCTGGAGAGCTTCGGTCACTTGTTCACGAACTTCCTTGGCGAAGCGGACGTTGGCCATCGGTCCGAGGGTGGTTTCTTTCAGTAAAGGATTGCCCAGACGGTAGCCTTTGACCAGAGCAACGGACTTTTCAACAAAGGCCTCGAACAAGCTCTCGTGCACATAGATGCGTTCAATTCCGCAACAGCACTGGCCAGAGTTAAACATTGCTCCGTCAATCAGCGTATCGACTGCTGCATCCAGGTTTGCGTCAGCACGAACATAGCCTGGATCCTTACCACCCAGTTCCGTGGCAACTGGGACGAAGGTTCCAGCGGTAGCCTGCTCCATCTTCTTGCCGCCTCCAACCGAACCGGTGAAGTTGATGAAGTCGAACTGTCGATTGCGAATCAACTCAATGGTGGTTTCATGATCAAGGTAAACATTTTGGAANACATCTTCTGGAATTCCCACCTTGTGGAAGGCCTCAGCAAGGCGTTGACCTACCTGCAGGGTCTGTGTGGCGTGCTTGAGAATCACAGTGTTGCCCGCAATCAAGCCTGGAACCAACGCATTGACGGCGATCAGGTATGGATAATTCCAGGGAGCTACGACAAAGATCACCCCGTGAGGCTCCCGCTTAATCAGCCGTCGAAAGCTGCTGCTCTCCTCTACGACCAGAGATTCCAACGAGAATGNTGCGATCTTGGCCATGTAAAGGGCCCGCTCCTCGAAGCCACCGAACTCTCCCCCGTAGCGAACAGGTCGACCCATCTGATGGGCTAGTTCAACGGCCATTCGGTCCACCGTCTGTCCTACCTCGGCCACTGCCTTGAGACAGAGATCAACTCGCTCCTGTAGAGGTCGAGCAGCCCAATTTGACTGAGCTGCACGGGCGCGAGCCACGGAAGAAAACGCAGCCCCAGGCACCAGCGTTTCGCGTTCGAGGTAAACCGATCCGTCAATCGGTGAGATGCATTGTAGTATTTTTGTCATACTCAGGCCCTTTCAAAACCACGTTTGATTTCCCAATCAGTGACCACTCGGTCAAACTCTTCCTGTTCCCACTCCGCGCAGCGGACATAGTGATCAATGACTCCATCACCCATGGCATCACGCAACATTCTTGAGTTGCGCAAAGTTTCAGTAGAGGCTCTCAGGGTGGATGGCAGTTTCCCGATGTTTTCGTCCTGATATAGATCTCCTGTGGTGGGAGGAGGCAACTCAAGCTGATCTTCCAGACCTTTGAGACCTGCCGCCATCAAGGCGGCTTCTGCCAGATAGGGATTCAGATCAGCCCCACCAATCCGGCACTCTACTCGGACCGCCTTGGTGTCGCTGCCACAAAGGCGAAAGCTGGCTGTCCGGTTATCGATTGACCAGGCGGTCTTCGTTGGAGCAAAGGAGCCTTTCATGAAGCGTTTGTAGCTGTTGACGTAGGGCGCCAGAAACCAGGTGTAGTCAGAGGCATACTTGATAAGTCCAGCCAGGTAGTGGCCCATCAACTTGGACATCCCATGATTGCCCTTGGGATCGTAGAAAACAGGTTTTNCCTCATTCCAGAGGGAGAGGTGAATATGTGTGGCGCTCCCCAATCGCTTTGGATTCCACTTGGCTAGGAAGCTCGCAGCGTGTCCATGTTGCCAGGCGACTTCCTTGGTGGCGTTCTTGGCGATTGTGTGATGATCCGCACACTCCAGAGCATCGCTNTAGCGGATGTTGAGCTCCTCCTGACCAGTCTCGGCTTCTCCCTTGGTGTTTTCCACAGGAATGCCAGAGGCGAAGAGATGGTTACGCAGAGGACGCAGGATCTTCTCTTCCTTGGTGGTCTGCAGGATGTGATAGTCTTCGTTGTATCCGCTGATTGGCTCAAGGTTCTGGTAGTTAGCCTTACGCAGTTGATCAAAGCCCTGTTCAAAAAGGAAGAACTCTAGTTCTGTCGCCATTTTGGCGGTTAGTCCATATTTCTTGAGACGTTCGATCTGCTTCTGCAGCATCGCTCGAGGAGAATGTGGAACGTGCTCGTGCGTGTGATGATCAAGAATTTCGCACAGAACCAATGCCGTACCCGTTAGCCAGGCAGCCTGTCGTAGGGTACTTAGATCGGGCTGCATCACGTAATCCCCGTAGCCAGCGATCCAGCTCGAAGATGCGTAGCCATCGGGAGTAGCCATCTCGAGATCGGTGGCTAACAGGTAGTCGCAGCAATGGGTTTCTTTGTGGGCGCTGTCGAGGAAGTTCTGCACGTGAAAGCGTTTGCCCATCAGGCGGCCTTGCATGTCCACCAGACAGACCAACACCGTGTCGATGGAACCTTCTGCCGCTAAGGACTTGAGGTCTTCGAAAGACAGGTTTCCGGCCATGATTCGGCTTGGGCTAGAGGATAGGGAGAAGAAATCGATACTGGGAACCGACCAAGTTGATTCCCAGCATACGACTCAGGAGTAGCGATAGGGTTGACCCGCCACTGGCGAGTCATTNANTAAGGCAGTTTAGCATATTTTGGATCTCTGACAGAAACGTNGAGGCACCATAACGCGACCACCTCCAGCAAGGTCCAATCAACCGAAGTTGTAAGGAGGCCCTGCCTGCCCAATCACGTCATTGTAATCTCGGAAGATCTTGACGATCTTGGCGTGGAGTTCACCTTCTTCAGCGATCTCACTCCAGAAAACCTTGGCAGCATCTTCCACAGCTTTCCACTCACTCTGTGGAATTGAGCGCAGCTTCAACTTGTCACCCTGAGCACGGAGCCGGGCTTCTCCACCCCAGTACCACTGGTTACGGTAGGTGTGACCAGCTTCGATCGCGGACATGACAACAGCTTTCAGATGCTCCGGCAGGTTAGCCCATTGTCGCTGGTTGACGAAGAAAGAGCCAATCCAGGCACCAGAAATATTGTTGGTCAGGAAGTAGTCCGTCACATTAGCCCAACCAACAGTGTAGTCTTCGGTGATTCCAGACCAAGCCATTCCATCAAGCTCTCCTGTTTGGACGGCAACTTCGGCGTCCTCATAAGGAATGGAGACAGGCACTACGCCAAACTGGGAGAGAAAGCGTCCAGCTGTTGGGAAGGTGTAGAGCTTCAATCCTTCNAGGTCAGCGAGTGAGGTGACTTCTTTCTTGGTGTTGAAGTTACAAGGATCCTGTCCNGCTGCGGACAGCCAGGCCACTCCCACTTTCTCATATTCAGAGCGCCAAATGTCGGCTAGTCCATATTGATTGAACAGAACCGGAACATCCAGAGCGTGCTTCGTTGCTAAAGGGAAGTAACCACCAAATTTTTGCAGTGGAGTTGGAGAGGCCATTGAGTCATCATCTGAGTGAACGGCATCAATTGTTCCACGCTGTAAGGCCTGGAAGAGTTCACCAGTGGGGACAATTTGGTCAGCATAGTACAGTTCGACTTCCATCTCACCCTTGGCAGCGGTGTTGATGTAATCAACAATGGGCTTGGTTACATGCTCACCAAGGGCAGCACCGGCGTAGGTTTGGAAGCGCCATTTGATTGGGGCCTGTGCTGTGATGACAGCTGGTGCAGCAGCTACAGCTGCGCCACCTAATGCAGCTTTGCGAAGGAACGAACGTCTCGAATTCATAGAATTCTCCTTGGTTGGCTGTTTGGATTGCTCCATGAGAAATTGGGGGTCACTTCTCATATATGTAGTTAGGAAGCCATAGCGCGATCTCAGGGAATACCATGACCAGCGCAAGGGCAAAAACCATCACAAGTACGAAGGGTGTGATGGAGCTGTAGATGTCGCGAATGCCAATCTCTGGAGGGGCCATTGCACGCATCAGAAAGAGGTTATAACCGAAGGGCGGTGTCATGTAGGCGATCTGACAAGTGATAGTGTAGAGAACACCNTACCAAATTAGGTCAAATCCAAGTGCACTGACAAGAGGTACGTAGAGTGGTGCGACAATCACCAGCATCGCAGTGTCATCGAGAAACGTCCCCATCAGCAGAAAGCTGAGTTGCATCAAGATCAGGATCATCCAGGGACTGAGGTTCAGCTGAGTCGTGAACAGATTCTCGATCGCCTTGACGGCGCCGAGTCCATCAAACACTGCACCGAAGGCCAGTGCGGCGAGAATGATCCACATAAACATGCAGGAGACCCCGAGGGTTTGCCGCACGGAGTTCTCAAACACATTGCGGGTCATCCGGCCTTTCAACACGGCAGCCACGAACGCCGCTACTGCACCCAATGCAGAGCTTTCTACCAGAGAAGTCCAGCCATTGACAAAGGGCACCATCATCACGAAAAAGATGACCAAAGGCAACAGCCCTGCCCTGAGTAATCGTAACTTTTCTGGCCAACCTACGTTGCGTTCTTCCTTGCTGAGTGCAGGTCCTAACTTGGGATTGGCTTTGCAGCGGATTGCAATGTAACCGATGAACAGGGCTGCCATCATCAACCCTGGAATGATTCCTGCCAACCAGAGTTGACCGACTGGCTGTCTTGCAATCATCGCATAGAGAACCAAAACCACCGAAGGAGGAACCAGGATGCCTAAACTCGAGCCTGCCTGGATTACTCCGGTCACCATCCGCTTATCGTAATTTCGTTTGAGCAATTCAGGGAGCGCAATCGTGGCTCCAATCGCCATTCCTGCGACACTCAGCCCATTCATGGCCGAGATAAGCACCATCAGTCCGATGGTGCCAATCGCCAGGCCTCCGGAGAGCCCTCCCATCCAGACGTGGAACATTCGATAGAGATCATCCGCGATTCGTGACTCTGAGAGCACATAGCCCATAAAGATGAACATCGGTAGTGTCAACAACGGATACCACTTCATTAACTTCATTGCGGCAGAGAAGCCAAGATCGTAACCTCCTCGATCTCCCCACAGGAGCAGAGCCGAAACTACAGCGATGAACCCAATTGCCCCGAAGACCCGCTGCCCAGTGAGCAGCATGAGCATCATCGAGGAGAACATCAGCATGGCGATCATTTCGTAGGACATCAGACCAGCTCACCTTTCAGTCGCAGAATGTCTTTCAAGAACTCGGAAATGCACTGCAACAGCATCAGCGTAATGCCAATGATCATAACCATTTTCACAGGCCAGAGATAGGGATGCCAGGCTGAAGAGGAACGTTCTAGCATGCCAATTTTCTCTGAACCATCTAGTAGTCCCGTGAAAAAAGAGAAGGGTTCCATGCCAAAGTATCCGAGGGAGTAGGCAGTCGATCCGATAGCTCCGTAGAGCAGCACACAAAGGTAGAAAATCAGGAAAAATACGGTGAATAAATCAAACCAGGACTTTTTACGCTGCGGCCAACTCCCGTAGAGTAGGTCCATCCGTACATTTGAACCAAGCTGCAGGGAATAGGGCCCACCGAGTACATAGTAGCCAACCATGACAAACTGAGCCATCTCCAGAGTCCAGAGAGATGGGACAAAGAAAGTCTTGGAGATCGATGAATAGAAGAGCACGCCCATCAAGAGAAAAATCCCGTACATTGTGCAACGACCAATCACCCAATTTAGTCGATCCATGTATTGAATGTATGCTCGGGCTAGGCGCATGGGGTATCAACTCTTGAGGATGCGTCTTTGCGAGGAAGGCTAATGATTGAAAATGAAGGAACAAAAACTAAAGCCTCTGAAGACCGTGGTCAAGGTCAATGTGCGGTAGCAGTTGTTCAGTGAAGAATGTTTACTAATTTTGTTAGGGCGAAAAATCCAAATCGTTTTCCTACGTTTTATCCTCGCCTGCTGGGCTAGATGAATAAAATTTCAGCTAGTTTGTCCAATTTGTTCAGTAGCGTGTAGCTGTTCCAGAGAAGCATTAGATTTCAATCATCACTCGGTTGTNGCCGAATGGCCATCCGCTTGCCGATGGCCACTGTNCCAACAACAAATCCGGCAAAGAGGAAGATTTCCCAGCCAATGGCTTCCCCCAATAGCAGCCAAGAAAACAATAGGACGAAGAAGGGCATCAGCAGTTGGGTCTGGCTGACTCGAGCCACACCACCCATTGCCAGTCCCTTGTACCATGCAAAGAAGCCTAAAAATTGGCTGAACAAAGCGACATAGAGGAAGCCAATCCAACTCGACCAGGATACTTCTTCTGGAAGATCCTGACCCAACCAAAGGGTCGCTGGAAGCAGTATGGGACTCCAGGACAGTAGGGTCCAACAGATCGTTTGCCAACCACCAAGTTGCGCAGACATCTCAGCCCCCTTGACGTAGCCATAGGACGCAGAGATCACGGCACCAAATAGCAACCAGTCACCTGCTTGAAAGNAACCCCCACCTTCTCTGAGAGAAAAGATAATCACAGCAGCACTGCCCAAAACTCCGCAGATCCAGAAGCCAACCGAAGGCCGCTCACGTAATAGAATGGTGCTGGTGATAGCAGTCGTTAGCGGTAGGATTCCTAAGACCACACCACCATGGGAAGCTGGCACAAGCTGCATAGCTACTGTCATCAAGACGGGGAACCCAAAGATCACACCCAGGCCAGCCAGCCAGAGTCCCTTCCACTGCAACCGTGTAGGTCGTGGCTGTGATGTGATCAAAAGGATTGGCAGTCCCACCAAAGCCGCCAGCATCGCTCTTCCTGAGGCAACAAAATAGGGTGAAAGCGACTCCACTGCCAGGCGGGTCATTGGCAGAGTCAGGCTGAAAATCAACATCCCCAGCATTCCAAACAGCCATCCTTGAAACTCTACGGAGCGTTCCTTGTTTTTTAACAGCATTCTTTAATACTCTTTGGTTTCCACCGATGCACTTTTTTCCACGAGATCGACACTCAATCTTGTGAGGTNATTTTCAATGACTTTGTAAATTTCCTACCGCAAGTGCTTCAGCATCCTTCAAAGTGATTACGCAGTCCAGTTCGAGTCTTGGAAATGGTTTGAATTGAGACATTGCAGGCTGCGGTAACTTCTGGCAAAACATGCAGTTCAACCTTCAGGAGCCTGCATTGAAGGACATTTCTTTAGGGGTCAGTTGAAGAGCGATTCTATGTACTTGGATATTGAAACAACTGGACTGAGTCCAACGCGGAACCAGATCACAACGATTGTCTGGTGGTCTGCAGCACAGAGCTGGGGACACTGGATTGCCGGAGAAAACGCTCCTGAACAATTTTGTGAAGCATGGCAGGCCTCCTCGGAACTAATCACCTACAACGGTAAACGCTTTGACGAACCATTTCTCGTTGAGCACTTTGGGGTGGAAAAACACTCAGATCACACCGACCTCTGCCAGGTCAGCCGTAAACAAGGCCTTCGTGGAGGATTGAAGAAAATCTGTGAGAATCTGCAGATCCGTAGTCCCGCCTATCTGAACGAGTCGAGTGGAAGGAATGCGGTCTTTCTCTGGCGACGCTACCAACGAGAGGGCAATTCTCTTTGGCTCAAGCGATTGTTGCATTACAACGCCTGGGATGTCGTGATGACCTACCGCTTACACCAGATCCTGCAAAATGAACCGATAGTAGCTATAGAGCAAACAATGCCATTCGAACGAGCTTGAGGAGCCAAGCCTTGAACAAAGAGATCAAATCTATCGTATCCGAACACTACCGGATTCCATTGGTAGAAGTACTCTATGACGCCAAACATGGGAGCCACACTCATTTTGAATTAATCACTGTCGAAATTACACTGGAGAGTAACCTGACAGGAACGGGTTACACCTATACGGGGGGTAAGGGTGGAAGTGCGATTCATCGCCTGCTAGTTGACGACCTAATTCCAACACTGATTGGTCAGGATGCTGACAAGGTGGAGCAACTCTGGGAAATGCTGAACTGGCACGTTCATTTTGTGGGTAGGGGAGGAGTTGCTAGCTTTGCCATCGCGGCATTGGACATTGCCCTCTGGGACTTACGAGCGAAGTCCGAAGAGCTACCTCTCTGGAAATTCTTGGGTGGTAGTCAACCCGAAGTTCGAGCCTATGCGGGTCTCATCGACTTGAATTACACGATGGAACGNGAGCAAGAGGTGATCGCTAAGAAACTGGAACAGGGTTGCCGAGGCATCAAGATCAAGATTGGTCTGGATGATCTGCAGCAAGACATTCAACGCACGAGGAGCATCCGCAAGCTGATACCTTCAGATGTGGAATTCATGGTGGACGCCAACATGAGGTGGGATGTAAAGGATGCCATTTGGATTGGTAAGGCAATGGAAGAGCTGTCGGTGACCTGGTTTGAGGAACCTACGCTGCCAGATGCATTTGCTGCCTTTCAGAGGATTGGAGAACAGATCCAGATTCCCCTGGCGCAGGGTGAAAATCTTCACACACTCCTCGAATTCCAAGCCGCTTTACAGACAAACGTGTTGCGGTTTCCACAACCAGATGTGGGAACGATCGGGGGCATCACTCCTTGGTTAAAAGTCGCCCAACTTTGTGCGAATCGGGATCTGATGGTCTCTTCACATGGCATGCACGAACTGCATGTGAGCCTCTTGGCAGCCGTTCCAAATCCAGGTTATCTGGAAGTCCACTCCTTCCCCATCGATCAATATGCAATCCAGCCGTTCCGGTTCAGTAATGGTCTGGCTANGCCACCTGAAGGGATTGGTCACGGAGTGGAGTTTGACTGGGATAAATTGCAAGAATACGCAGTATCAANGGTTTGTATTGACTAAATTAGTGCGACTTCTTTCAACCGACAGGGCTTGAGCTTTTCGCTTTGGAGGTGATAGCCATCTACCCTTATTTTTGGAAGTCTCTTTTTTTGAAACGGGCAAGTACCCGCAATTTAAATCTTTATCAAACATCATTGTGAATATCTCAACCACTGAACTATCAGATCGGCAACTACGGGAGATCCTGCGCAGTGTTCGCCGGATCGCGGTAGTAGGAGCCTCTACCAATTGGAAACGTCCCAGTTTTTTTGTGATGAAGTACCTCTCTCAGAAGGGCTACCGAATGCTACCGGTCAATCCAAGAGCTGNGGGTCAGACCCTGCTGGGAGAAACTGTGCAAGCCAAGTTGGCCGATGTAGGACCAGTTGATATGGTCGAGGTGTTTCGCAGAGGGAAGGAAGCTCCTACAATTGCTGAAGAAGCCGTACAGTGTGGGGCAAAGGTCCTTTGGCTACAAATTGGGGTAGTCAGCGAGGAAGCCCGTGAGATTGCCGAAAGGAATGGCCTTCAGGTCGTCATGAATCGCTGCCCAAAGATCGAGTACTCCCGTCTCTGGGGAGAACTAGGCTGGCAAGGCATCAATACCGGAGTGATCTCCAGCCAACGGAGGCATCGATGAAGAAGCCCCTCCATCCTCAGTACGGTTTCGAGACGCTAGCGATCCATGCGGGAACTCCCCCGGAAGCAACTACTGGAGCGCGTTCCTTTCCAATCTATCAGACGACCTCCTACGTGTTCGAAGACGCTGATCATGCCGCATCACTCTTCAACTTGCAGACGCCCGGGTTCATCTATTCCCGTTTGACGAATCCGACTGTGGCAGCGCTGGAGGAGCGGTTGGCTACACTCGAAGGAGGGCGGGGAGCCACCTGTACCGCTTCGGGACATTCATCCGAAGTTTTGGCACTNTTTGCCCTGATGTCTCCNGGGAAGGAAGTGATCGTCGCGAACAAGCTCTACGGGGGTAGTATCAATCTGATGGGCAAGAGCTTTCAGAAATTCAATTGGAAAGCGATCTTTGTCGAAGCCACTGATCCGGATGCGTTCCGACAGGCAGTAACGGAAAACACACGCGCTATTTTTGTCGAGAGCCTAGCCAATCCGGGCGGTGTGGTGATTGACCTTGAAGCCATTGCCAAGGTAGCTCAGGAAGCCGGTGTGCCACTGATCGTGGACAATACTATGGCGACCCCAGCCCTCTGCCGGCCTATCGAATGGGGAGCAGATCTAGTCACCCACTCCACGACCAAATTTCTCTCTGGGCAGGGCAATGCGGTTGGTGGTGTGGTGATCGACTCTGGAACCTTTCCCTGGCTTGGCAATGAGANGTTTCCCAGCCTGAGTCAACCAGCAGCGGAGTACAACGGAATCACCTTTGCTGAAACCTTTGGCAATGATCTGGCCTACACGCTCTACAGCCATGCGGTTAGTTTACGCGACCTTGGCTCAACCATGTCTCCCTTTCATGCCTGGTTGACCCTCAACGGTGTAGAGACCTTGGCTTTGCGGATGGAACGACATTGCCAGAATGCACAGCNAGTCGCAGAGTTTCTGCAGGGTCATCTCCAGGTGGATTGGGTATCTTATGCGGGCTTACCAGACAATTCTTTCCATCAGTTGGCTTCAAAATATCTTGAAGGTGGCGCTGGGTCGGTCTTTACCTTTGGCATCAAGGGAGGTTACGAGGCAGGTGTGACTCTGGTGGAGTCGGTAGAATTACATAGTCACGTTGCCAACATCGGTGACACTCGATCCCTGATCATTCACCCAGCATCGACTACCCACCGACAATTGACGGATGAGCAGCGNGTGGCTGCAGGAGCCGGTCCAGAAGTGATTCGCCTCTCGGTGGGGTTGGAGCGGGTTGAGGACATCATTAATGATCTCGATGAGGCCTTGCAGCAGTCCCAACAGGAATAATTATAGGCACTCCCGACGGGTGCCTCCCTTCTTGCTTGTTTCNATATCGATGCTCCCTAAACCCTGAATCATCTCATGAAGTCCAGAACTCCTGACTTCCCTGCACTTCCAGATGCAGAACAACGCAAGGCCATCCCGCCTGTGATTTGTTATCCGGTGGGCCAACTCCAGGTGNCTCCTNTGGAACTATACTTTCGAGCACGCAAAAATTTTGAATTGGTAGAGTCTTTGGAGGTGCCTCCGAGGGAAGCACGAACTTTTGAAATCCCAGCCAGTCATTTCTTTCAGATTGTCTGTGTGGATGGCCCCCAGGTGGGAGATCTTAACCTTTGGCAGGCAGAAAATCTGAAGAAGTGTTTCTACAGCGGTAAAACCTGAGTGCTGCACGGTACGCATCTTTCGACAGGAGATCNACTCTGGTCAGGCTTCCNCTACTTGCGCCCACTGGCAACGATCACCGCTGACACTCTGGNCTGGTATGGCTTCGACGAATTTGGAGCCAGCGTACATGATGTCATCGGTACTCGCTGTGATCCCTATNCCTCGTGTCTGTTGAACTAGACCCAATATCATCACTGCTGACACTCCAACCTAATCCGCAGCTTGGCCCAAGAGACAGGACTCTCAACAGCTGAGATAGAAACTGATGTGCACGATGTACTTAATGTCTTCATGTGCACAGGTTTTCTGCAGAACACTCACCAGTATTTTATGAAGGCCAGTCCGGTCCGCCCAGGAGACTATCTGGAATTCTTTGCAGGAGTGAATCTGCTTGGGTCTATCTCTGCTTGCCCAGGNGGTGATTGTGGCAGTGAACACTCCACTAACTCTTCTACTTGTACCCTACGAGTGAAACATTACCGTCCCATCAATAACGAATTGACAAAAGCAGGTTGGTGCTCTCCATCCATCAATGGGTATGATCGCACTCACGGAATGGGGAACTAAAAAAATCTGTTCTTCCTACGGGCAAAGCGTATGTGGTTTGCATCTTTGCAAAGATGCAACATAAATTTTCTTTACACGTTCTGATCACACTGAAACTATTTTCTAAGGAGCAGATATGGCGGTTGGCAAACTAACAGGTCCAAAGAAAGCGGCGATCCTGCTGCTAGCCTTGGGCGAAGAAGGGGCTGCCGATGTCATGAAGAACCTCGAAGAAGCTGAAATTCAGCAGGTTGGCTACTACATGACTCGCTTCAACGATATCTCGTCTGAGGAATTAGATCAGGTTCTTGAAGAGTTTTATCGACAGTCCGTGATGAGTGATGGAGGAGGAGACCTGATGGCTTCTCCAGACTTCATTAAGAATGCCTTGAGCAAGGCTTTGGGTCCAGACAAAGCAAAAGAGCTTGGTGCATCGATGAGCGCTCAGACCGAAGACATGGGCCTTGAGGCACTCAAGTACATTGATCCCGTGATGATTTCCAACTACATCCGAACGGAACATCCGCAGACCATTGCCTTGATCATTTCCTACTTGGCCGATGTGGACCAGGCGGCTACTGTACTGCGGACGCTTCCTGAAAATCTCCAGGCAGATGTGGTTTACCGAATTGCTTCTCTGGACAGTATTCCTCCAGGGGTGGTCAATGAACTCAACGAAGTGCTAACGGACGAAATGAAACAGGCAGGTAGCATGGTGACCAAAGTTGGTGGAGTTGCACCGGTGGCCGAGATCCTCAACGCGATTGACAAGGCATCTGAGACACGAATCCTCTCCACGATTGAGGAATCAAATCCTGACCTTGCCGAGCAAATTCGTGAATTGATGTTCACTTTCGAGGATCTGACGCTGATTGATAGCAAGCAGATGCAGACAGTGCTGAAGGATGTGGATAAAGCTGATCTAGCGATGGCCTTGAAGACCGCCAGTGATGCNGTCAGGGAGTTGATCCTGAGCTCAATGTCTACCAGAGCTGCAGAGATGCTCAACGATGATCTGGAAAACATGGGACCAGTCAAAGTTGCNGATGTCGAAGGAGCCCAACAGAAGATCATTAAGGTTGTCAAGAAGCTTGAAGAGGAAGGCAAACTCATCATGGCTGGAGCTGGCGACGACGTCGTCTAAGTTACTTCCAACTCTGCTGGGTGGGATTGCTGAATCCCACCCGTTACTAACGGCTACTTACTTTCCCTACACTCACACTTGTTTCCGTACTAGCTGCAAGGTTTCAACTCTTCCAGCGCAGTATGTGGTNNTTTGNCAAACNNCCACATATTGCTCTGTGATGGAAACACCGAGCTGTTTTCGAGTTCGTTGGATGAGTTTCATCTCCTTGGCAGAAATATTGTTCTCATCAATTGTAGCCGAAGCAACTCCAGCGGCAATGGCAGCAGCCCACATCCAAGCACAAGCGCGATGGCGTGTTTCCGCTATACTGTCTTTCAGAACAGTAATGGCAGATTCATAAAATTCATCATGCTGGCTCGTTGCTTTCCATTTGCGGTGGTAGAGCGTCCATTGAGGATCACTAATCTTCTCATGTTGCTTTAGTAGCCATTTGACCTTCCCATCAATTTCCAAGCGTGCCTTCGCNGGCAATTCATCGGATTCCTGGACGAGATCCACCAGTACCATCAAGGCTTCATTTTCAGTCAGTTTGATCATAAACTCCGTTTTTGGTTAAGAGGAAAGGGCTACAGCAGCGAGGTAAATGGGTCAAAATGACCTAGGAAGTTTCCTGTAACAATCAATATGGCAGGCCTTGATTNGGCTGTCAGCAAAATATGAATCTTTGCACCGCATCTCTAATAGAGTATCTTGCGGATAGCCATTTTTTGACTGTACCGACTCAGGAATGATACTGCTTTGGTCTTGATCGTAATTCAAAACTCATTTCAGGAAGTCCTATGCCCAATCCATTTGNAACCAACGCCCTGGGACCCAGTGGACTGAATGTGTCACAACTCTCCCTGGGCGCAGCGCCTTTTGGCAACTTGCTGAATAAAGTCTCTGAAGAAGAAGCACTCCTAACGATTGAAGAGGCTCTGAATTCGGGTATTAACTATGTGGACACAGCTCCTTTCTATGGATATGGTCTCTCTGAAGAACGGATCGGCCGTTGCCTACCGAAATTGTCCAGGCGTCCGCTGATTTCTACCAAAGTTGGTCGGCTGATTCGTCCAGGTGTCCGTGAAGGCAATGAACTTTACGGAGATAGACAGCCGTTCTACCTAGCGAATCCAGACAAGCGCTTCATTTTTGATTTCTCTTACGATGGANTACTGCGTTCCCATGAGGAGAGCCTTCAGCGTCTTGGAGTGGATGCAGTCGACATTCTGCATATCCATGATTCTGACAAACACTTCNCGGATGCGGTGCAAGGAGCCTATCAGGCCCTGAATCGTTTGCGTGACGAGGGTAGTGTCAAGGCTGTTTCCGCGGGAATGAATCAATGGGAGATGCTGTCCAAGTTCCTTGATCATGGGGACTTTGACTGCTTTTTACTCGCGGGACGCTATACCCTGCTGGATCAAAGTTCGTTGGCTGAATTGCTACCNAAGTGTCTGAAGCACGGGACCTCAATTGTGATTGGTGGTGTCTACAATAGCGGGATTTTAGCCAATCCAGTCCCTGGAACCACCTACAACTACGTGGAGGCTTCCCAGGACCTGATTGATCGGGCATTGGCGATGGAAGTTATCTGCCAACNACATGGTGTGCCTCTCAAGGCTGCCGCTCTACAGTTCCCGCTCGGTCACCCAGCAGTTGCTTCGGTATTGACCGGTGTACGGAGTCGTGAGGAGTGGCAGGAAAACTTANGGTTATTTGAGTCAGATATTCCGCGTGATCTTTGGTTGGAACTTCGAAAAGAAGGCATGCTTGGTCTCGAAGTTCCCCTGCCAATTGATTGATTCGATACCAGACGCAAGAGTCAGCTTGGTCTATCGGTTCTTAATCGACTATGCTAGCTAATGAATCCAAAGTAGCGATCTTTGGAATTCAATTGAAAAACGTTCAGGAGACAAAATGACGATTCGTATTGAATACTGCAGGGTTTGAAACTACCAACCCCGAGCAGCTAGGTTGGCTGCTACATTGAAGGAACAGTTGCAATTAGAAACGCAACTGGTAGCTGGCGGAAGAGGGGCTTTTGAGGTCTTTGCTGAAGACCGGTTGCTCTTCTCAAAGTTGAATGAAGGTAGGTTTCCGGAGGATCAAGAGATTATGGACGTGTTGAGGTAGCTTTGTGGTTGGCTCCCACTGTGAGGAGCCAACTTAGGGTGTGTTGTCTTAGCTGGTGGAAGAAGCGGTGGACTTGTAGTGAAGTGCTTTCGGCGGCTTAAGCGACATTGATGTAGTCACAGAAACGTTGTCCACCGAAAGCGGTCATCTCTAGATTGGCTTCTCGCAAATTAGCATCACGAAAATCCGCTCCAAACAAATCGGCTTCCCGTAGNTCNGCTCCCCGTAGGTCTGCTCCCCGTAAGTCCGCTTGGGCTAGTTTACTTCGGCGNAGGTCTGCTCCTNNCAGNTNNGCTCCTCGCAGGTCTGCTCCTTCCAGATTAGCTCCATAGAGATCTGCTCCTGCCAAACGTGCTTCACTCAGTTTTGCTCTACCTAGATTTGCTGTTGTTAGCTTCGCGTCTGCTAGATTAGAGCCACTCAAGTCTGCTCCTTCTAGAGTGCCATAACGCAGATCGGCTCCCAACAGATCTAAACCGCTCAATACAGCGCCTGATAAGCTGCAGATAGGGCTCGACTTGGTCTCTGTCAGTTGCTGAAAGTGAAATAGATTGTAGTTGGCCATTTTATTTCTCCAAGTGTTGGGTGCAACAGGTTTTTTTCTTGTGATCTTAAGTTTCTATAATGTTACTAAATAGTATTTTAAAATTCAATAATAAATTATATTTTTTTATTAAATTTATATAAATAACTAATTTGATTGATAAATATATCATATATAATATAATAATTTTTTTAAAATCTATAAAATTATTAATAAAAGATAAAAAAGATGTCCCAGTTGTATTCGGCCAAAATCAGGGATGTTGCTGGTGGAGGAAGTGAGTGATGACTTTACTGGAAGGTGATATTCTTTTTGTATTGTAAAGGAGTGACACAGAAAAATTGTTGTTCTGGGTCAAGAAAATAACCTTGTTTTGTGTTCAGTTTGTGACATTTTTCATTAGGTCTATCGATAACTTTTTTAAGTGAAAAAATCTATAACGTCATTGCGCTTCATGCACAGGTAGGAAGCATGGAAAAAAACGTGCGCCGTGTAAACGTTTGAATTTCAGCGGGTTAGCGTAAGGAACTAACTCTCTCATTGTCGATGTATGAGAAGCCCAGCGTGGTTAGGCACGGGTGGCAACACCCTCGTAGATTCCGAAAGGAAGTGCTGAACAGAGCATCCACGTCAGAAGGTCTATGAACGCTCCAAGGTAGCTCAGGAGTAGGTACGGATCAGGGCTAGACAGATATGGTTAAGGTTACACTACCTGAACCCAAGGACTTCGATGGAAACCCATGCCCTCCAGCCAGAAGAGCTTAACGCTAGTGCGAAGATAGCGCCCTGCGGCTGGGGTCCCAATGCAGTAGGAGGCCAAGTTTTTGCCTCCGTGACCAAGTTACTGTGGGTCGCACTGATCGACCATTGGGAACACCACAATACCATGTGGCAAAAGTCCGAAATGGGAACCTAAGTCTGTCGCATCTGAATTCAACTGGAAACACGGGATGGCCTAAGTTGGTAGAAAGCGATTNNGTTCGTGCAGTACCAATANGGTCACGGAGTCTCAATAGTACCCAAGGTCGGCTTGTAATGAGTNCGGCAGCCGGTATNCAATCCGGTCTATCCACAACGTATAAGTCTGAGGTAACGATGACGAAAGCGGTCAACCGTGAGGGTGGCAAGTGGGAGAAGGGGGAAGTGAGACAGCGTCTTTACATACCAACTGATCAACATTAGGAGGACAAGTGTCCAATCAAAGCCTGAAGAAAAGATTAGAGGGTATAAGTAAGTGTTCGATCAACGGTGAACGGGCCAAGAACTTATATCAGTTGTTGGTCAACAAACCGGAGATATGGGAACTGGCTTACGCCAACATCTGCGCCAATGAGGGTGCAACCACCAAAGGTGTAGATGGGGTAACTGCTGATGGACACAGCGTGGAACGTAGTCGAGAGATTATGAACCAGTTGCGAAACGGCACTTACCGTCCCAAGCCAACACGCAGGGTATACATTCCCAAGAGCAATGGGAAGCAACGGCCTTTGGGCATACCCACGTTCACAGATAGGCTAGTTCAGGAGGCTTGCAGAATCATTCTGGAAGCGATCTATGAACCGGTATTCTCTAAGTTCTCATTTGGCTTCCGCAAGGGAATGGGATGTCATGATGCACTTCAGGACACCTCAAACCGCTTCACAGGAACCAAGTGGTTCATTGAGTTTGACATCAAGGGTTACTTCGACAACATCGACCATCATATTCTGGTGAAGCTGTTGAAGAAGAAAATCAACGATGAACGCTTCACGGCGTTGATCGGATGGATGCTCAAGGCAGGATACATGGAGGATTGGAAATTCAATAAGACCTACAGTGGTACGCCACAAGGTGGGGTTATTAGCCCAATCCTCGCTAACGTGTACCTGCATGAACTAGATGTATTCATGGCTGATCTTTGTCAACGAACCCGTAAGGGTAAGGAAAGGAAGGTTAGGTCAGAATACAGAACGGTCACAAATAAGAAGGAATGGCTCAAACGAGTACTGGAAAAGCTCGACTCGCAAGGGTTACGGCTTGTTCCAGAAAATGGGAGAGGTACGCCGAACCCACGGGCGGGCTGGACCAGAGATGAAGTGATCGAAGAAATAGGGAGATTAACCGAGGAACAACTGGGGACAAGGTATTACGATCCACAAGATCCTAATTTCCGCAGACTCCAGTACACGAGGTACGCTGACGACTTCCTGTTAGGTTTCATTGGAGACAAAGCAGGAGCAGAGGCCATCATGGAGGAAGTGAGATGTTTTCTTCAAACGACACTCCGATTGGAATGTTCAGAGGAAAAAACCAATATCGTCCATCATAGTAAAGGAGTCATTTTCCTTGGATACCAACTGAAAACCCACTCCTTGAAGGCCGATGCGGAAAGGGCAAAGTGGGGAGAACAGGCGGAAACCAAGATGAAGAGGAGGTACTGGAATGAATCAGGTATCACCCTGCGAATTCCAGAATCAAAGGTCAGAGATTTCGTAAAGCGCAAGCGATACGGAAACCTGAACAATCGTAAGGACTGGGTTGCTCTGCATAGAGCAGAACTTCTGAATAACAGCGACTACGAAATCCTCGCCCAGTACAAGGCAGAAATGCGCGGGTTTGCCGAATACTACAAACTTGCGGGTAACTTCTACCAAGGACTGGGACTTCTGCACAACATTGCTCAAACAAGTCTTGTTATGACTCTTGCGAATAAGCACAAGACCAGCNTAGCCAAGGTATACCAACGATACACAGACGGCGAGGACAAGCGTCTCACGGTGGTAGACGGCAAGCACAAGAGTGAATGGTTCAAACTGAAAGATGTCAGTCGATCAGGAAGAACTAAAAAGGATGTGGACGTGGAGTACAATTCGCTGAAACATACTGGACGCTCTGAAATTGTCGAGAGGCTGAACGCTGAAGAATGTGAATACTGTGGCAAAATTGGGGGTTACTTTGAAGTCCACCATGTACACAAAATGGCAGACATCAAGGACGGGAAAGAGTTCTGGCAGAAACTAATGATTACGAGAAATCGTAAGAAAATAGTGGTATGTATAGAATGTCACGACCTGCTACACGCAGGTAAACTCCCAGACTTCCGGTTTAAGGCTAAGAGCGCTTGAAAGACGTGGAGAGCCGTGTGCGTATGAAAGTCGCAAGCACGGTTCGGAGGGGGGTCAAGGGTCCTCCATGTTAACAATCCGATTGAGAGAAATTCAATGGCTAACGTCGATACATCAATGAACGCAGTGGAGTATGTCAAATGGGCACTGTCCGACCACAACCCTGACCGCATCGGGAAGAGGAAGTGGAAAGTCGGTGACATNTCGTTAGACATGCAACAAGTCGTCAGGGACTGCTGGTTAGCAGCCGGATGGCTTGGGGACGCATGTCCCTACTGGGCGACAAGGAAAACCTTCATAGTCAGGGAAGATGCCCCAAAGGTCTTGTCTGAAGAAGAAGTGTTGGAAACTGTCACAGAAACACGGGCGCGGTTGATGTTGTCGAGGATCATTAAAGTCTGTGAAGAGTATCAAAGACGGAGGGAACATGGAATCACCTGACCTACCCTACTTTGATCCCGCTCATTTGCGGCAATTGNATGAAACNAACGCGTGTCCAGAAGGTCAACTGTCCGGTGTGGATCTGCGAGGGGCTGAATTAAATGGGGCAGATCTGGTCGATGCAGATTTGAGCTATGCCAACTTGATCCGAGCNGATCTGAGTTACTCAGATCTCCGTGGGGTCAATCTGGTCGGGGCCAAGATGGAAAAAGTCAATTTGGAAGGAGCCCAGTTGGAAGGGGCGAACTTGAGCGGAGCTCATCTTTGGGAAGCCAATCTTGATTTTACAACGATGCAGGGAGCAAAACTTCAGGGTGCAGATCTAGAAGATGTTGATTTGAATGAAGCAGACATGCGTGCAGTCAATCTGGAGAGAGCAGAGTTGCAGAGTTCAGTGATGATGAACGTCAATCTGGAGAAGGCCAATCTGAGCTACGCGGATCTACGTCGAGCTGAGTTACGAGGGGCCAACCTGAGGGAAGCTGTCTGTTATCGAGTAGACTTACGGGAAGCTGATTTAGATGGTGCTGACCTACAAGGAGCAGAAATGCACTTTGCGCTGATGCTCGGCTCCCGGCTCTGCAATACCGTAATGCCAGATGGCCGCATTGAATATGGCGGCTGTCATTGAATCCTACAACGAACACAACAAGCTCTCTCCTATGACTCTCATCCGTCAACCGAAAGAAGTAGACTTTGAGCAATGGTTGGAATTCTACCAGGTCTATGCAGAACACTATCGAGTTGCTCTCACCGAAACGGGCATTCAAACCACATGGGGTTGGCTGATGGACTCATCACATCTACTTCAGGGTCTGGTGGCTGTTCAAGGAGCTGCACTCGTGGGTATGGCTCATTTCCGAGCGATGCCGAGCCCGTTGCGTGGTCAGAATATCGGCTTTCTGGATTTTGGTTGTCCTGCCCAGCGCTCGTGGCGGTGGAGTGGATCAATTGCTGCTGGATGAACTACAACGAATTGGCCTTCAGGAAGGCTGGGGCCTTTTCCATTGGATCACCCGAGATAACAACTATCAGGCTCGCAGACTATATGACAAAGTTGCCAGCAAATCAGATTGGAGCGTCTACGAGATGAGTTGCAACATCCAGCCTGATTGACCTGTCGTTTAAAACCTTCACATAGTTTGATTTGCAGATCCTGGTTTCAAGCAATTAACTCCTGCCTTGATGTAGTGCTTGCCCAAGAACCCCGGAAGGCAAGAACAGCGCTTCTCTGATCAGAACCATTTGAGAATGAGCAACTCGCAGCCATAACATCCTGATATCTGTATTCTTGGTGTGGTCTGGATCTTGTTATCCTGTTAAGGTGCTCTCCCCAGCGGAAAAATTAATTCTCTTCTCCCACCTATGTTCTGTTAGGAACTAACTGTTCCCCTCACTATCGCAATCTTGACACAGGCCAGGCATCCAATGCACCGGACATGGACGCACACCGAAATAGAAATCATCGTGGAAGACTATTTCTCGATGCTCCGAAGNGAGATGTTGAGGAAGTTCTATAATAAAGTAGATCACTGTAAAAAGCTGGTTAGCCGTCTCAATTTGCGAATAGAATATGAAATTGAGTTGATGTACCAGAACATCAGCGCCGCACTGATCGAACTCGGATTGCCGAGTATCAGTGGATACAAGCCGCTTTACAACTACCAGAAAGAACTTGTTCCAGCAGTGATTCGGGGGTTTCTTCAGCAAAATCCTGAATTCAGCCAGCTTTTTTTGCAGGACACGCTGACAGTGCCCAAACCACGGATGATGCAGCAACTGCTGGAGATAATGGAGAGTGCCCCCAAGAATTCTTCCTTGCCACTGCTCTCACCAAATGACGCAGAGGAGTGGGTTGGTATCAATTACCTGGAGTTGGAAGCAAGCAATCAACAGTTGGGAGATGCGGGAGAAAAACTAGTGATGGCCTATGAAAAGGCACGGTTACGGACGATGGGTCGGATGGATTTGCTGGACTCTGTGGAGCAGGTTTCTGAAACGCTTGGACCCAACGCTGGCTACGACATCCGCTCTTTTGAGCAGGATGGTAAGGAACGTTTCATTGAGGTGAAGACTACCAAGTATGGCAAGCTGACCCCATTCTTCTTGACTGCTAATGAATTGCTGTTTTCTGAGAGAAATCGTGAGCAGTACCACCTCTATCGAGTGTTCAATTACCGAGTATCGCCTTCTTTGTTCCAACTGTCCGGACAGTTGAACAACTTTTGCCGCCTGAGGCCGTCCATTTATCGAGCTTACTTGGCTTGATCAATCATCTCAACCAAAGGAGAAGAACCTATGGAAACCATTTTTGGCCGAAATAACAACCACATTGGCTAGTTGCGAGGGAGTAATTGTTCGTGGATCGCTTTGATTTGCTGGATCGCATGTTGGAACTCAAGACTGAAATTCTTTTGGCAGAGGAGATGAAAGATTGGCATAAGCGGGAAGAGTTGGAACGCAAGCTCGTCGAAGTGAAGGAAATGCTAAAGGAGTTTGACGAACGCAGAAATCCTTGAGAGGCAGTGTTCGAAGCATGAATCAAGGGACTCCATGTCCCATTCCATCAATTAGGCTTTTTTGGTTCGCTCAACTGAAAGAGATGTCCATGCACCCTCTGCATGCCCAAGAGAATCAGGCGGTAATTTTCTTGTTCAGTTGGCTCGATTGGCTCGCTGGAACCACTAGAATTCTTGGTGCGGAAAATTCCTGAAAAACGATTCTGCCATGTCATCTGACCTCCCTGAAATAAATGAAGAATGGAAGCGGCCTATCTTGTCATCAGGTAAACTCAGCAGAAATTGAGCCAGCTTGATCTCCAGTTTGATCAGCAGGAAGAAGGTACTGATCTGATCCCCAGCACAGAACCTATATTGGATAGATTTGATCGTGAATTTGTCGGTGAAATTTCCGAAGGGAGTGGTTCAGCTTTGAGAAGCAAGAAATTAGGTGGAAATGTGAGGAGTCCTTCGGTCTGAATGCTGCCTTTTAGCAACTCCTCTTGTTGAATCCAGACAAATGCTCTCCTATTGAATAGCTGATACTCAACTAGGAGGATTTAAAGTAGAGCAGGAGGAGACAACCAATACAGAGCCTTAGGGGTTCTCATGAATCAGCTAGGACCAGAAGAATGCTGCCAGCCTTGCGCATTGCAATCATTGGTTGTGGCAAAAGTACACTCGCTCAGCAATTGAGTGAGCAGTACGCAATCTAATACTTCAAAATCGATGAAATGTATTGGTAAGAAAACTGGACGCTGCGCAAATCAGAGGAGTTTTGTGAACTGGTAGCAGCCGCAATTGCTGAGGGTCGTTGGGTAATTGACGGGCATGGGGCCTCTGCCAAAATGCTGATTTGGCAAAAAGCCACACATATCATTTGGTTGAATTATCCCTTTGCTCGTGTCTTTAGCCAACTGCTCAGGCGAACGATTCGGAGAGCATGGACAAGGGAAGTGATTTTCTCAGGAAATCGAGAATCTCTGAGACAGAGTTTCTTCAGCAAGGATTCGATTCTTTTGTAGATGCTCCAGAACTTCTTAGCTAAACGCCGAGAACTTCGTAGATACTTCGAGCAGTATCCTGAGCTTCAGGCAAAAGTGATTGAACTAGATACACCTGTACCCTTTGAACTCCTGCTGCAACAGCTTGCTCCCACTCGAAGCTAAGACAAGATCGTACAGGAATTTATTCTAGCCTGCCGAGTCATTCTTTCGCAAAGCTTCGCCGGGAATGCTGATGTGAAACGATATTGCTGTTGAAAATGATCAGATTACGTTGAACACGTCATTTCCCCTCCACATTAGACCATAGAGTGTATATATTCAAACATTACTTGAAATTTAGAATTAGCAACCCTACAAATCGTTTTCTGAGGCTCCAAGTGGTACGTTCTGAATACAGTGGCCAAGCTGTTCAAAGGGGCTCTTGCTCACTGATCCTCTCACAAAACTGGTTCGTGAGCTCCAAATGCGGGAAGTTTTCTCATCTTTTTACTTCCCGCACTTCATTGTGAATCTTCGTTGGGAGGTCTCTACAGAGACTTCCCTAAGATTAACAAATCCTCCAAATTGATGAGCTTACTGGGAATGATGGAAGAAACCTATTCATCTGGCTTTTCTTGATTATTGCCATTCTAGCTAGCCTGGGCCTGTTGGAAATAGTCCTGGAAGTGCCCCAGATCTAGTAGAATCTTGAGCAACAGATCATACCTAGCCTCTGGAGAGTAATTACGCTCGAATTGCTCTGCTGGTTTTTTTGCTACTAATCCAGGCTACTGCATCTTCACGCCATTCCGGCTACCAGAGCAATTCATTCACTCATGCCAGCATTGAGAAGCAGCAAACTAGGATATGTTAAAGTCCCTTCTGGGGTTTGATCAGATGCTTCTCTCCAGTTTTTTTGGGAAAATAGCGAGCGATGTTCGCTGGATCGATTGCTTCAAGCAGACTCAACTCATCGGTGATGTGGCTAGCAAATGTGGTCTTGATCTCATTGACCACTCTAGCTTGCAACTCCGCAGCGCGCTTTGGCCCTAATTTCTTAAGAACCGGCATCACGAGCCAGCCCCCAACTCCCCAATACATGCCATAGTTTTGTCCCAGGGTAATAGGACCGCGCGTTAGCCTTCCGTAGATATAAACCTGCTTGTGTTGTTCAGCACCATAGGTGTTCAGACCAGAGGCATTGCGGCTCAAGGCATGCTCCATCNAGGAAAGCAGGGTGTCCACCATTCGACCACCACCAATTGCATCGAAAGCTAGGGTGGCTCCAGTTTCTGCCATTGCATCCACTAANTGTTCTTTGAAGTCCTCGTCCGTCGAATTGATGATATATTTTGCTCCCAATGTTCTTAGAAGTTGTGCCTGTTCTACTGAGCGAACAACACAGATCAGATCAATGTTTTCCTGTAGGCAGAGCTTCAAGAGCATTTGACCTAGATTGGAAGCCGCAGCGGTGTGCACTATCGCTTTGTGGTCTTCTTTTTTCAACGTTTCGATAAAGCACAAGGCAGTGATTGGGTTTACGAAAGAGGAAGCTGCCTCTTCCGCCGTAGTGTCCTCTTTGTGAACAAGGCACATCCCAGCAGGCACTCTGACAAATTGCTGATAGCATTGGCCAGATACGAGTGAGACGAGTTTTCCTTCCAAGTGTTTGGCATTGGCACCTGCAGTCACGACCCGACCTGCGCCCTCATTGCCAACAGGCAGGATCTGGTCGAGACGAGAGCGGATGGCGTCTAAAAATTGCTCTGAGATCGGTGCCACCATCTTTTGCTGTTGATCATCCAGCATCAGCTTGCCCTGTGAATAATCAGCAAAAGCCAACAAGGGAAACATGTCTGATGGATTAATGGGGGCTGCCTCTATTTTTACCACTACCTCATCATCACTTGGTGTAGGCATCTCGTTTTGAACGATTGATAAAATTAGCTCACCCTGACGGGTTGCGGTTGAAACAATCTGGCGGTTTTCACTCAATGGGTTCTCCTCAAAAAATAATATACTCGTAATGGGATTCGATTCGATCTTGATTAGTTTTGGTTTGGATGGTTTCCATTAGCGAGTAGCTCACCCTCGACAAATTGTGCTAAATGAGTAGCAGATCAACTCTTTTTGGCGTACTGTCTGGTCCCATGGCACTCAAACGAATCTTCCATGAAATAACCACTGTNGGGTGGGCTTCACGTCCAACTATTAAGACTTCCAATGACATATTACCCTGTTTCTCAAAGCGCACAATCTTTCAAAAAGGCATACAGGAACCCTGAATTCCACAGAAAGGTTAAGGTTGCCTGCCGGATGAGCAATGTGAAGAGAGTAATTCTATATTGGGAAACAAAATGAAAAAGCTAACGCAACAGGATCGAACGAGATTGCGTCAGTGCGAAGTGGTGATCTGGCGACTACTGCACAAGAAAGCTGGTCTTGATTATGTAGACTACAGCGCAGCGTGGCAGAGTTGGTTTGATGACCGAGCGACTGATTTAGGAAAGAGTCTCGATCAGGTCCTGCATGATAAGAATGGGAATCTCCGACTTACGAAACAGGACTACCGTAAGTTTTGGGCGTATGCCTATGAACTGCGGGATTTGAAAAGGAAAGGGGAAGATCGTCCTGAGAGAGAGAACGTCCAGAAACTGTTGATCACGTAATCAAAGTAAAAACCATGCACATGAACCTACTCCCATTCACCTTTGTTTTTCCCGTACAGATACCTCTCGCAGAAGAGTACCAGCGACCGATGTTTGAATCGATGGTCTCCGCAGGCTTTCCTAGTCCAGCCCAGGACTACTACGATGGTTACCTCAACCTTCACCAGTACCTCGTACCTGATCCAAACAACGTCTTCTTTGTCCGGGCAAGTGGCGACTCAATGGTGGGTGCTGGAGTTCATGATGGGGACTTGCTGATCGTGGATCGCTCGAAGAAAAAGCCCAATGGGAAGGTAGTGATTGCCTCCCTCAACGGGGAATTCACGCTCAAGCGCCTCGTCCAGACTCGGGAGTGTTTTGAACTTCAGCCAGAAAATCCAGACTATCCCAGCATCCCAGTCTCTGTGGACGATGACTTCCAAATTTGGGGCGTGGTGCGGCACGTCATTCATAAGTTGTAGAGAGTGAGAACATGAGCCAGCCGATCAATTTCCAAGCAAAACTAAACCTCATTTCAGAGCACTGGTCTCCAAAAGTCATTGCGGAGATGAATGACTACCAATTCAAGTTGGTGAAGATCCAAGGCGAGTTTACCTGGCACCACCATTCAGATACAGACGAGACCTTCATTGTCCTGGAGGGATCGATGAGCATTGTGTTCAAGGATCAGACAGTCCACTTGAGTGAGGGAGACATGTTCGTGGTTCCACGGGGCAAAGAACACAAGCCTTTCGCCGAGAACGAGTGCAAGGTTTTGCTCGTAGAACCAAGGGGTGTCATCAACACGGGAGAGGCTGGGGGAGTGTTGACAGCGGAGAATGATGTTTGGATCTAAGAGTGAGCTTCCGGATCTTGACTTCATCCACGTAATAATTCAGAACTGCCCTTCTACCAATTAGAAGAAAAATCTAGTTGAAGCACCAAAATCCAATTTAGGAACCGTACTGTACCCGTTGATGCCAGCGTGCGCGGTTCATAATTCTTAATTTGAGGAGACTCAACCATGGAAGAAGAACTCATCTACACTTTGCTAGATGCCTTTCCTAGCTTCTCCACACTCATTATCATATTCATGATCTTCTTATTCATGAAAAAAATGGTGAAAATTGTGCGGCAAAGTGAAGTAATGA
This sequence comes from Deltaproteobacteria bacterium, assembly GCA_002683655.1. Classification (GTDB taxonomy): domain Bacteria; phylum SAR324; class SAR324; order SAR324; family NAC60-12; genus JCVI-SCAAA005. The sequence continues at coordinate 39,126 of NYTS01000036.1, forward strand.
TGATTGAAAGGCTAGGGTCTTTTCATAGAACTATGAAATCTGGACTTCATTTCAAACTTCCGGTCATCGAACAGATTCGTAAAATCAATTGGCGAGATGAAGAGTTAGAGAGAATCGATATGAGGGAAAGAGTGCTGGACATTCCAGCACAGACTACGATCACCAAAGACAATGTATCCCTTGAAATTGATGCCGTGGTCTACATGCAGATTACCGATCCCGAAAAAGCCGTTTATGAGATCAGCGATCTACCTTTAGCGATCAGTCAACTTACCCAAACAACCCTGAGGTCACTGATTGGTGAATTTGATTTGGACGAAACTCTGGCTTCCAGGGATAAAATCAACTCCAGCCTTAAGATCGTTCTTGATGACGTAACAAACAAATGGGGGGTCTTGGTAAACCGCGTGGAGTTAGCCAATGTTTCACCTCCCCAGGCAGTGTTGGAAGCTATGGAAAAGCAGATGCAGGCCGAGCGTGAGAGACGCGCCGTGGTGTTGTCTGCAGAGGGTGATAAGGAATCTCGAATTGCAAGATCTGAAGGTGAGAGACAAGAAATGATCAACCAAGCCACGGGTGAAAAAGAGTCTTTAATTCAAACTGCAGAGGGCCAGAGAGAGGCTGCCATCTCAAGAGCCAATGGTGCCGCACAAGCCCTCGAAATCATGTCTTCTGCAGAAAAGGAAGCCATCAAAAAAATTGCAGAGTCCCTCGGAGGAGATGTCAAACTAGCTACGAACTACATGATCTCTAAATCTTACATTGATGCCTATGAGAAATTTACGCATGGTGAGGGAGATAAGGTCTATCTTCCGTACGATGCATCCAAATCGATGGCGGCGTTTGGCAATTTAGGAGATCTGTTCAATCAGTCGAAAAGCTGATGGAAATTTGGTTGATTTTGTTCCTCGCTGGGCTAGGGCTGGTTGGACTAGAATTCGTTTTGCCGATGATGTTCTGGATGCCCTTGGGCTTAGCAGCCCTTGCCACCGCCCTGGTTAGCTATTTTGTTGACAATTGGTCAGTATTGGGAATTTGGCCAGTACTAAGTATGATCTTATTTATCGGGATCAAGAAATCTTTCAGCGGTGAAAATCAGCAAAAGTATAAATCCGGAGTGGAGGGATTGATTGGGACGGAAGGGGTTCTCGTGGAGGCGATTGACAATCAAAAGGGGACTGGCAAAGTCAAAATCAATGCAGATGTTTGGAACGTAAGGTCATGTGAGGTGGAAGTGCCTGTCGGCAAGAAAGTTAAGGTCGTAGCTGTTTCAGGCAACCAAGTAGATGTCGAAGAGAGCATTGATTTTCAGGACTACTTAGAAAAGGATTTTGATCGGAAACTGAATGAATAGTCTCAGTTGAAGAGTCTCTAATCAATCTGCTGAGACTTGGGATCTGATGAAATCTCACTGCTGGAGCAGATGCCATTAACCTGTTAATTGTGACTTCACCTATCTTCACTTTCTAAACATTTTAAATTAACAAAGTTCTATAAGTTCAGATCTATCTTAACTGAGAATCAAAAGGAATCCAAGAAAACAGNACCGATGTCTCCGGATGACTAATTAACAAGAACGAGGGAAATTGCCGACTCTACATGACTGCTTTTCAGGAGCGAGCTTTTTCACCACACTACCATGTTTGGGCAGATTATTGTACGCCTGGAGAATGGGGAGTTGCCCTCTGATGTGGCTAGGGTTGCCATTGACGGAAGAAAGTGGGTCGCCAGTCGCCTTTTATCCCGTGATGTCCAGCGAACGGGGACAGCCGCATCTGACTGTCAACAAGGACAACCTTCAGGAGGAACACCTGAAGGCCCTAAAGGCTAGAGCACAAAAGAGATTGGAGGCAAAGAATCGACAAAACCTAGTCAACTCTGAGTAAGTAAAAGGAGCGTGAGGGCGATTCTGAGCATCCCCTTTCGTCATTCTCTCTCCTTATGCTGGTATCCTGGCTTTGATTTCTGCGATGGTAGAGCCAACCACTGCTTACCAATTCGTTTCATTCTCCTAATTGATTTGGGATTTCACCTTTTTCATTATGGGTTCTAAGTACTTTTTTCAGTGAAAAATTTCTGATATCTGAAAATTCATAATTTTTTTATCGGACGTAAAAATTCAATTCGAAAGGTACTTCCTTGATTAGGNGAACTGATGACTTGAATATCAGCTCCATGGGCTTGAATTATACTCCTAACAAGACTGAGACCAAGACCCATTCCTTTTGAACTTCTGCTTTTGTCTCCCCGGTAGAGCCTCTCAAAGATTCTGAGTTGATCACTCTCAGAGATACCGACTCCAGTGTCCCTGATTTCTATAATCACCACGTTGGGCTCAGAGAGGATGCTCACGGTTATGTGTCCTCCTTCTGGAGTAAATTTGATCGCATTGTCAAGAAGGTTTCCGAGAGCCTGACGCAACCTCACTGGATCTGCTTCAAGAAACACCGGGGCTTCTGCAAAATTCTTTCGCAGGGTAATTTGCTTTTCTTCAGCTAGCAACTCATAGAGCTCACAAGCTTCCTGCGTCAACACATTTATGTCTATCAATTCTTTACTCAGGCGCATAGTACCAGCTACAGCTTCAGCCTGATTCATCAATGCAGTCAACAGTAATTGAATCTGCTCTGCTTCTTCCGCAACATCCAATAAAGCCTCCCTGAGTTCTTCTGCCGAGGCTGTTTCGTTGGCGATCGCCAACTCTATTGAGTTACGCAAACGCATTAGCGGAGTTCTCAGATCATGAGCTACATTATCAAGTGACTCGTTCATGGTCGTAACCAGGTGTTCAATACGTTCCAACATCTCATTGTAGAGCNGCGTAAGTTTAGCCAGTTCACCTGAGGTGTCAGGCTCTGGGACACGAGCGTCTAAGCGTCCTGCAGCTACTGTTTCAGTTGTTTCCACCAGATCTTGGATGGGTCGCAAGGCTTTTCGTGTAAAAAACCAGCCCACCAATACACTGACAATCCCTACAGCCAGAAGGATCCTAAAAACTTTGCGTCTGAAAAGTTTTATCTGAAGTTGTGTGAAGGCATGGGACTCTCCGATGGCCAACACAGAGCCATCTGAAAGAACTCGCGCAGTAATCAGAATTTCCTCTTCAAGATCTAGGTTATGATATTCCTCAGGTGGACTACTGCTCGACAGTTCAAGATTCTTGGAAGGCATTCGACTCCATTCATTATCAGAGACTAAGTGAGTTTGCAGAAGGAACCTCATTCTTGTGGGATCTTTTTTCCAGTTTGCTGGGATTGTTTCCCATAGGGCTCCGTGATCTTCTTGCCAGCGGAGCCAAGTACCACGCATTCGATTCTGATCGTGCTCCTGTTGCAGAGTCAACAAAAGCAAAGCTCTAGACTGTAGATGTAGCTGCGAATAGCGCTCCAGCTGCCAGAGAATGCTTTGCTGAAGTCTTGACTCAAACTCTCTGTGAAGGAAAAATCCAGAGAACCCAACTACCAATAAGGCTGAGAAAAAGAAAAGTAGAATACCAAAGATAGTCATCCGCGCTTGGAAGCTACGGGGGCTCAAGCGTTCAAAGCTTAAGTACATATCCCACGCCTCGAAGTGTATGGATCAGTTTGGTTTCAAAGTCTCTGTCTACCTTGCTGCGCAAACGTGAAACAAGCACATCAACTACATTTGTCTGAGGATCAAAATCATAATCCCAGACATGCTCTAAAATAAATGTTTTGGACAGTACTCGACCTGGATACCTGAGAAAGTATTCTAGCAAGCTGAATTCGCGTGGCTGCAATTGTAGAAGATGCTTGGAGCGGAACACTTCCCTGCTTAGCAGATTCATCTCCAGATCTGCATATTGGAGGGTAGTTGGTTCTGTGTTTAGCGAGTTGCGTCGGATCAGAGCTTGTACGCGGACAAGCAATTCTGTGAAGGAAAAAGGCTTGGTCAGGTAATCATCCGCTCCCAACTCAATTCCACTCACCCGATCTTTCAATGTGTGCTTGGCACTGAGAATAAGAACAGGAATTGGGTTTTTCTGCTCTCGCAGTGTCTGAATTACGGACAGTCCACTCAAGCCTGGAACCATAACATCCAGCACTGCCACATCATACTCCTCTGATTGAGCTAAGTTCAGAGCAATCTCACCTTGCGTAGTATGCTCGACAACAAACCCAGCTTCTCTAAGGCCTTTTATTATAAAATCAGCGACTTTGGGGTCGTCCTCTAGCAAAAGTAGTTTCAATGAAGCCTCTCTAAATAATGAAGATACTGATTGAGTTTAGCTCGGCTTATCCAATCTGGAAGTTGTTTTCCTAACCTTTCAATTTTGTAAGGTTTCCGAAAGGTTGGTGAAAGATTTGTCTCCTATAATAATCCGCAGTTCATCGCCCTGAGAGGTTCTGCTGATAGAACTTAAGGGAATTTAAATCACGCTACTTTAGGAGAGGCGCAATGTTAGAATCCAAAACTTTCAAAACAATCAGGCAGTCTTTGCTAATCGCGGTTACATCAGCAACATTTTTGGTGGGTTGTGGCCAGCCAGATTCTAGGAGCACATCCGATATTGTTTCAGAAACATCCAGCACACTTGATCTCAATGATGCGCAAGCGCGTGAAATGGCCAGGGTTGTTGATACCGCTCGTCCTGAATTGGAGGCACTCAAGGAAATTCGGATGCAACTGCGAGAAGAGATGCTTGCTCAGATGCAGCAAGACGCAGTGAATGTGGAGGATGTAACTGCTCTGCTTGAAGCCAAATGGGCTTCTGTTCATGCCAAGTTGCCAGCGTTAGCACAAAAATTTACTGACTTTCATAAGATGCTGACTCCTGAACAACGCACTAAGGTAAAAGAGCGAATGTCCAAAGGTTGGGAATCCAATCATTTTGAGCGTCTGGAATCTTCAAATACATCTCGTATCGTCTTCGGAATATCCATCGCACTAGACCTTGATGATCTCCAAGAGAGAGAGATAACCAATCTCATCAACACTTTACGCAGTAAATCAGCGGAAATTAAGCAACGGCATATAGAGTTGAGAGAGGAGATTTACGAGCAGATGCAGCAGGACTCAGTGAATGTAAAGGATATTGAAGCCTTGCTTGATGTTAGATGGTCTGAAGTGAAATCCAAGCTGCCATTATTGGCTCAAGGTTTCACTGATCTCCATACGATACTGACCCCAGAACAACGAATGAAGATCAGTGAGAAGCTAGAAAAGAGATGGGAATCTGGAAAACATGGAAATAGATAATGACTATTCCGGTTCCGGATGAGGCAGCTGGGCAGATTGAAGCAAGTGCAGGTGATGTTGCCGTTCGAGCGTGAACTGAGCTTGTAGGTGAGCTAAATCCCAAGCTGTTAAGTTAACGGTGGAGATGTTTATTGGAGGTTCAAACCACTGATATTTGACGACTCCATCTGAAAGAGCTAAAAAGAGTCGCGACTCAGAGAAGATTGTGAGTTGCGACACCTGACAAAGTAAAAGTTGACGCTACGTGTGAGGTGGCAAGCCAGATGCTTTAACTTAAGGGTTCTAACTTCGAGGACAAGGCTATCCTCGAAGTTAGTTCACTAAGTCCAGCGAATCTGCCACTTTGCCTCACGATAGGTATCGTACTCATCGACTTCTGCATCATGGAAGACATAATAGGTATCTTTGTACTTGTACAAATCCACTAGCCATTCCGTGAATGCAGTTCCTTCCAAGCTTTATCAAACGCTTCCCCTTTCCTCATTCGCTCTCCTTCTGCTGTGATCCTTGCTTTAGTTTCTGCGATGGTATACGCACTAACTACTTGCTAGTCACTCGTAAGCTTCTCAGTTCCAGTCTTGGCCTTTACTAGGGTCGTAGTCAAGGTCCTCAGAAACACTATATTGCTTAATAATTTTCCCATCCTTAAGTCTAATCGAGGTTGCGACCGAAATAAAAATTTCTTCATCTTTGAATTTGTGATGCCAGTGAACCTTCACAAACCCTTCACCTTATGAAAGTATGCTCTGAGGACTAACAAAGACCGTTTCAAAATAAGTTAATACTCCAGTTTATCAGGGTCCAGATTCACTTTCACCCCGACAAAGTTATCAAAAGCACTATAATCTACGTGGTAGATTTCATCCACCAGTGAGAAATCTTTTCCTCTAAATGCCTTTCTTCATGCTTTGTCGAAATCTTCTGCCTTAGTCATTGGTTCCTCGAACACCTCAAACTGTTGGTTGTGATCGACACCAGCACTCAACCAGTTACAAATCTTGCTGAAAAGGCTGCGAGACAAGCGATCCAAAAGATGACCCGACGCACTGCTGGGTCTCGGCAGAGCCCTTTTAGAATACAGATCTGTTGATTGAGGGTCATCTAGTCCTTTAATAGTTCAATTCGCAGCTAGATCCAATTGTTTCTTAATATAATTTTTGAAGGCCCAGAATTCTTTATTCTCTGGTTTTTGAAGTGCTTCTAACTCTGTGAGTGCAGTTTTAATGATCGTAATGTCCTTGCCAAGGGCAATTGCTTCCTTAACCCATTTTCTGATCTCCATTTTGCCAGGACGGTAGAGTGCCTTCAATTCAGCATCTACCCAATCAGCATCCAGTTCTGAAAACTTTGGAAGTGATTTAATGAAATGACCGATAACCTCTCGTTCTTTTTTTACAACGCTGCCCGAAGTAGAGGCCAAATATAGCAACATGTAAATGGCCCAACCGTGTTCATCAAATAATGAGTCCTGAAGATGCGAATCTGTTTCTTGGTATCTGAGTTCCAGGTATTGCGTGAGATCAACTATTTTTTCTCCTGTACCTAGATCGATCACATTGCTTATCCCGAAGCTACTCAGGGTAATTCTCTTTTTTTTCTTATGACAATACCCGTGGATGTGATATTCCTCCTCACCCCGAGAAAAGCTCAACACATCAAAATCATGATCATCAGTTTTATTCCCTGTATTCGCATAGCTTAGATGCAGGTTAGCTGAAACTTCTCTCTCCAATGACTCGACGGTGAACCAATAATTATCGTTGTACTCAGCCTCTTCTTCACGGTCATTTTTTGGATTATCATCTAGAGTTCTAAACAGTGTCCCAGAAATTTCTGCGGGAAGTTCTCTTGGCTGATCCTTTTCGCCCTTTTTGATAAGGTTCTTTTGATTTTGTTTCCTCGGAACTCTTGATGTGAGGACAGAAGCTACAACCACACTGACGATACCACCAATGATTAATATGAAAGCTAGTTTCATTTTCCTCTAATGTTGCTTGGTTTGTGGATCTAGGGCTACGGCTCTGTGGGTGGTTGTCGTACTCTACTCCCTTGGTCTTTTCAAGACCTGGTGAGGGGCTCTGCACTCAACTGTCAGGGGCTGATTCTGCAACGAGTTCTTCACCAACATTAGGAACTTCGCAGTGTTGTATTTCTCGCCAGAACATACCCTGATTCTTGCCAATATCCAGCACCGTGGGCAGCTGTGATAAAAGGCTGGTTTTGGAGAACTTAGAGAAAGAGGGGAAAGATAAAAAGTAGATTTTAATAGTATGTGCGTGAAAGCCAATGAATTAGCACACTACCAGGCTGGGATCAACGCTGTGATTGGGTGTGATTGAGCCAGAACTTATAAAATATTTACTATTATTTTGCGGCTATTCTGAAGATTCTATTTTTGAAATCTGGCTAAGCGTTTGATTTTGCTGGACCACCCATCAGGACTTGAACCTGAAACCTACTGATTAGAAGTCTCCTCCAACCCATTAATTGAAATATCCTCCAATTAATCTCCTTCAATAATATCAGACAGATAAAACATATATCTGTGTTGATATGGCTTGAGGCAGATGGACATTTGGTGCCAGAAATTATGATTTTTTTGCGACTATCTTAAATCTTCCCAATGACTCTTTTTCATTTAAGGTTACGATTTTTTTGCGACTATTAGGTAAAGATTTGGATATAAATTCTTGTTTCTAAAGAGAAAAATATAACTTAAATAACTGACTAGTCGTCCGATGTTCCAGGATTTTGTTCCCAATAGCCAAAGACAAAGCCGTTACTTTAACATTTTTGGTTCATCAAAATAATAGACAAAAAATTAAAACTAATGTATCTCTTACGTCTTCCACTTAGTTGGGTGTATAAGCTCTATCTTTTTCAAACATCAATTATACGGAGATCAGACGTGAAATATAGAGGTGGTCTGACGATACATTTCAAACCAGGAAAAGCTCGTGTAGCTATTCCATTGTTGAAGGATTTACTGTGGAATGGAGAAGGAACAATTAGACGGAGAATTGGCAAAGAAACAGCCTTGATTGCAATGTACAAAGATTTTGAAACCCTTGAAGAAATGGAATCATCATCCCAGGGCAATATGAAAATTGCTGATCAACTTGATCCAATGATTATTGATGGTTCGGTGACTCACCATGTGTGGCAACATAAGTTGAATGATGTTCATCACTCTAAGGTTAGAAGAGTATTCGGAATGACGTTTCAAAATCCTCTTGCTTTCAAAGAAGTAGAAAATGCAATCGAAGAAAATATGAAGTTTGCGCAAGAAAAAGGCAAAAAAATTACTTTTTGGCGAAAGCTTTTTGAATCACCTGGTGGACCAAAGTACATTATCTCACATGATTTTGATTCATTAGATGAATATGCTGAAGACACGCCTCTACCTGAACTGAAAAATCACCACATGCTTATAGGCAGCAGGGTTGCGCATGCAGAAGAGAGTGTTTGGATGAAAGTTGATTAGTCCGCTGGCTTGAAGTTTTGGAGCCAACAAACAGTCAAATCCTCCGGAGAATCCAAGCTGTGCTTGCCTCTTGACTATCTTCTGATTGATATTTTGTCAGACTTTTCTAAATACTTCACAGTAGACAATCATTGGTCAACTATGGCCAGCATCTTCTATCAAATGTCGATGCTAAGAAAACCAATTTTCAGTAAGGAACTATATGCCACACTACATAGCTGTTCATAGATTTAAAAGTGCAGATGCCCGAAAAGAATACTGTATGCCTCCTGAAAAAAGAAACCCACCAAGTACGACACAGACCAAAAAACAATGGGGTTTAAGTGTTGATGATTTGAGTGAAACTGTAAAATGCCGCCAACAATGGGTTGGCGATGACATCGCTTTTTGTCATTGGGAAGCACCCAGTCAGGAAGAACTTTTGGAGTTGTTTAACCGAGTAGGTCCAACTGACAAATTAACTATTGAACTGCATGAACAATGGAGATTTATATCATTTTACAATCAAACAGATGAGCCAATTGAACATAAAGAATATTGATGAGGAGATGGCCTCAAAGTGATTAGTTTGTCTTCATGCACCCCAAGCTGACTAGTGCCGTTACATCTGTTCTTTGTATCGAAAAACACCAAGGTGCATATGTGCGACTGCACGCCAGTAGTTTTACACAATTCTTCCTGGTGTAGAGTCCTTCCTGGGAAGTGTTGCCGGCGTGGCACTTCCCTACACCACCTTCTTCATGGCCACCAATGAAGAAGTTTCCTAGAAATTGTATTTGCAAATCAATCAGAGGAGTTGCCCTATGGCTATCGTTGTTGTGTACTTAAATCATGAAACAAGTGAAGGTGTTTTTGATCCTGAAGAGCACTTTAAAATTGCAAAGTCTTGTCCAGTTCCCAAACTTCCAGGAGTAATTGAGGTTGCGGTCCGACGTCACGCTACTGGTAAAAGAATTTTTTCTGGACAGGTTAAATTAGAATCCTGGGCAGACCTACAAACGTTGGAGAATTGGCACAAGTCTGATGGAGCTCAGGAATGGCATGAAAAATTTGCTAAAACTGGAAATTTTTTTGAAAGAATCATAATGGAGGTTTACGAGTAGCAATCTTAAATCTCAGCCACCAATCCTGACAAGAACCGTGACTTGATGGATGGTTTTTCCATCGGTTGCGGTTCTTTACTTCCAAGTATTTCAAAAGCTTCCAGCTCTTCTCGTTGTCCTGTCAATTGCTCAAGCAATGACTCTTTGATGATTCGGCTCAACCCATGTTCAAGACCTGTCTGCCAAAGTTTGAGTGGCATTCGCGTGTTGCGCTTGAATTTCAGCTCAACCGACTTGACCAAAATACCTGCACAGAAATCCTGAAAAGAACCTATGTTTTTGGTTCACCTTAAATTAGACAAAAACTTTGTATTGATATAAACAATATTTCTTACGATTAGTTGGAAGTTGCTAACGATACATAGAAGTTGGCTTATGGCAATTACAATAACACACGTATTTGAACTAACCGATGATGGTGTACTTAATCCAAAAGAGTTCCGTCATTTAGTGAATGAATGTCCTGGGGTACAACTTCCTGGAGTACGAAATGTGATTGTATATCGGCATACATGTAAACAGTTCGTAATTGCTGACGTAAATTTAGAAAACTATGCTGCCATGGACTCTTGGAGAGGCTGGTGGAACGACACTCCTGAGGGAAATAAATGGGGACAATAATTCGAACAAACTGGAAAGTTTGTGGAAAGAATAATTTTGGAAGTTGTTGAATAAATGACTACCACTCATTGGAACTGCCCTATGAACTTTTGTGTAGTAACAACATTTGACTGCTCATTTGAAGAATTCAAAGCAGGGGTTGCAGAATTCGAAGATGAGATGAAAAAATACCTAGCTGAATGGGAAATAGCCAAGGTGGATGACCACAAAGCGGTAGCCTTGTTTGAAGTAACCGATATGGAAGCTTTTAAAGAGATTTTTACCACACCGAAATCGGCTGATTTCCATACTAAACACAATCTTGTAGATACCTTTTATACGCTCGAAAAGCTTTCTTGATTAAACCCCTGTTTGTCCTCTGATAGATGGTCAAACGATGGGGTACCATACCCTCATTTGCGCTTGTTGATCCAGAGTTAGTGCTACCCGCAAATAGACCAAATAACAGGAAAAACTAGGCCAGTGGGATCAGAGCAAATGGTTCTAACAACTGCCCATCTGCGCCCTCTGTAGCCCCGATCCACTCCTACCCCTACCAACAAGGTGTGTTCCACCCAGCGTAGTCAACATATACTGAGAGCTAGCCATAAACACTTCGCTGTTGGTACTGGATGTCTGCACCGATGATCACGACAATAGTTCGTAGATGATATTACCAAACCTCTGACCAGACCACCACAGTTCCTGAAGAAAAAAAACATCAATGGGTGATCTAAGTTGTCTACGTACCTGCAGACTAAATCTGTAATGTCACATTTGACTTCGGATCAAAGGGTCAATGGTGCAAATCCTCTTAGACGTACTAGTAAAAAATCAGGGATGCGGTTCAAAATATGGTCAAAATCTGATTACCACGTTTTGCCGCACCCCTTTTTATTCGGCCTCCAATTCCAGACCTCACACATGAGACTGAAATGAATAAAACAGATTCAACGAATATTTTGAATTCTGATGTACTTTTGCAAGAAAAAGAAAGAACCATCACGATACAACAGTCCTGCATTGATAGGCTGGAGAAAAGGATTGAACATCTGGAACAAGACAAAAAAATAGATTCTGAAAAACGTACTGGAATACATCAACAGACGAGACAAATGGGCGAATCAAAGAATTTATCACCTTTAGACTCCTAAAATATAAACTTACTGGTTTTTTATTCATTTAGTTACAAAATTATTACTCTTCTCCTCATGTTTGTGTAGTTTAATATTTGCCTAATTGAATATGATCCGCAGGGATATCGTCTACAATAATCAACGGAGAGTTTACACTGCCAACTTCAGATTAAACGGCAAAAAGCATAGCCCTCTCCTCATATCGAAAGAAGACTACGACAAACTGACGGAGGAAGAAAGGGAACAGGTAGTTGTGACTCTCTGGCACAAAGCCAAGGAGAAAATTGACAGGAAGGTCGAGGAGGAAGAATGGCATGGTCAATATCTTGAGCCATTGCTTGAAGAATGGTTGGCATCGGTTGCCTCTGCCAGAGATCCTTAAACAGTTGATCACTACCGCCTTGACCTGCAACGTTTCTTGCACGTTACCCCACCACGAACTGGTCAGCTCAGTTCATCTGTCCAGCAACTCTACTACGACCATCTCCGCAGTCTTGGCCTCTCCGATTCCAGCATCAATTCCTCTGTTCGTTCTGTTTGTATTTGTTCGGTGGTTAGGGGAGAAAGAACTTCTGAAGCACCCCGTCACACTGAAGGCATTGAGGGTGGTCAAGAAGAGGGTGCAGTTCTGCAATGCAGAACAAATTCAGACCATGCTGGAGTTTTGCAGGAACACACCAGGTAGACCTTATACATTATTATATAGGGCAATCTGAATACTGTCGCAGACGGGAATGAGGGGAGGAGAACTGCTGAATCTAAAGTGGTCGGAAGTGGAGGAGAAACGGATCAAGATTGTCAGCACTGACACTTGGCAAGTGAAGTCTCGGAGAGATGCTTGGGTTCCGATCTCTCCCAAACTGCAGGAAGAAATCAATCGATGGAATCGAGAAAGGGAGACTTGGGTACTGGATAAGGGAGACGGGAAAAGACATTGGGCACATCTGAATGAACTGACTGCCTCGATGCGTTTCATTCAGACCCAATGTGATTGCCGAGGACCCAAACCACTTCATGGATTTCGTGCAGGAGTCGCAACCGAATTATTGAGGTAAGGTGCTAGTCCGGTTCATGTTCAGAGATTACTCAGACGGGAGGACCTTTCGACGACGATGGGCTACCTTGATCCAGACGCATTGGAGATTGAAAATCTGGTTAGGAACCTATGACCTTGCTGATCGTAGCTGATATTTTTAAATTCCGCTGGAGGCGTGCGCGCAACAGGACTTGAACCTGAAACCTACTGATTAGAAGTTGCATCCATGAGGGGTAAGTGCTTGAAACTACTTGAAAACACAGCACTCTACTTGTGACAAAAAACTGTTTTTGTCAAGAAGTCTTCAAGTCAGTTCAAGTGGTTTCAAGCGGTGGTTGGCATAAATTGGCACAAAAATCTGCAGAAATTCAGGCTGATAATATCCAGTCTCTCACCATCATAATCCTTCATAACGTAGCCCCCTTTTGTTTCACATAATTGCTGAGCCAAAGTAGATTTTTCTGGAATGAGATATTCGGGTAACTCTACCCCAAAACCTTCCCTTTTCTTCTCAATTGGCTAAATGAAATTAATTGGGTGCAACTGATTGACTTCTGGATAATATTCACAGATGAATTGAGAGAAGACCCGATGTCCTAGAGAGTGTGCTTTGGGATGCTGAAGCCCAGAAACTATCAGGACCAGCACTAGTAGGATTTGTTGTAGTGATAAAGGACTATTTAGAAACGAAGCATGACAGCGATTTTGAGAACTCTATGAAGCAGAACTGATCCCGGCTGGGGCATCGTCGCAAGTGCGCTATTGATTGGCCACTGATTTCAGGGAAGTTTCGACCCTGCTGGCACTGTTGTTAAGAGTTACACCTGCAATCGCAGGTAGTGCTCAAAGGTGGCTTAACCCCAGCCAGATTCAGATGCTTGGTGTTTGTGAATTACAGTGGTGCAACCGAAAGCAGTCTCTCCAGGGCCACCAGAGAAACCGACAAGACAACGACACTGACTACCCAAAGAAAACAGTTTCGATCTTCATGGAAAGTATTCATATCGCCTCCTGCTGTTTGTTGATTCGGTAAAATTGACTGAACCCACAATTGCAGTATATCAATAGGGAGTAAGATCTTAGAGGACAGCGAGGGGAGAAGAGAAAGGACGGGCAAGCAGTTGATGGGCTACACCAACAGTAAAATCTAATCAAGAATTCCAGCATAAGGAGAGGTAATGACTAGAGCAGAACAGGTTGGACTAGCTTGGGAAAAGGCATATATGAGAGGAGATTACTCATCAATCGAAGAGCTTCTTCACCCAGATTACATCTGCTTTGATCACAGAATGGGGATGGAGGTGGATTTTGAAGCCGAAAAATCATTGGTCAAAACAGTCTCCCAATTTTTGACTTTATCAACCCTCAAAATTCTCTATGAAAATGACGACGTGATGGTTGGATTGGTATTTTCAAAATATAAAGAAGTCCCACCAAGATTTATGGCTTCCATGATTACTGGGCATTTCAAAGATGGAAAACTCTTTCGTAATGAGATAGTGAGAGAAGTTTTGGATTATGATCCTGCTGAAACTCGAGACTGGAACTGGGAAGACTACGAGTGATCAGCAAGCAGTTGGTGGGCTATACCATCGCAGAAATCAAAGCAAGGATAACGGCACAAGGGGAGGCTATGATGAAAGGAGAACAAATAGACACTGCTTGGCGGTTCGGTTTTCGTGGTGATTACTCATTGATTGAGGAAATGATACGCCCTGAATACCTATGCTTGGATCATAGGATGGGGCTAGAGGCAAATTTTGAATCAGAAAAAGTTTTGATGAAAACAATGTCGAGTATGGTCCCTAGGCCTTGCAAAATTCTTTATGAAAATGAGGAGATTGTTGTTACCCGATGGTTTTCAAAATTTAAAGAGACAGACCTAAGATACATTGCAGTTATGTCCACCTTTCATGTCAGAGAAGGAAAGATATTTAGACAAGAAGTCGTCAGAGAACTTTTGGATTACGACCTCAGCGAAGGGCAGGACTGGAACTGGGAAGATTATGAGTGATTGTGTAAGGATTACCGAATTACTTCCAAGATGTTAGGGAGATTACTCTGGTGTTGAAGAATTTCTGCAGTGGTGGGGATTCGCATCAGCTAGCAATTGTTGAGGGTGATGTGACTATTTAGACTGGTTTATATTCAGCATTAAAATGTTCAAGAAATCATTAAGTTGATGTCCTTATTCATCAATTGGTTCATTCATCACAATTCCTTCGAGCATGTACAAGTTTGGTCCAGTATCAGGATCGTCCTCTGAGGCTGCAGAATCTTTCTCATTTAGCGTTAGCTCCATAATCTTTCCTTCATAATCGCCATAGCCCTTGAACCACATTACACAAGTTGTAGATCCAGAAGTCAGATCACAACTAGCGTGCCCTTTGAATGCTACAGAGGAATTCTCGCTAGAGGTCCAGACACTTCTGAAAACAATTCTTCCGTTGATATGCTTATCGAGAATTGATAGCCCCCAATCTGCTTCTGATTTTCCTCTGAAACCAAATCCTCCACCATAAAGAGTTATTTCACTTCTGTGTGTTGCTGAAACCGTATGTGTTCTTTTGCCTGAGTCTTTCCAAGTTTCACAAAAATCTATTCCAGTTGATTTAAACCAACCCTCTACAGGAATTTTGACGTTGGAGCTTAAGGGTTGTTTAGTTTATGGATGAGCAGTTTCAAAGAAACTTCCAACATCGTTTTTGATTTGCTGTAGCAAAGCGTTTTACGATGGAG
>NYTS01000037.1 GCA_002683655.1 Deltaproteobacteria bacterium
AGGTGAATAAGGAGATAAGTAATCATCCAGGAAGTTATGACGAGGATCCCGTTGATGAATGGCATGCGCCATGGCCAGAGCAATCATCGCTTCTGTGCCGGTATTTGCGGGTAACCACTCGTCAGCTCTTGCTCCACTCAGTGACTGATGAGGACCAATATGGACACATCGGTTTTTCTTTCCGTCGTTGTAGGCGTGCATGTCGGCAAAGCGCCGTCCATTTTGGACGGGGTGGCCCCAAGTCTCGATGAAATCGGCACCGAAATTGACCAGTAATTCAGCATTTTCAAAGGCATAGTCAGGGAGATCACTTCTTCCAAAGGCAATCTCACAAGCACGCTGCTCTGCTGCTCGACTGATGAGACTGAAGGCAATTCGCTTTCCTCCACCAACTTCATTCAACCAGTTGTCAATGAAATCTCCCTCGCTACCAACAGTGGGTCTACCTAGGTAAACAATCTGACCAGCAGATTGCTGTACTAGGTTCACAAATTTGCTATGCGCGTCGTCCCATGAGATCACTTCGCTCCCAGAACGTGGTTGAGCATGTCTTTCTGGATTATATAGAGTTTGGAGAGAGGCTTGCCCAAGGGCACATAGTGCGCCCTGATTTAGAGGATGATTAGGGTTGCCCTCTGCTTTCTGAGCTCGATACTCACGAGCTGTAATCATCATCCCACACCCACCAGAATCACATTCCCGACAAGTGGTCATATACTGATAACCAGCGTTTGGCATGTATTCAAAGTCGACAGGAGGAACTAGCGCTGGAATGATTTTTTCCGGTTTTTGTTCACAACCAGCTGCCACAGCGGTTGTGCCACCTACTGCCATGAATTTGAAGAGATTACGTCGACTGAGGCCTTTTTTCATTTAATGACTCCGATGGTTTAGATCAGTAGTGGCAGGTGTAGCAATCAACCATATTAGGATTATGATAATTTCGCTTATTGACTAAGTATGTTTGAGCTTCCCTCTTCGCATCGTTTTCTTTGGCATTGTTCCAGCCTGCCATTGTGCTCATAGCTCGCTTTCGTTCTATGACTCCTTCCACTTGTAAGTGACACTGCATGCACCACCCCATTCCACCGAAGTTTTGGTCTACCACGTAGGCTACTTCCATTTCTTGAACACTACCATGGCATGACTGGCAGCGCTGGTCACCGCCATTACGGAACAGCATCACTCTGCAGGATAAGGAGCGAGGATCTGTGTTCAGGTCGCAATCATTACCTGCACCGTCTATGAAGCGACTTGCGTCTGCGTTAATGTGTTGTTTGTGAGGGAAACGGACAAAGTCTGGAATATCATGCAACTTTATCCAGGGAATAGATTCTCCTTTTGCCCAGAAATCACGCATTTTGTCTACTTCTGGGTGCTCAGCTTGTACCAACTCTTGTCCATGAGGACCATGACAACCAACGCAGGTACTTACAGGTGGAATTCCGGAAGAATGTGATCGCCGAGCATAGAGATGGCAGTATTGGCAAGCAATGCCATTCTGGCCAACATGTAGTTTGTGGCTGAAGGCGATGGGCTGTTCTTTTGGTTCGGTAGAGATCGGGAAGATCGCAAAAGAGTTCAGTGGAGAAAACAATAAAAACAAGGTTCCCAGCACCAGAGTGCTAATACCTAGTCGCAGTGAGATCGGATAGGATCGCATGATACTCCAGTTATCGATTGAGTACGGAAGTGAAATCAAAACCACACCGTTTGAGGAAGATTCAATTTAGTTCTAAAGGACTGCCACACTGAAAAACATTTTTTTTGCTTAGCTGCAAGACCTTAGTTTAATATTTTTCAGTGATGGGTATGGAAGGATTCGCTGTTCTGCCAGAATATGAAAACAATCTGATTTTGTTAGGCGAGTCATCGTTTGCTGGAGAGGAATAAAAAAAGTCAATTTAGATCCGAAAGTTAGCGGGAAATCGAGAAGTGCGATAGATTTCGCCAAGGATTAATCGGTCGCTTGTTCACGTGAATTTCATAATGCAGGTGTGAACTCGTGCTGCGCCCTGTGTTACCAGTGTGGCCGAGTAGTTCCCCACGCTGAATGAATTGGTTTGCCTGTACCACTAGACGGGACAAGTGACCATAGCGAGTCATGTAATCAGTGGGTTTAAAATTTTTTATTGAGATACCAGACCCATGATCAAGCTCTACCAACAGTCCATATCCGGCTGCTGGTCCAGCTTTTCGGACAATTCCATCAGCTGGAGCATAGATTGGTGTTCCAGCAGGTCCTGAAAAATCTATGCCGCTATGGAAAGCTGGCAGATTAGTAAACGGGTCAGGTCTTCTGCCGTAGTGTGAGCTTACTGAAGGGTCTTCAACCGGGGCAATCGTCGGAGTACTTCGCCAGAGAATTTCATTACCAATGATTTCTTCGTAGAGACGCTCTAAGGAATGATGAGTCGAATGATAGGAGCTTAACTCTTGTTCTAAAATCACACGTGAATCCAGAGGCTCTGCACCCAATTGCTGCTCTTCTACGGGGAGTAAAGATTCTTCGAGAAAGGGACCACCTTTGCCTCCCTCGTTTTCAACAGGAGTCGCAGGGACTTCTGCCAACAAGCGAATGCCTGTAATCTCTTGAATTTTTTCTGTAAGTTGCCGTACCTCTTGTTCACGGGCTTGCATTAGTACGGCGTATTCAGCTAGCTCCTGCTGAGCAGCATTCAAATTTTGTTTCAAGTCCCAAATCTCTTCTTGGACCAACTCTGAGTTGACTGGAACAGTTAGATCTGCTTTCTGTGACAGCGTCAGGTGGTGAAAATCTTTGCTGACCATATTCAGCCAGTTGAGAGGATCTGCTTCAAGGACTTTGTTGTCCAGCAGAACAGCTCTACATTGATAAGATCCCTGCTGACAAGCTAGGGAATGGATCTGTTGGATGTGGTACAAAAGATTTTGCTGAGTGGCGCTTTTCTTCTGGGAGTGCGTTTCCAAAGTAGCCAGTTGATCACGTAGTGCCTGAACCCTGTTTTCCAAGACCTCAACGCGCTTAGCTTGGCTGGCTGCAATCTCCATTCTTTCGTGAATGTGAATCTGTTGTGATTGGCGTTGAGCATTCCATTGCTGTTGTCCATGCAACTGAACACTTTGCCAAATAACCATCCCACCCAAAAAAAGGAATAACCCTAATGCAAGCAGGACTGCGGTGATCAGTGGTACAGGACGCAAAGGGAGGTGTGTGATGCCTGTTCCATTGTGCCGAAGCAGCAGGATCGATAAATGCGGCATTCAAAAACTCAAAAAAAGATAGTTGCTCGAGCAATCAGTGTTGGACTTCTGGCCTTTTCACCAGATCATACAGTCTTGTACCGATGAAGATTTCAAGTAATTCAGGATCAATATGATTGTCTTTGGCTTCAAAGCCTAAAATTTTTAGTGCCCGTTCAGCAGGCATCGCTTTCTTGTAAGGGCGATCCCAAGCAGTCAGCGCATCGTAGATGTCAGCGATGGTCATCATCTTTGATTGCAGTGGAATTTTATCACCAGACAGTTTGCGTGGGTAGCCTTTGCCGTTCATTTTTTCGTGATGTGCGTAGGCAATGTCTGGAACATCTTCTAGGTGTTCTGACCAAGGGATGATTCTTAGAAAATTGTAAGTATGCGTGACGTGTGACTCGATTTCATCCCGATCCCGTTGGTTTAAGGATCCTTTGGGTACAGAAAGTGAGGCGGCTTCATCTACTGAAAGATACGAAACCGGTAAGCCAGTCGAAGGATGTGGGAAGGTTTGTGCCGCTATGACTTGCAACTGATCAAATCCTCCCTGGTCCAGAACAGTTGGTTCGTTGCATCGAATGATGAACTTTAGCTGATCATCCAATTGCAAAAGTCGTTCATTCATCTCTTGTTGAGTCAACTCTACTTGTTGAAGTGAGTTCTCTTGAGATTCTTCCAGCAAGTAATTCAGTTGCTTACGAGTATATTGAAGTTCAGTCGCCATCCGGATCAGACGGAAACGATCCATAACTGCTTGCTGCTCTTCTAGATAAAGTTTCTTAGATTTGACCAGTACTTTCTCACGTACGCCAATTTTGCCGAAATCGTGAAGGAGAGAGGCATAGCGAATCGTGTTGAATTGATCTGGGTTATAGCTGATATCAGCAAAACGACCCTCGGACAGCGAACTCACCGTCTCTGCTAGAGCTACGGTAAGCGTGGCGACTCGACTTGAATGTCCGGAAGTCGTTGGGTCTCTAGATTCAATGGCCTTCACGCTCGCATTGATGAAACCATCGAATAGAATTTGGATAGACTCCAGTAAGGAGGCATTTCTGACTGCAACTGTTGCCTGGGATGCTAGAGATTCCATTAAACGCATGTGGTAATTACTGAACGGAACGACTATTTGGTCAACATCTTCTTCAGTATCTAAAACAGCATCTCCGTCGATCTTGCAATTGATGAGCTGAATCACACCAAGGACTTCACCACGCTCACTACACATTGGGACGGCAAGCATTGAGCGAGTCTTATAGTTCTGCTGCTCATCGAATTCACGACCACCCCAGACCAGATTAGAATCATGTAGTTCGTACACATCGTCGATCCGAATCGACTGACTGGTGCGTGCCACATAGGCATTGACTGTGCTGAAGTCGAGGGGAAGAATTTTCGCCTGCAGTTGGGATGTGTCTCGTGAAAGATTGAATGCGCTGTGGAAGCACATTTGTTTGTTAGCGAGGTAGTTGCTCTGTTCGTGAGGAGTTTCTGGGATCTGCTCGATCAGGTAGATGCTGCATCCATCTGCGTTAGTGAGTTTCATCGCTTTCGCAGCGATCATACGCAGTAACTTATCCAGATCTTTTTCGCTGGATAGAGCGATTCCCAGTTCGTTCAACTCGGAGAGAATCTCATCCGATTTGCTTACATTTGAATGTGTTCGAGTTCTATCACATAGGCGGTTAAAAAACTGCCTTAGCAGAAAATTCCAACGCGCAGGTGTCAAATAAGCTAGGGGATACCATTCGATCGAAGGATGTTCTGGAGGTTCCACAGCCAAGGTTGGCTCCTCCTCCAAAACAACGATTCCTCCACCAGCCTGAAGATAAAGAGTCAGATGGGATTGCCACTGGAAAAGATCACGGCTACGCATAACAATCAAACAGGTTGTTCCCTCAGTTGTATGAGGTAGTTCTTCCAGTGAAGTATAGGCAATGGAGGACACTCGTTGCAGTGGATCTGCAAGAAATTCCTGATGTAATTTGTCTATACCCTGTGGATAGAACAGTCGGAAGTCAACCATGATCTGCAGATCTATGAAATCGAAATGATTCTAAAACTATCTATTAACAAAAGAAGATTCTCACAATCAGACGGGTGCTGCAAGCGGAACATGCAGAGGTTGGCGCATCAATCCAAGTCTTGCCACTAATTGATCAAAATGTCCCACAGGAAGCCAGAGACGTTGAACATGATCTTGTCGCATTAGCCAACGGATAAACTGTGAGTCTGGTGGCAAATCCTCGGTCAGTTTTTGTTGTTGTTTTTCTAGAAAGTTAGCTAAATGCAAGGCATGCCGTTGACGTAATGTTTCTTCAAAAAGTCCCATCAAGCCCATCAGTTCACGTTCAAAATGGTTGAATAATATTTTCGATTGTTCGAGCGATTGAGGGTTCTGTTGCTGTAGTTTCCGAGTTTGATACTGAAAAACAGGATACCAACTGTGGACCAAGTAATCATTCCATTCGGCGAGAGTCTGAATAATCTGCATTGCCTTCTGCAAAGGATTGGTCAGGCTGAAGCGCGAGGTGCTACCGACTTGTTGCAGCAGCAGATTAATTCTGAGTTCACAAAGTAACAGAGCTTGGAGGTAGTCACGCAGGTTCTGCTGATTCTCTTTAAAAAGTTTGTAGGTGGCAGTTGTAACGAACGGAGCATCAGGCCAGCCTTGCAAGCATTCAAGGAGTAGATCTGAAGACCAGCTTGAAATATTACCACTTTTCAGTACTTGCCAAGTGAGATTTTGTGGAAGTACTCTGCTTGTCTTACTGTCAGGTTTTGAATCGTTTTCAATAACAATATCCCACCAGCCGACACCAAGCTCATGAGCTAGTTTTTCAGCAGAATCCTTAGTGCCCCACAGAATGATCCAGCAATGCTCTCGACGAACGTTTTGTGTGTTGAGCAGCTCTCCAAGGTGATTGGAAATCGTGGTGACAGTAGTTGCATCTAGCATCAGCAGATTCCCACCCAGACTCAGGTACTGAAGCAAAGCCTCTTCAGAAGCTTTCCAGCGGTAGGTCGGGAGTACTAAACCCAGGCGGAGACTTGGGAAGTGACCTTCTCTAATCAACCAGTCGCTGTGATAACCCAGTCTTTGCTGTGTTGCCTGTAGCTGCTGCAGGGTTTGTCTATACCGTTCCGCTTCAGCTACTGCGAGCATCGGAATTTGTCAGTTACCTAAATAGAACAGGTCGCCCCATCCTATTCGGCTACAGAGCCGTGCATGAACCTTTCGACTCACACGGCTCCTCATAGTTACAGCGTTTGACAATCGCACCACCTTCATGCTGCTACCTTACCATGGGCTTGGTCATGACAATGTCTGTGAAGAAGAGTTAGGTTGGTTTCCTTGTTGTTCTTGTGGTTTCCGTCGATATGATGGACTTCCACAAGATCACGGGATGTGAGAAAGAGTTCACATCTTCCACACTTTCCTTCCTGTTTCTTCATTAATTTTGCAACTCTAGGTGAGATGGTTGGCTCTTTACCCATCCGTTCTGACCAATCGGCCCAATCTCCATCAAAAGGAGATTTGGAAGGGTTAATCATAGCGTGTCGGATTATCTTGTGATCAGTATGCTCCATCAGGAATTCACCTGAAGCAGTCATGAATCACCAATTATATCCTCCATGTCTGCGGAAGTATCGATCTTTGATCCACATCTTCCCTTTGTGAAAATGGTTAAAACACGCCCATTTCCACAACTTCTCGTACATCCGGTATTTTAGGTATTCAAAGGTCTTCCTAGCCACTGTTGTGCAGTGGTATCTACTCCAACCTTTGATGATCGGATTAAGTTTCGAAATCAGAGCAATCTGATTTGTTCCCTTATGCCGTTCCACTACCTCACCGACTTTAGCGAGATGTCGCTTGGCCGCATCTTTGGATGGCTTGATAATGGTTTTATGACCCAATTTGGTCGTCTTATCCCGATATTGCCTTATTTCACAGCCCAGAAAATCAAAGCCAGCTTTGCCGTCCAGATTTTCTATGGTGTGGGCAATTTTCGTCTTAGATGGTTTGAGTTCTAAACCCATTTCTGCCAGCCAATCGGAGATTACTTCTTTTGCCTTTTCCACGATGTCCTTGTCTCTGTGGATAACCACAAAGTCATCTGCGTAGCGGATGATAGACATCGCATGTCTGGCATCTCTCCTATTGCCACACGTTGGTGGCAGTCATTCTCTCTTCACTCTGGCCTTGGTAGATTGAAAGAGATCCTCGTCCAATCTGTCCTTGACGTGTTCTTCCATACCGTCTAATGCAATGTTCGCCAACAGAGGGGAGATTACCCCACCCTGTAGTGTACCTGCATCAGATTTCTGAAAGACACCATCGTCCAGAATTCCTGCTTTCAACCATCCTTTGATGATCTTGCGCAGTCTAGGATAGGTGTTTACCTTCCTGAGAAGGGCATCATGATCAATATTGTCGAAGCATCCCTTAATATCGGCATCTAAGACGAAGGAACCTCCGGCTTTTCTTCCGATAGCTTTGTAGATTGCTTCTGTTGCATCATGTGCGGCTCTACCTGCTCGGAATCCATAACTGTTCGGCTCAAATTTGGCCTCCCACTCTGGTTCCATTGCGAGTTTCACAAGTGCTTGCTTGGCTCTATCTTCCATAACGGGAATTCCCAAAGGATGAACCTCGTTCTTTCCTGCTTTTGGAATGTAGATCCTTCTGACAGGTTTGGGTTCTTTGCTCCAGTCGATTTCCTCAACCAGACGAACTCTCTCTTCTGGTGTCAATTTCTTGACCCCATCGATACCAGCGGTTTTCTTCCCGCTGTTGTCCTGTGTTACCCTACGCACTGCCAGCAGCTTTGCGCACTTTGACTTGATTAGAAGCCGTTGAANTTTATGTACCTTAACGGTTTCTTCTCTTTTGGTGGTTTGATAGATTCGCTTTTGTAGCTTGAATACATTCTTTTCCACGGTTGCCCATGGAATCTGATTCCATTTATACCTACGAGTTTCCTCGTGGCTCATAACTTCTGTACTACTACTCATGACTCTATCTTCCATAACTAAGTGACCACGTCTGCATATCCTTGGTGTTACCCAAGGCGTTGGCTTCTTGGTCAGTCCTGCCCCATGTAGGCATTCGGCTAGCTACCTTCTCAGACGAACTGAGGGCACTGCATGGGGTTACTCCGTTCCGCATACTCGTTATTGCGCCGGACTTAGACTCCTGTTTTTTGCCGGTGACGCTCAAGGGTATCGAGATGACCCCATTCACGGTTATCCCCTCACGGTCACTCACCATTTTGGTTACAGCGTGACAACTTGCTTTCGCTGCTTTCGCTGCTTTCGACGTAACGACATTTAACACAGGTTCCTGATCGTAGTCATATCCAGCTTTGCTCGGGACGATTCGTGCCTGCAAGTTGGCACTTAGACCCTTTTCTCCCATGCTTTCGACCTGTGGGTTGCTAATCCACAAACCGTGGGAGATGCTGTTACCCCGATACCGAGGGAGAAGGAATTTCACCTTCACAAGTATGCGACCATCGCTCATTGCTGACCCTTATTCCCAAACTCCGGTGAGTGTATTCGGGGCTACGCCCTTCAACACGCTAAGTGTCCGATAATNTGGATCAAAAGAGACTTCGGATCGCACGAACGGTACGTCGTCTTCAACNTAAGGAGCGTTGTTTCCTTGATTGAAGTCATTATTTGAGGTGTTGGATGATGGCTTGCGACGGTTGTCCGAAGATCCTCCACTGGGATATTCATTACCGTAAACAGCTGGCCCATCGTCAACGCTTCCTCCACTCCGTTCTGTCCCTTCTCGAGAATCTAAGAAGCGCACTTGATTTGCAACAATCTCTGTTCGATATTTTTTTTGCCCTTGCTGATCATCCCAACTGCGCGTCTGCAATTTGCCCTCAATATACACCATCGAACCTTTTTTCAGATAAGATTGTGCTTGATCAGCCAGGCGATCCCAGGCCACGATATCGTGCCATTCGGTTTTTTCCTGTCGTTGCCCCTGTTTGTCTCTCCAGTATTCAGAAGTCGCGATAGAAAATGAGGCTACAGCGTTGCCAGATTGAGTATATCGAATCTCTGGGTCACGACCCAGCCTGCCGATCAGCATAACTTTATTGAGCATATGTTCTCCTTATTTAGCGTTTTGACAGCAATCCCAAAGCTAGTCTGAGCTTGATTTCAAAGCCTTCTGCTTCTGGAGGAAGGCTTGCTAGCACGGTCAGAATCTCTTTTTCTGCAAAACCCATGTTTTTTAGGGCAGATTGTAGAGAGGCTGTTTCACCCGATGGTATGACAGATGTTGTTGCCTTGCCAGTGATCAAGGCAGACTCCAGTCCTTGGATGGGAGATTTGCTGAAGCTATCTTTCAACTCCAGGCAAAGCCGAGCTGCAGTTTTTTTGCCGATGCCTGGGACTTGACTGAGGGTGTTGACGTCTTCACGCAGGATGGCTTGAACAAGATTTCGTGGTTCAAGTACAGAGACAATGGTCAGCGCCAGTTTTGGACCGACTCCAGAAGCTTTGAGGAGACGTTCGAACAATTGTCTTTCGGCTGTGGTCTCGAATCCATACAGGCTGATTTCATCCTCGCGCACACTGGTGTGAATGTGTAAGCTGAGTACTTCACCGATAGAGTGTCTATTACCAAGCCCTTGAGGTACCTGCACGAGGTATCCCACTCCACCACTAGTCTGTAAGACTAAGCGCTGTTCTTCTACTAGCGAAACATCCCCACTTAGATAAGCGATCATTGCATGGTTAAGGGTCTAGTGCGTTCCCCGAACAGAGCAGTACCCAGTCGAACCATTGTTGCCCCTTCTGCAATGGCGATTCGGTAATCAGAGGACATCCCCATCGAAAGTTCCGTGAAAGTGGTCAGAGTAAATTCATTGCGCAGCTTTTCAAGCCAAGTACGAAGTTGTACGAAAGTTCTACGGATTTCGTTTGCGTCATCTGTGGCTGCNGCCATAGTCATCAAACCTCTACAGCGCAGCCACTGACAACTCTGCGTTTTCTCTAATAACCTGCACAAATTGTCGTAGTCACTGACTCCACTTTTGCTGCCTTCTTGCGACAGATTGGTCTGTAGTAGAATTTGTATGGGTTGGCTTTGCAGAGAACACTGCTTTTCGAGTAATTCCAATAACTCTTGAGAATCAATGGAATGAATCCAGTCGAAGCGCCCAGGGCAGAAGCGAGCCTTGTTTTTTTGCAAATGCCCNATCAAGTGCCATTCGATANCTGGGTTCTGTAGTTTTTTAATTTTTTCTGAGGCTTCCTGAACCCGGTTTTCGCCGAAGCGCACCTGTCCAGCTTGGAAAGCTTCTGCGATTAGTTCACTAGGATGAGTCTTCGAGACGGCAATCAACTTGATTTCTTCTGGAGAGCGACCAGCCTCTGTTGCCAATTCAGCTAGTTCAGCACTCAGTTCGGTTAGACGCTCTTTCAGACTCATTGATTTNTACTACCCTGCAACTGTTCATCCCATAGTCCAACTTTTTTGTTCCGAGCCATTGCTTCGGCAGCCAAGAATTGCTGTTCATCAGGATTGGCGCCTTCCGTTAGCAAATAGAAAGACCAGCCGTTTTGCACNATCCAGAGATTAACGTTTGTGTCGCCAGATAAAACGATGCCGTTGAGCCGATAAAGCTCTTCTTGAAGCTCGTACTCAACTCTGACAGATCGACCACTGAAGGACTTGCCCAACTCAAAAGCTACTTTTTTCTGGAACCATTCGTTGTATTCTTTGCCTCGGTTAATCGATAGTCTGGGAGACACATGCTGTAGGTAGACTCGGATTTCCTGTCGACTTAGGTTGAGGCTGCTTTTCGAGAGTTGATAGGTCCATTTTCGGAACTCACCACGATCGTCGATTCTTAGCCAAATACTCTCAGAATCTGCTACACGAGATACGACACCACTAACTGTCTGACGCTGTGGGGAATTCGTTGTTACACTATTCGTCTTATTCTTGGCTCCTTCGAATAGTTTGCTACGGATGCGTTCCGTATCAAGTAGAGAAGACTGGGCAAATGGCAGTGCTGGAAGCCAACAAGTCAGAAACAGGAGCAAAATGAGGTGCTTCATTGGGTTTCTGGTGAAAATAGGTGTATGATTTGATTCCTGATGATCAGGAATCAGCCTGCAAAAAAGTTGCATCTCTGCAGGAGTCTTCGTAGATTGGGCTTCTTGTTCTGTTCTGTCAACCACAACCATTCCCTCCATGCATAACGGTCGTAGCCGGTTACTTCGCTTATGTTTGGTTTGGCTGTTTTGTTGGGGATTTACTTATTCCCTGCAGGCCCAGCCAGCTGATCTGCGTGTTGAGGCCCNCTCCTATATCTTTGATCCTGAAACAGAAATCTATCGCTATGAAGATGCCCGCTTCGAATGGGGCACTATCGCACTTGAAGGCCAGAAAGTCGAGTTCTTGCGCAAGGAAAACCTAATCGTTGGGCAAGGGTTTGTTCGACTGCGAGAAGGTTCGATTACGTTGATTGCTGAAGAATTGGAAATCAATTTAGATGACAACTCCGGTGTCTTTCGAGAAGTCTTCTTCTTCGATGCAAAAACTGAGGCTTACATAACAGCTCGTAAGGTACGTCGTGTTCCAGAAGGACACTTCATCGGATATGACTGTACGTTCACAACTTGTAACCCTGAACAGCCTGCCTGGGAAATTCGTGGTAGTACGGTGCACTACTATCCAGAGAATTATTCTTCAGCTATTTCAACGAGTCTGCAAGTTCGGGGTGTCCCGATTTTTTACTTCCCCTATCTGGCTTGGCCCACAGTCACACGAAGGCAAACGGGTCTACTACCACCGGAGTACGCCCTACAAACCTCGAGCATTGAAAAGTTCAATCTAGGCTATCGTCTGTCCCTCCCATACTTTTGGGCGATTGAACGAGAGCAAGATCTCACGATCCGTACTGAGTGGGTACAGTTCCGAGGCTTGGGTCTGGGATTGGATTATCAGTATGCTTTCAGGGAGAATTTGCGAGGTGAGGTTAAGTTTTTACGCTATTTCGAGCGTGATCCTCGGAATCCACAAACAGAGTCCGGCCAGCTTGCACCAGAGGATGTGAATCCGAATAACTTGCGCCCAGAGCGCTACAAGTTGATTCTCAACCACAACCAACAGTTGGACGAGCGAAGCCGGCTGATTGTCTCCGGTCTAGTTTACAGTGATAGCCAGTTTCAGCGAGAATATGAGGGAGTTCGTAACCCTGAACCAAATTATGCGCAAAGTATTACTGGATCTGTCAACTATCAGTATGATTCCGGGAGTGTTACGCTTTCCGCATCTCAGGAGAAAGTCTTCCAAGAAATTGCCTTGCTGAACTGGGCAACCGATCCTACCCGAATTCAACGTCTCCCAGCACTCAGCTTCCAATTTAGTGAACAACCCTTCCGAACAGTTGATCTGACAACGTCTACTGCGGGATCGCTCGTCCGCTACTTCCGTGAAGAAGGCTATAATGGGACTGGATTGNTGGTTAATCCAACACTGCGTTACCGGCGAAATATTTTCCAATACTTTAAAGGCGTCTTGGGGCTTGGTCATTCAATGTCTACTTACGACGTTTGGTCTCCCAGTGCATCTGACCCCTCTGATCAGTATACTTTCCAGATTTGGACAGCTGATGTGGAAGTCAATACTACGTTGTCAAGGATCTGGGCATCAGAGAGTGATCTCTATAGTCGCTTTAAGCATCTGATGACTCCCAGAATTCGTTATGACTACATTGAGGATGTACCCCAGAATTCTATTTCTGGTGTGCCATTCGGAGGAGGCATTGCTACACGTCGCCTACTTGAATTGCGATTAGATAACATTTTGCTGGCCAAGCGTCGCCAGTATGAACCGTCGCAGCGTTTTACTAGGCGTTCTTTCTTACGGTTACAGGAACAAGAATTTCCAGAAACTCTTTTGTTGCGCTTGCAGAGCTTTCAAGACCTTGAATTTGCGAGTCGTAGTAAGTTGCAGGAAGTGTTGGAATCAATGTTCGGTGAAGAACTTGATGAGGAAAAGTTGCTGCAAATTTTTGCAGTGGTAGAGAGTGGGGTGGCTCTTCGTGCTGAGGCTCAGTCAGAGGAAAATTTGCGAATTGGTGAGAGTTTGGTGCTGGCCCGCTTGAATTTGATTCAACCATATGACTACCTGCGTGTGGAGGAAGACTACCAGTCTCAAGGTCCGACTCCAAAAGGTAATGAGACAGAACCAGGGGAACCATTATTACCCTTGAGAATTGAACTATCGCTACAGCCTGGATCAGGTTTGGCGCTAAACTTTCGTAATCGGTACAACCACCAGCAGCAACGAACAGTTGAATACTCGCTATCAGTAGACGTAAATGTTAGTCAGTATAGTAAAGCATCTGTTGCCTTCAGAGAAAACGAGAGCACTTATACTACACCGTATGGTCAAACTTCCGAAGCGGCCTCCAGCTTCAGTTTCAGCAATACCCACCAAGCTAGCGATGAGCTATCCTTCGGTTTTTCGGGAACAATTGATCTTAATCCTGCCAGTAGCGCGTTTCGTCGTCGGTTGGTTTCCGATACGGTTTTTCTAAGTTATCGTCCAGATTGTTGGACATTCAACCTCAGACTGGAGGAGCGAGTTGACAAAACTACGACAAGCGGAGGGCAAGAGACGGAATATGTTGATCGAACAATCTTTGCCAGCGTGATTCTGGGAGGGGTCTTATTGCCGGAACAAACGTTGCCAAGAGCCTTCTGATGTCACGATGCGCTTTATACTTATTGCTACTCGGAGGATTGTTACCAACTCTCGCTTTGGGTCAGATAGATCCTGAAGATTATCCAGAGATGCTGGAGCGGAGTTCGGAGACTCGTACGTTGTCACCAGAACCAGACATGTTTTCAGAATCCTACAGAACCCGCGGTCGAGGTGTCAGCTTTGGAGTGGGATTCCGTCGATTGGATTTTACCCTTAATGACGGACAGACTAGAACTTTTGGTGATAGTACGGCAAATGGTATTGGTTTTCATATTAGTTATGTGGAACCTGAGAGAGCCCTTGAATATGAGCGACAGATCAGCCCAGTCGCTATTTCAAAAGAGATTCAATACCAAGGAAAAAACTACAACTCACTNGAANTTATNCAAAATAANGTCTGGTATTGGTGGGCNACTCCNCTTTCATCNCGATGGTGGAGTCACTACGGAAGTGGTTTCCAATTTGCCCAGATTCGTCCAATTGCTGAGGACCAAACCAAAACTTATGTAGATGAAAGTTCACTCGTTTTTGGTGGTGGTCTTGGTTGGTTTGCAGTGCCCAGTTTGCTACTGAGCTATCGATTTACACTAAGCTTCCACCTGTCAACGATGGGCATCTCTGAACACGATCCGATTTTACCCAGAAGTCAGGTGCATACGATTTACTTTGACTACTTCTATGCGTTGTAGCTTCTGGCTTGCCTTCGTGATGGGTTGTCCTAGAATCTGGCAACTTCAACAAACAACTCTATTTAGACCAACTTGAGATCGGTTTCTACATGACTTCCACCTTCCCTCTACTCTCCCTTTTGGTGTTTTCACCGCTGTTTGGTGTGCTCCTAGTATTGACCTTTCGAGATGCACACCAGGGACGCGCGGCGCAGTGGGGAGCCGTGACCAGTAGTTTGGTGACAGCAATCCTTAGTTTGTTTGTTTGGGCAGCTTTTCAGGAAGGAACTGCGGGATTACAACTAGTCGAGCGTTTCACTTGGATTGGTTCATTTGGCATTGATTATTTTCTTGGGCTGGACGGTCTGAATCTCTTTTTCTTAGTTGCAACGGCCTGGTTGCAGCCCCTGATTTTACTAGCCTCCTGGAATATGCAGGAACGAGCTTGGCAGTTCAATCTCCATCTGCTTTTGCTACAGTGCGGTGTGTTGGGATGCTTTGTGGCACTAGACGTAATCCTGTTCTACGTGTTCTTTGAGTTGATGCTGATACCTCTATATTTCCTGATTGGAGGTTGGGGACATGCTCAGAGTTTGGTCGCTGCAAATCGTTTCTTCATTTATACGGTTTTGGGCTCACTACTGATGCTCGTATCCCTGATTTATACGGCAGTATTATTCTATCAGTCTGCAGGATATTGGTCGTTTCAGATCACAGACTGGTATCAGTTGGAAATTCCAGTAGCTACTCAGGCTTGGCTATTCCTAGGCATGTTCTTGGCCTTCGCAATTAAGATACCTCTCTTTCCTTTTCATGGTTGGTTGCCTTCCTTCCATGAACAAGCACCAACAATTGGTTCTG
>NYTS01000038.1 GCA_002683655.1 Deltaproteobacteria bacterium
TCATCGATTGACTCCACGGGGGTTTGTGCACCAAAGGTTCCGGTTAGGAAGGCTTCTTCTGCTCCATAAGTTTCCATCAGGGAGAAGTTGCAAACATGAATGGGAATCTGGTGAGCCTTGCAGAGGTCGATCACCTTTTGACGAGTGACGCCGTTCATGCAGTAATCTCCAGTTGAAGTCCATACCTCTCCCTTGCGGACAATGAAAAAGTTGCAGGAGTTGGTGGTGTTGACGAAACCGTGTGGATCCAGCATCAGGGCTTCATCAGCGCCAGCTTTTTGTGCATGAATGCAAGCTAGAATGCAGTTGAGCTTGGAGTGAGAGTTGAGCTTTGGATCCTGAGTGACGGGCAAGCCTCGATAGATTGGAACCGTGTGGAGCATGATTCCCTTGTGATAGATGTCTTCCGGCACCTTGGAGTGTTCCATGATGATCGCGATTGTTAGACCCTGCTGGGAGAGCCTTGGATCCTGAAACGGTTTACTCTTCAAGCCTCGGGTAATCATCAGGCGAGCGTGCACATCCTGGGTCATCTGGTTGGCTGCAGCAGTCTGATCCAGCGCTTCGATCATCTGCTCACGATTTAGCGGAATGTCCATGTCCACTACACGAGCAGACTCATACAAGCGATCCATGTGATCCTGAACAAAGGCCCATTTTCCGTTGTAGAGACGAATTCCCTCCCAGATGCCATCTCCCAGCATGAAGCCCGCATCATAAACCGAAACCAGCGCCTGTTCTCGTGGGACGATCTGACCGTTTAGATAGACCTTGAGCGATTGATTCCGTTCATCTGATTCGGACTCGTGGGTAGAACGATGTTCTGGCGCAGTGCTCATTGGGAACTCTTGGGGGAAGGAAGTTGAAAGCGGGAGTGTCCGCGTAGGAATTCAATGGTTCTTGGCTGCTGAGGTTCGACGAGCACATCATAGGCACTGCCTTCTTCGAGAATCATCCCGTTGTGCATGAACAGCACTCGCTGCGCGGCGCTGTAAGCGAAACCAAGTTCATGAGTTACTAGCACACAGGTCAATCCTTCTTCCATCAGCTTGAGGATAACATCTAGCACCTCTCCCACCAACTCCGGATCCAGGGCCGAAGTCGCTTCATCAAACAGCATGATCTCTGGTTCCATCGCCAGAGCCCGAGCAATAGCAACTCGCTGTTGCTGGCCTCCTGACAATTCTGAAGGATAGGCGTTACGTTTTTCAGGAATGCCTACTTTCTCGAGATACGATAGTGCGCGGCTTCCATATTCTGATTTGGGTAACTTTAGTACGGTCCGAGGCCCTTCCATCACATTCTGCAATACTGTCATGTGGGGAAAGAGGTTGAAATGCTGGAACACCATGCCAATCTTTGCACGGATCGGAATTAAGTCTCTTTCCTGATACAGGACATGCCCGTTCTGTCGACTACCAATCAGTTCACCTCTTAAGCGGACCTCCCCAGAACTGGGGATCTCCAAGAAATTCAAGCAGCGCAACAATGTAGACTTGCCAGAACCGGAGGCTCCAATAATAGCTAGACTTTCACCTTTATTGATTTGCAGATCAATCCCTCGAAGCACCTGATTCTCACCAAACTGCTTCTTCAAATTGCGACAGGACAGGATCTCTAGACTCATTTTACTTACGGAATCGATTTTCAAGGCGATAGACTAGGAACGCAAATGGAGAGATCACTACAAAGAAGAGAAGCGCAACAACCGTATACGACTCAATAGGATTGAAGTGATAGGTGGAGATAGCCTTTGCTTGGTGCATCAACTCTCCAAAAGCGATCACCGATGCCAATGAAGTCATTTTCATCAACTCTACAACTCGATTCATGAAAGCCGGAATCATCCGCACCACTGCCTGAGGCAGAATAATTCGCCAGACTTGCTCCCGATAAGTCATACCAAGGGCTTTGCCAGCTTCCCACTGACCTCGATGAATGGACTGAATTCCCCCTCGGAAGATCTCTGCACAGAAGGCTGTGGTGTTCAAACCCAATCCCAGCGCTGCTGCGGCAAACGCATCAATGTCAAATGGTGAGATGATCGGGAAAGCAAAGTAGAACCACATGATCTGAACGAGTGCCGGGGTATTGCGAAAAACTTCCACAAAGACACTCGCTGGAAAGTTGACCCAGCGGTTACGAGAATAACGCCCCAACCCAACAAAAAAGCCAAAAAATAGGCCAGTTATCAGAGTCAGTAGACCCAGCTTCAACGTATTGAGTAAGCCCTGTGATAGCAGTGGCCAACTGGCAAATACGGTCTGAAAGTCCCAAACATGATCCATCAGTGCACAGTACCTTCACCAGTCTTGCCCAGCTGACGCTCAATGTGCTTGACCAGCAGAGAGGTGGGAAACAAAACAATGAAATAGAGTCCGGCCACCACTGTGAAGACCTCTAATGGTCGATAAGTTGACTGAGCAATGTTATTCGCCTGATAGAGAAGATCCGCATAAGATACCGTGGCAACTAACGTCGTGGTTTTCATCAATTCAATCACGCGTTCCAAAAACGCAGGGATCATACGTTTGACTGCCTGAGGGAGAATGATTCTGCGCATCGACTCCAGATAACTCATTCCGATAGCCCGAGCTGCTTCCCACTGTCCACTTTCAATGGAAACAATTCCACCACGGAACACTTCAGCAAAAAAAGCAGAGGATTGAATTGAGAAGGTCACCAAAGAAGCTCGAAAGGGATCCATCTCAATGCCGGAGAGCATCGGCAAAGCAAAGAAAAACCAAAATAACTGAACAATCGGTGGTGTAGTTCGAAAGAACTCAATCAACACCCCCACAGAGACTCTGAGCCACTTATATGTACTCAACCGAAGAATTGCTGCAAGCAGACCGAGTGGAATCCCAAATAGAAGTGCCCCACCGGTGATCTTCAATGTGTTCAGCAGACCAGCTAGTAGCAGATCCAACTGGTTGAAAACTACTCCAAATTCCCAAACATAGCCCATCAACAACACCTAAGATCAACAGATAAAGCTTCCCAAGAATGTGCTCTTTAGAAAGTGAACTTCGCACAGCAGCCGGCAGATCGCAAACAGAAAACTTCAACAAGACATGCCACTTTTACTAGGGAAAATCCCTGTAGGAAGCGGCATACTCAATCTGATTAGTTAAAAAACATCAATAGTTTCGTTTGTTAACATGAGGAGTACATACTTCTTTCAGAAAGAAAATAAATTAACTTGAAATTTGGTATTACAAAAATGATATTCCTCAATTATTTCTAATCTTGTTTGACAAGAATNTANTTTTGGTAANTCAAAATTGANTNGNAAATCANANNTTNTNGANGATAAACANNANGATTTGTGTNGATCNGTCGNTACNTGTCANACGNAAATNAAGGACTTTAGGGAGANTGGAATCAGANAGAACNTCNGANGTNGTNGCNGATTCACTGATTAANGAAATCAANGGNAACTATCTCGAAATTGGTGCNACNCTCCCAACAGANCGNGAACTTTGTGATCGGTTTGGCNCNTCTCGTCCNACCATTCGGGANGCNCTACGNATCATGGAATTCAAGGGATNCCTNCGACANGCTTCCAANAAACGNCCTGTCGCTGAAAAACCGACTATTCAGAAAATTCTGAAGTACACCGCNGAAAACNTGAANGAAATNCTNGATGATACCGAGAGCCAAGCCTATCTGGAGCAAATGCGNCAATTCATCGANGTNGGGGCGCTNCGAACTGTNATTGANAGTTCCTCCGAGGTNAACCTGGCTCGCATTCANAAGGCCCTNNTNGANTGCCATCATGCGATTGGTNANCAGAAGACTTTTGCAGAAGCNGATNTTGCNTTTCACCGAGCNATTGTCAAAGTAGTTGANAATCCNATNATGCTGAATCTACACGATATGTTCATCCGNAANTTNNTNTNCAGCCGACNNCCNGTCAGCAACCAGAANNAACACGACACNATGGTTTATCAGGAGCACAAAANNATTTATGANGCNATCCTCAGNAANGATGCNGANNNNGCAATGGCCNTNATGAACCAGCATCTNCANCGNTCNTANAAAATNCGNCTTCAAGTTCCNTNGGNTGAATNNNGATNANNGCTATNTCTNAAGAGCAAATCGANGCNTTCNAAGCAGANGGGTATCTTCACTTACCTCGCTANTTGGANGAATCAGCNNTNGANGCTANCAAGCAANCGNTCAANAAGGTGATGGATAAGATCAATNCCTTTCCNGNNGAAGAANTCTATTACGAGGATAAGGCAGACCCAACNTCACTGAAGCAAATCCANCATCTGGAGAACAAGGAAGAATTNTTTCAGCANTTGATNTCNACNGGAACNGTCTATGAGCTAGCCNAAGAGCTTCTTCAAGAAGAGCCGATNCCAAAAAATATTCAGTATTTCAACAAACCACCNAANCGCAGNTCNGCCACTCCCGCACANCANGATGGCTNTTATTTCATGCTCAATCCNTGTCGGGCNCTNACNATGTGGCTGGCNCTGGANGANGTAGATGAATCAAACGGCTGNATCAGNTATGTNANNNNTTCTCACNNGCTTGGATTGAGNAAGCATCANCGTACNAAAACNNTGGGATTCAGCCANGGAATNNCTGACTTTCCCNAGTCCTGANGANCAANCCCAACTNATNAAAANCAAAGCTCAACCNGGNGANNTNNTAGTACANGATGCNATGACNATTCANTTAGCAGANGANAATCNGTCNNCNCGTACNAGGNAAGCNATCGGNTTCATNTACTANGCANNAAGTGCGAAAGTGGATGAGGNNGNNCATGCTNCCTATCAACAACAACTCNCCAATGANCTCCGCAANGANAACAAGATCTGAGATTCTTCCNATGACNCTAAAGATCAATCATCCATCATTCTNTTGNAAAGAGNCNTTATGAGAAAAAGNAAAACTCTCGCGAANTGGAAGAATCAACANCCTGCCAAATTTTGNGCGCTGCAGCACTATNTGCCTTCATTCGTGAAACATGCTGCCGCTTTTGGCTATGACTGNATCTGGCTNGATCTGGAGCACCGNGCTTTTGATGACCGAGANGTNCAGTCNCTACTAACNATGAGCCANNTNCACNATATTGATGTGATGGTNCGNCCCAGCACNCTGGAGAAAAGNAAGCTGTACCGCTATNTNGAGGATGGNGCNGCAGGNCTGATGATTCCNCNCGTTTCTGANGCAGAAAAAGCNCAAAATCTGGTCAATGCNGTGAAATTTCCNCCACTGGGTGANCGNGGNATTGANGGAGCCGGCTTGGACTGTGGATTCATGGTAGATTTTCAGGAACAAGAAAANTTCGACTATACCAATCTGGTNAACCANGANACTTTTTTAGTGGTTCAGATTGANANTCCANCNGCAGTNNAAAACATCGANGNNATCGCTTCTGTCANGGGCGTAGATGCTCTCTTCATNGGNATTGGNGATCTNGGTCTACGCTANAAACANGTGGANANNCCGAACACNTTGGACGAAGTTGANGTNATNATNAGTNAGGCAGCAAAAAAATATGGNATCCANTGGGGNCGNCCTATCCGTAACGAGGANGANGCCAANAGAGCTTTGGAGTTGGGTTGCCAGATCTTTCCATTTGCTGGAGATTTTGNACTNATTATGGNTGGNCTGCGTNNTCGNGCANAGCAACTTGGTCANATTTTTGGCGAGTAGTTTAATTCTGGATANAATATTCCTNACATNACCCNTACTCAAAANATGGCNCTGACATCAANCAATTANACNGAACCATGTTGNGTTAAAAAATGNCCCAANTCATTATTGGNACAGCCCANTTNGGNATGAACTACGGTATTGCCAATTCAACAGGNCAACCAAGTGAGNAAANAATTAGAGAAATCATTGANTNTGCAACAGCAAATGAAATTCTCTACTACGACACAGCAATCTCTTATGGGAGTAGTGAAGAAGTCTTAGGAAAGATTTTTGGTGAGTTAGGAATTCATCAGCAAGTTAAAGTCTTTACCAAGATTCCAAAACGAACAAAAACAGATTCNCAAGCTTCAATTGATAATTCTGTAAAAAGATCAATTAACAGGCTAAAAACAGATCAATTATTCGGCCTTCTGCTACACAGTGAATCAGATTATTTGTATTTGGAAGAATTGAGAAAAATTAAAGAAGCAGGTCTTTGCAAGCACATTGGATTATCCACTGGACATGATCCTTCATTCAACAGTGAAATCCTGAAAAACCAGAATTTAGAGTTGCTTCAAATACCAGCGAATCTTTTGGATCGTAGAAATCTTGTTCCAAATATTCTGGATAACGCTGCAGAAAAGCAGATCATTGTTCGAAGTATCTATCTACAGGGACTATTTTCAATTATGCCGCAGGTTCTCTCTGTATTTCATAGGCCATTGAGATCCTTGCTTGAGCAACTCAATCAAATTGCTCAAAATTTTGGAATGTGCATTCATGAGTTAGCACTGCGATATATTCTATCTTACTTACCAGACTATATTGTTCTTGGTGCAGAATCACTCCTGCAGTTTCAGAACAATTTAGCCTGGTTCAAGCGAGGCCCCTTAGACANAAATATATTAAAAAAAGTCAACGNAGTCTCATATGATTTGAATTTTCAGTTGATTACCCCACATCTGTGGCCCAAGTGAAGATACTATGAGTTTAGATATTGCTCGAAGCAGACAATCATTTCAAAAAAATGGCTATGTTGTTGTGCCAAGTTTTCTGGACAATGATGAGTTGAATATAGTTCGTGAAAGGCTAACAAAGTTGATTGTAGCCACTCATAAAAAGCAGAATTATGAGCATGCTTTCTATGCCAACAAGCAGGATAAAAATTCCTTGAAGCAGTTACATCGAATTGAAGAAGATGATTTTTTCAAAAGCTACTCAACCAGTTCAATGTGGAGTTCCTTAGCTAGTTCTTTACTAGATGAGAAAGTTGAACCTGCATTGGCACTGGAGTGGTTCAACAAACCGCCCAATTATTTTCACGAGACACCACCACATCAGGATAATTTTTACTTTTGTTTTGAGCCCCCTCAGGCACTCACAATCTGGTTAGCACTAGACCATGCAGACCACCAGACAGGATGCTTGCANTTCATTCCAGGCTCTCATTTACAGGGTATACGACCCCATCGGCTCTCCAACAATCTAGGATTTTCCCAAACGATTGCGGATTTCACCGAAGAAGATCAACGAACTGGANTTGCCATCACTGCAAATCCTGGAGATGCCGTTATTCATCACGCGGAGACGATCCATTGGGCCGGCAGTAACCAAACCACAGACCGGAACCGATCTGCTTTAGCGATGGTGTTTAAATCCAACGCTTGTCAGCGCAATCAGCAAAGATTTGAGGCCTATCAACAAAGCGCAAAACTATTCATTCAACAAGAGCTTCGTTTGGCAGAGGTTGTTGAATGAGCAGCATCCAAAATGAAAGCAAAACAATCCAACAGTTATTTGATCTCACCGGTACTGTGAGCTTGGTCACCGGTGCCTGTGGCCACTTGGGGAAAGCCCTGGCACAGGGCTTAGCCGAAGCTGGTTCTAGCGTGGTAGTAAGTAGTCGTGAGGAAGATAAAGCTGTTCAATTTGCTCAGCAATTGCCAAGACCGGTGCAGCAGGCTCACTTGGGAATTCAGTTGGATCAACTGGATGAGATTTCCCGTCAAGCTGGGGTTCAAAGAGTTCAAGCAGAATATGGANGGATTGATACGTTGGTCAACAACGGTCACTTTCCACTTTCTGCCGACTTGAACTCAGTCACAGAGGAAGAATTNAAGGTTCAATTGTCTAATGCCTCAGCTTACTTTTTCCTGGCAAAGGCTATCAGTGATTTGGCGGTTTCACAACAACGGCAAGCTTCCGTCATTATGCTGGGTTCCATGTATGGTTCTGTGGGGTCGTATCCTGATGCGTATGAGGACGTTTCTCCAGCTAGCCCTGTGGCCTATCACACCTTGAAAGGGGGCATTCTGCAGATGACGCGACACTTGGCCGTCTATTGGGCTTCCAAGGGAGTTCGGGTCAACAGCTTGAGTCCAGGTCCATTTCCAGCTCCCGGTGCTCCCAGGGGAATGGTGCAGCGCCTTGAACAGAAAAGCCCGATGAAACGCATGGGTAAACCAGATGAATTGAAAGGAGCTGTTGTGTTTCTGGCTAGTCAAGCCAGCAGCTACATGACCGGACAAAATCTTGTCATCGATGGAGGCTGGACTGCATGGTAGCACTTTCTACAGCACAACATCAGCTATTGGATCCNAGCCAGCATGTGATCACTGCCACAGACCAGCAGGTTGTGCAGACGCTCTCTGATTTTTTGCCGAATCGCATCATTGATATTCACACACATTTGTACAGCCTGACTAATTCACAAAAAACACCCACAACTGTTGAAGCAGATGGGATGACGCTACGCTCAACCATGAATCATTGGCTGGAGCAGCGAGTAGAGCAGTACCTATCATTTCCATTTCCGCTGAAAGACCTGCCTTTTGCTGCAGCCAACGAACACATTTTTCAGGAATCGCATAAGCACGATTTTGTTCATGGATTGATGATCATTGGACCAACTGATGATCCAGATCAAGTACGTGAAACTGTACAGCAGTATTCCTTCCGTGGCTTCAAGTGCTACCACCACTACGCCTCTCGAAGTAATACTTTTGAGGCAGACATCGAAGAGTTCTTACCTGACTGGGCCTGGGAGATCGCTGATCAGCAGAACCTGATCATCATGCTTCATCTGGTGAAAGCACAGGCGCTGAGTGATCCAAACAACCTGAGCTACTTACAAGATCGGCTATCCCGCTTCAAGAATGCCAAATTGGTTCTGGCTCACTGTGCCCGAGGATTTGCTGCCAAGAATACAATGGAGGGACTGAGCGTAGTGCGGCAGTTTGAAAATGTCTTTTTTGATAGCTCTGCGGTCTGTGAACCAACCTCCATGGAAGCGATCATTCGTGCAACAGGCATCACCCGGCTGATGTATGGCTCAGATTATCCTGTTTCCCAAGTGCGAGGAAAAGCTATCAGCCTCGCCAACGGCTTCAAGTGGTTGAACCAAAGTTCGTCAACTGGTCAGGATTCTTCTTTTGGAGAATTCACCCTAGTGGGTATTGAGTCCTTGCTAGCGCTGCAGGTTGCCACGCAGCTATGCTCGCTGAAAGACTCCGATCTGGAATATATCTTTTACAAAAATGCCTTCCACCTGCTAGGTTTAGGCGCGTCCTATGAGAGCAAAAACAACCTGGAGCAGTATGAATTGGCAAAAACCATGATTCCTGGCGGTACTCAGCTACTCAGCAAGAAACCTGAACTGATGGCACCTAGCTATTGGCCTGCCTACTACACCCAGGCAACTGGTTGTGAAATCGTTGATAATAGTGGAAACCGCTTTCTCGACATGGCTTCCAATGCGGTACTCTCCTGCCTGCTTGGATACGCTGATCCTGATGTGAACAAAGCTGTGCTACGCCGAGTTCAATTAGGTTCCATGTCTTCCTTGTCCAATTATGATGAAGTTAGATTGGCAGAGCGCCTTCTGGAGATTCATCCTTGGGCACAAATGGTTCGCTATGCTCGAACTGGCGGGGAAGCAATGACGATAGCTGTGCGGATTGCCCGAGCCGTCACAGGTCGAGACAAGGTAGCGATTTGCGGCTATCACGGTTGGCATGATTGGTATCTAGCTGTCAATTTGGAGGATGGTCCGGATGGCTTACAAGATCACCTGCTACCCGGATTGAATCCACTGGGGGTCCCTGCTGGACTGAAAGGCACAGCGCTACCGTTTCGTTACAACCAGCTAGCTGAACTTGAAGAAATCTTCGCTCATCACCAATTGGCTGCGGTTGTGATGGAAACGACTCGTGGAATTGAACCAGAGAACCAATTCCTGGAAAAAGTTCGTCAGTTAGCCACACAACATGGAACAAAGCTGATTTTTGATGAGATTTCGA
This sequence comes from Deltaproteobacteria bacterium, assembly GCA_002683655.1. Lineage (GTDB taxonomy): Bacteria > SAR324 > SAR324 > SAR324 > NAC60-12 > JCVI-SCAAA005. The sequence goes on from NYTS01000038.1 coordinate 9,957, forward strand.
TTGGTTGGCGGCTTTGCTTGGGAGGAGCGCATTTGAAATACCAAGTAACACCTGATCTTGCGGTGTTTGCCAAAGCCTTGAGCAACGGCTATCCCATGAGCGCAGTGATTGGACAAACTGCTGAGATGAAATTTTTTGAGCGGACCTTTATCTCCAGCGCCTATTGGTCTGAAGCAATCGGGCCAACTGCCGCACTGGCTGCTGTAGAAAAGATGATGAGCTTGGATGTACCAGCACACCTGCAGCGGATTGGTGGATGCTTCATGAAACGCTGGTTGGAGCTGGGACAGTCCTGCCAGCTACCAACTTTTGTCAAGGGACGTCCAGAGTTGGTGCAACTTGGCTTTGAGCACGAAGAACAGGCCAACCGCATCATGACCCTGTTCACTCGCTTGATGCTGCAGCAGGGGATCATGGCTGGATCCAGCTTTAATCCTACCTTTGCCCATCAAGATCGACACCTGGGCCACTATTTTGAGAAAGCAGAGGCTTGCTTTGACCAAATCAATCAGCAGTTGAAGTCAGGGCAGTTTTATGATCAGGAAGCGTTCGAAACGAAGCACACGGGTTTTGCCCGATTGGTCAATTGATAGACCTCCAATCAACAACGCAACGAAAAGGAGTTGCCTATGAAGCATTGATTTCTTGGTGATTTTTTTACTGTTAATTTTCAAGCGAGGTAACCGATGAAAATCCGATTTCTTCTACCGCTCGTCGTCACGCTTTGTTTTGCTACTCAGCTATTGGCAATGCCGAAGAACAGCAATCCACTCTCAGACTCACGAGTCCGCCAAGCGATTGCCTATGCGATCGACATGGACACCATTCAAGAGACCTTGCTCGAAGGCAAGGCCATCGTTGCAGATAGCCACATCCCGAACGGTCCCTTCAAAAAGCCTGGTCTACCCCAGTATTCCTATGATCCAGACAAGGCTCGCCAGTTGCTGAAAGAAGCCAGCTGGAATTCGAGCCAAGAACTCGACATGGTCTACTACTATAGTGATCAGTTAACAGTCGACTTGATGACTGCCATTCAAGCCTATCTGAGCGATGTTGGTATCAAGATGAACTTCCGTAAACTGGAAGGAGATGTTGGTGCCCAGCTTTGGACTGCACCAAAGGATCCGCAAAATGGTCCTTCCGCCGTAAAATGGGATCTGGCTTACGGAGCACATGGACCTCTGGCACTGCAAGAGTACTTCAGCCGTTACAAGACCGGAGACATGTCCATCTCACCAGCGGATGCCAAGGTAGACAGTATGATTGATGTGCTGACCAGTACCGCAGACATCGCCGCTCAAAAGAAGATCTTCTTCGAGATGGAAGATTACATGCAGACGGAACTCTTCACACTGCCTCTCTACTATCAGCAGGCTTTCATCTATGAGAGCAACAAGCTGAATCGCAATAGTGGAATCTACGGCAATCCACAGTACAACTATGATTGGGATGTCACCAAGTGGACGGTAGAGCCTGACGCCAACGGCAAGATGGTGATGAACACCAATACTGGCCCAATGGAATTTTTTGAGCATCCCTGGTTCAATCCGGGTTTATTCATCACGAACAAGGTNCTGTTTGATCGACTAATCAGCTGCGATGGTGGATTGGCACCAACCCGACCAAAAATGGCCAAGTACTACAACCTGAGCAAGGACGCCAAAACTCTGACCTTCGAACTGAAGAATGGTCTCCAGTGGCACGATGGCTCAGCAATCACTGCCGAAGAGATCAAGTGGAACATTGAGTTGGCTCTCAAAGTCCCCAACATCATGCCGATCTTCAAGACGACTTTCAGTTATCTGGAAGGTGCAGCAGCTTTCATGAATGGCTCTGCATCCAGCGTTTCCGGAATCGCTATCAGCGGCAACAAGATCACCTTGTCTTTTGCTCAAGTGGATCCAAATGTTCTCCTGACTTTCACTCAGTGGGCTCCTCTGCCACGCAAGTATCTGGAAGATGTTGATCCTGCCAAGTTCCAGCAGCATCCTTTCTGGCAAAACCCTGTAGGCTCTGGTCCCTACAAAGTCCAGGAAGTCAAAATGAACGACTACCTGATCATGGTTCCATTTGAGAACTTCCACGAAGGGGTTGCCCGTATTGATGAGATCATCGCCTATCCCAGCAAGGATAACGATGCTAATCTCGTCAAGAACGCCTCGGCTGGGTCCCTTGATTATGGGTTCACCAAGAACGTGGCTGACGTCAAAGCCTTGGAAGAGATGGACCACATGCGTGTCATTCCGGCAGACATCCCGTACACGCGGATGGTCTGGTTCAACAAGTACGCGAAAAACTAAGCCTCTCAACCAACCCAACATCTGTCTTCATGACGGGTGTTGGGTCTAAACTTTCATGTTTGTCTACTTCACTCGACGACTGCTCTATCTGATCCCCATGCTATTGGGAATCAGCTTCCTTATTTATTTGGGGTTAGAACTAACTCCAGGAGATATCCTCTCTTATCTACTGCCTCCTGAGGCCATTGCCGATCTGAGACCAGAAGAGTTGATCGCGATGCGTGAAGCCCTAGGTTTAAACGATCCGTTTATAGTCCGTTACCTCTATTGGCTAGGTGGAATTCTGCAAGGAGATTTTGGTTACAGCTTGGCAAGTGGAGTACCTATTTCCAAGCTGGTTCTGGAACGCATTCCTGCAACTCTAGAATTGTCAATTGCAGCCCTATTATTTTCAACTCTTTTTGGCGTCATCCTCGGTTCGATCAGTGCCTTGAAGCGAGGATCTCTAATGGACAACTCACTGACTGTCTTCGGCATGATTGGCGTTTCGATTCCCGAATTCATTTTTGGCCTGATTGCTCTAGTTGTCTTTGCGCTGCAACTGGAGTGGCTTCCGGTAGGCAAACGACTGATGCCNGGTTACGACAGTTACTGGGACCACATGCCACACCTAGTGATGCCCGCCATGGTCCTAGGACTAATCATGACTGCTGGAGTAATGCGCTACACACGATCCAGTATGCTTGACTCTCTGAACAAAGAATTCATTCGGACCGCTCGCAGCAAGGGAGTCCCTGAGTGGAGAGTCAATTTTATTCATGGTCTTCGCGTCGCTCTGATTCCTGTAGTTGTGCTGATTGGCTTTCGTCTGCCAATGCTAATTGGTGGGACAGTCATCATTGAACAAGTCTTCCAGTGGCCTGGTATTGGTGACTTGTTTGTCAACGCTGTTCGGGGTCAGAACTATCCACTGGTGATGATGATTTCTTTTCTGTCTGTGACCGCAGTCCTTTTTGCCAGTTTCCTGATTGACCTGCTGACCGCCCTGCTAGACCCGAGAATAAAACTTGAGTGACGCCAAAATAATAACTCGCCGTCCAACTCGGCTAGACAAAAAATTCGATCTCCTCCGAGAGAAAACCGAGCAAGGCACTCTCAAAGCANCCTCGAGTAACCGAGCCCTGAATAAGCTAGCTAGTAATAAGCTAGCTGTGTTGGGTCTGGCTTTTGTGACCATCATGATCCTGGCCTCAGTCTTTGCTCCGCTTGTGACTCAGTATGATCCCCAGAAAGTNGACCTGCGGATGATGCTCAAACCACCCAGCNCAGATCATATCCTTGGCACCGACAAGATTGGCCGAGACGTGTTTGCCCGCATCATTTATGGAGGTCGGATCTCGATTCTCGTGGGTCTAGGAAGTGCACTAGGAGCGGCGCTCATCGGCGTCAGTATTGGTGCGTACACTGGCTACAAAGGCGGCTGGTGGGACAGCACGTTTTTGCGAATTTCTGAAGTGGTCATGTCCTTTCCTCAGATCATTCTGGTGCTGATGCTAGTGACCATCCTCGGGCAGAGCTTGATGAACCTGATCATCATCTTCACACTGACGGGCTGGGGCAGCCTGTATCGGCTGACTCGAGCACAGATGCTTTCTCTACGTGAGGAGGAGTACGTCCAGGCACTTCGTGCTTTCGGTCTGAACACCTTCACTATCTGCTTTAAGCACATCCTACCGAACGCCCTCGGACCGATTATGGTCAACATCACTCTGAGTACGGCGATGTTCATCCTGCAGGAAGCGGGTCTCAGTTTCCTGGGCCTTGGTGTTCCCCTCAACATCCCAACCTGGGGAAATATCCTCAATGTCGCCCAGGATCTACGAATCCTACAGAACTACTGGTGGGTCTGGCTTCCCTCTGCGGTGACCATCTCACTCTTTGTGCTGGCCATCAACTTCGTGGGAGACGGCCTGCGTGACACCACAGATCCTACAATGCAGGGTTGAGGATGAGCGCTGATCAAAAGGTCCTGAGTGTCAAGGATCTGAAGACTTACATCTATGTGAATAACCGCTGCAACAAGGCCCTCGATGGGGTGTCGTTCGATGTGTATCGCGGAAAGACACTTTGCATTGTCGGGGAAAGTGGCTGTGGCAAAAGCATCACGGCTTCCAGCATCACACAACTGCTCCCCAAGCTATCCAGGATTGAATCTGGGGAGATCGTCTATCATTCCGAAAGAGGTGACATCCGCATCGATCAACTGGAGCGGAATGGGCCAGAAATGCGAGCATTGCGTGGGGCAGAGATTTCAATGATCTTTCAGGATCCGATGACGGCGCTGAATCCCGTTTATCATATTGGATCTCAGATCTCTGAGGGGCTGCAATATCATTCAAAAAGCACGCTTGCTCAACTCAAGCAGACTTCCATTGATCTACTACGCCAAATGGGAATTCCCCTGGCCGAACAGCGAGTGGATGATTACCCCCACCAGTTTTCGGGAGGGATGCGGCAGCGGGCGATGATCGCCATGGCGATGTCGTGCAAGCCTAAGATTCTGATTGCTGACGAACCCACCACAGCACTGGACGTCACTATTCAAGCCCAGATCTTTGNGTTGATTGATGAACTCAAGCAACGACACAACACTGCAGTGATCCTAATTACTCATGATATGGGGGTCGTTGCTGAACTGGCGGATCATGTAGCAGTGATGTACATGGGCAATATCGTTGAACAGGGAACAGTTGATGATGTACTTCGACATCCTGCACACCCTTATACCGAGGCATTACTGAAGTCGATTCCGATCCTGGGCAAGGGGAAACAACAACAAATCACACCAATTCAGGGCTCAACCCCCGATCCCTATCAACGCCCCAAAGGATGTCAGTTTAAACNCCGTTGTCCTTACGCCACTGAACAGTGCCAAACCTTTCCCAGTTCTCAGTCAATCAGTGAAACCCATGATGTCCTCTGCTGGCACAGCAAAAAGGTTCTGAGCCATGCCTAGCCAAGAAAAGGTTCTACATATCAAGGGTTTGAAAACCTATTTTCCTGTCCGAAAAGGGCTGTTGCGCACCGTTGCTGCTCACGTCAAGGCGGTTGATGGCGTGGACCTGGAGATTTACCGGGGTGAGACTCTAGGGCTGGTTGGAGAGAGTGGCTGTGGCAAAACCACGCTGGGAAAATCTATCATTCAACTCGTGGGAGCCGTTGGCGGACAGATTCTCTATCACGAAGGAGAGCAAACCTTCGACTTGCTCAACTTGAGTCCTGAAGAGTTCAAGCACATCCGTCAAAAAATTCAGATCGTCTTCCAGGATCCGCACTCTTCCCTCAATCCAGCCTTCACTGTTTTTGGTTCCCTACAGGACCCACTCAAGCTCTATGGGGTGAAAACCAAAGCAGAACGTCGCAAGATCATTGGAGATCTGCTGGAAGCGGTCAACATGCGCCGCGAACAGATGGATAACTATCCCCATGAGTTTTCAGGTGGACAGCGGCAACGCATTGGCATTGCCCGGGCTCTATGTGTCAACCCTGAGATTGTCATCTGTGATGAAGCAGTCAGTGCGCTCGATGTTTCGATCCAAGCCCAGGTACTCCAGCTATTGCAAGAGATCAAGGAAGCCCGAGGCTTAACCTACATCTTCATCACACATGATCTGAGTGTGGTCGAATACATCAGTGACCGTGTTGCTGTGATGTACCTGGGCAAGATCGTCGAATTGGCGGAGAGTGCAGCTCTCTACCGCACACCACNCCACCCTTATACCCAGGCGCTATTATCTGCGATTCCGATTGCGGATCTGGATCNAAAGAGCGACCGGATTGTCTTGGAAGGCGATGTGCCCAATCCTGTTTCTCCCCCATCAGGTTGTGCTTTCCATCCACGATGCCCAAAGTTTAAGTCTCTCTCAGAACCAGAAAAACAACGCTGCATGGGAGAATCTCCACAACTCAGTGATGCTACCCAACTCACTCAACCACACTTGGTTTCCTGTCACTATCCCAATTGAGCCAATATGAATTTCCAAGAATTGAAGCATACCCTCTACAGCGCTGTGATCTCAGACACTCTGGATAGTATGGGCTACCTGCACCAGGCACTGAGTTCGGGGATTCGCCCCCTAGATGATGGCATGATTCTCTGCGGGCTAGCGCGAGTTGGCATCTACATGAAGATTTATCATGACGATGAAAAGGTGAACGTCTACGAGCATGAGATTACTTTGATCGACAGTCTCCAGCCCAATGAAGTTGCTGTTCTGCTCTGTCATCAGCACCATGAGATCGCACCTTGGGGAGAACTGCTCTCCACCCGATCGCAGTACCTGAAAGCAGCTGGATGCCTGACAGATGGTTCCGTTCGGGACGTCAAGCGTATTCGCCAGATGAACTTTCCTGTCTTTGCTGGAAATATCGGACCTCTCGACAGCAAGCATCGTGGCAAGTTGATGTGGTATGACGTTCCCGGGAAAATTCACGGAGTCAACATCAACAGCGGAGACTTTATTTTTGGTGATGTGGACGGAGTGGTGATCGTACCCCAGCAAATCACAGCAGAAGTCGTGGAGAAGGCACTACAGAAAGTGAGGGAAGAAAATCAGGTACGTGACATGTTGGAGAANGGAGCGAGTCTCGCTAAGACCTTTGAAGAGCATGGGATCTTGTGAGCGAAAAACGACAAATTGTAGATTGCCATGTCAACATCTGGGATCCGGTCCACTACTCCCAGAGTTACTTAGAGCAAATTGCCAGAGTGCGGCCCGGAGAACTGTTGGTTCCAACAGACGCAGACTCTATCTTTGTGGCGATGGAGCTTGCTCATAAAGTGATCATCTTCTCTCCCCGCTATGNGGATTCAGTGGGTATTCAAGGGGAAGACAGCACGGTGATCAAAACTATCCAGAAGTACCCAGACAAGTTTGTGGGCTTTGCCTATTTTGATCCGAGGGAAGAAGAAGCTATCGAAAAGCTGAAGACTGTGATCGAAGATTATGGTTTGCAAGGGGTCAAGTATGGGCCGATTTACAATGGNGTGCCACTGGATGACCCTAGAATGGATCCACTCTATCGCTACTGTATTCAAAAAGATCTACCCCTGACGCTCCACATGGGAACAACGTTTGCCNACAATTCACCACTGGAGCTAGGGCGTGCAATCCACGTAGATCCCATCGCACAGAAATATCCAGATTTAAAGATNATCCTCGCCCACATGGGGCATCCCTGGTACGAAGAGTGTGTTGCAGTGATCCGCAAAAATCCCAACATCTATGCGGAGGTTTCGGCTCTCTTTTATCGTCCTTGGCAATACTACAACATCTTGATCACGGCTCAGGAATATCTGGTTACAGATAAGATCTTCTTCGGCACTGACTATCCGTTCACCACCCTGGAAGAATCCATCAGTGGCCTCAAAAACGTCAACCAGCTTGTGAAAGGTTCCAATCTTCCCAGGGTGACAGACGAAACCATCGACCGCATTCTCTATTCTTCCCCCTTTAAACACTGGTGGCACCAGAATCCACTGNGTTTGTAGTTCAGAAGCGGTGATGACGCTGAGCACCTTTTTGTTCGAAAGCTTCCTGCCCCAGAGTTTGCTTACAAAACACAATACCAGAGCAGGAATGCATTAGCTCTCGTTCCCTACCACTGCTCCCGGCGAATCGCTGGTACTGAAGAAGGATCTACACCGAAATCCTGTAAAAANTCCTCATACCAAACCTGTGTCTGTCCCGTATTGTAGTAGTACGCAATCGACGTATTCACCCAGTCCCTCCAGCGCTTATCAGCCTCCATTCGGACACCTGCCGAAGATGCAGATTGGCGAATCGGAGAGGGCAGGACAATTTGCCCCCGGCCAATCTTCTTGCGCATCGCAATCAAAGGAGGATGGAACAGCGAGACTGCATTGACTCTACCAGACTGGAACGCCGCGACAGATTCACCATTACTTGGGAAACGAAGGATCTCTGCTTTGTTCAGACGCGCCGAGACATAGGTGTCCATTGTCGTCCCTTGGGTCACAGAGATCTTGACCCCAGACTTGTTGAGATCTTCCCAAGTCTTGATGCTCAAGTTATCATCAGCAAGCACAGCCAACGCATAGTACAACAACGGTTGGGCTGGAAAATCTACGGCAAGAGCACGCTTGGGAGTTGCATCTAAAACGAACATCACATCAATCTTGTTTGCTTGCAGAGCCGCAACGGCCGTGCCCCAGGTCACTTCGACAGGCTCAAATTCTACATCCATCTCTTTGGCCATTTGTTTACCGATAGCTGAGCCTAATCCTCCCCATTCTCCAGTTACTGGATTCTTTGAAAACCAGGGAGGGGCCTCGGTAACTCCTACACGGATCGNATCCCGATCTGTGATGGCNTCCCACGTTGATTGAGCAGATGCTGTTGCAGCTAACAACATCANTACGATGAGACTGGCAGCAAACCACTGCCAAGATAGTTGAGCATTCTTCATAGCCTTCCCCTAGAGAAATGAGGTGGAACAATAGCTTCAGATCACCTTCAATCTGAAGTGTGTGAGCCTAGCTTTTTGACTAGTACTGTCAAGGGGTGGTCGAGAAGAAAAGATCGAGAGAGGTATAGGTAGCGAAAATGCTAGTAGTTCAGGGTGTTGAGGATATACTCCCCTAAACGAGAATACTCGTAATCGTGAGC
>NYTS01000039.1 GCA_002683655.1 Deltaproteobacteria bacterium
AATCCACCCTGCTCTTTGATTGCCCTAGCGTGATCAGGAGTTCGATTGAGTAGTTCGACAGAATGCCCTTGTAGAGCGAGTCTTGCCCCAAAAACAGAGCCCATTGCTCCTGCTCCAAGCATACTATATCTCAGCTTCATTGATTCACCCGGAGAGTAGACGTGGGAGCCACAAAACAATACCAGGAAATGCCACCAGAAGCAGGACTCTGAGTAGCTCTGCCCCGAAGAAAGGCATCACTCCTTTGAATGTCTCACTCATGGGAATATCCTCGGCCATTGCATGGATCACAAAAACATTCATCCCGACAGGTGGAGTGATCAAACCGAGCTCCACGACAATCAGCGCTAGGATTCCAAACCAGATTTTTAGTTCTTCTGGGCCCAAACCAAAGTCGAGTCCATCAATTACAGGCCAAAAGAAAGGCATCGCCAGTAAGATCATGGACAATGAGTCCATGAGACATCCTAGAATAATCAGTGAGACTAGCATCAGAAGAAGAATAGTGATCGGATCCAATCCCGATGATTGCATAATCTCCACGGCTGCCTGGGGGACTCCTCCACGAGACATGAAGATCTTGAGCATCTCGGCCCCAAGCAGAATCAAATAGATCATGCCCGAAGTCTTGGCGGTCTCCAACAAGGCTGCTTTGAGTTGTGGAAACTTGATCAGACCTCGATAGATTCCCAGTACTCCTACCAGAAAAACACCTGCTGCTGCGGCTGGAGTGGGATTAAACAAACCAAAATAGATACCACCAATCACNGCTATAAAGATCCCTANAACCGGCAAAACTCCGAGAGTAGCATTCCAGAATTCCTGACGATCCATTGGCTCTCGGGAGGGTCCTGACTCAGGAAAGAAGCGAACATAGATCGCAATTGTCAACAAAAACAGACCNACTGACAACAAACCAGGAATCATCGCAGCCATGAACATCGCAATGATGTTTGCTTCCACTATGATCGCATAGACAACCAGAACAACTGANGGTGGAATCAATATTCCCAGCACGCCCCCAGCAGCCAATGTCCCCGTTGCCAAAGAGCCACTATATTTGTAATGGCGAAGCTCCGGTAGCGCCACTTTTCCCATCGTGGAGGCCGTGGCCAATGAGGATCCACAAACAGCCCCAAAACCAGCACACGCGATGATGGAAGACATGGCGACACCTCCTCGAACCCAGCCTACCCATGCATTTGCTGCCCGAAAAAGCTCTCGTGATAGACCCGCCTTGGTTGCCAAATTCCCCATCAGCACAAACATGGGGACCACAGAGAGGTCATAAATAGAAAATTGAATGTAGGCCAGATCCTTCAATTGAGACATGAAGATCAGTGGCCCGTTCAGGATCGTCACACCAATTCCTCCAGTGACGATCATGGCATACGCAATCGGTATCCGCAGTGCGATCAACAATAACANCCCCNCAAGGCCAGCCAATCCNACGAGTAGTTCGTATGACATGGTTNAGGCGTTACTGGGGGATTAAAGATGGTTCNGGTACTCCATCCGGATGAATAAACGTGATTAGAGCTGCCAACAGGAGAAGCAGAAGAGAGAAAATCGAAGGGACAAACGCATACCAGATCGGCACCTGTAGGATTGTCGTAGTCTCCAGGTAAATCTGGTAATCCAGCAATCCTTCGTACATTCGCCAGATCAACAGAATGCTGAAGGCTACGGCCACCAAAGAGCCAACTCGGCTTAAAAATCTAACTTTCGAAGGTTTCATTTTTGCCGTAAAGACATCCGCAGAAACATTTGCGAAGGTCAGTTGGCAGTAAGGAAGGAATGCAAAGGAAGCGACCGCNACTCCCATTTCAGTGAGTTCAAAATCNCCAGAAAAGGGAGTGGCNATTAGGAAACCCGCTGCTGCACTGTATGTGGTCATTATCACCAGCAGCAACAAAATCATACCTCCAAACAGGGCCCAACCCTCGATCAGTTTCGAGGCCCATTTTATCATCTTGGAAACCCTGGAAAATCTTCAGGAATCCAAGACTTCACTTTGAATACTTGGCGACCAGTTCACGTGCCTTGCTGACAAGGCTCTTACCGTCAATGCCAGAACCACTGACTTCTTTCACCCAACGATCGACAACAGGCTTTAGCACTTTCTTGAACTCAGCAGTTTCTGCAGCACTCAATGTGATGTGTTCATTACCTGCTTTGGTAGCTACACCGATGCCAAAAAGGTCAGTACCGTGCCAAACTTCGCCAACTTCTCTGACCCAAGCTTCGTTGGAGACCTGCAGGAAAACATCCTGAAGATCTTTGGGCAAAAGGTCCCATGTCCCTTGATTCATGGACACCTGNAAGGTCGTTGTACCAAAGCGAGTCATATTTTCACCTTCAATCTGGTACTTCGTCATATCCTGGAGCTTCAATGGTGGAATGATTTCCCAGGGGATTAGAGCACCGTCAACAACCTTCTTGGAGAGAGCTTGTGGCAGACTGGGAACTGGCATTGAAACAGGAGCTGCTCCCATTGCTTCCAAAACCCAGGCGCCTGTCCTAGTTGGAATGCGCATCTTGGTACCATTGAAGTCACTCGGTTTGCGGATGACCTTATTTACCGTGTGGATCGCTTGTCCCTGATGCACATGCAGAAACATTACTTTGAGGCCCCGATATTCTTCCGCAAGATTCTCATCAAACATTTCGCGCATGGCAAGATTTGTTGCCACTGGATCATTCGTATGAATAAATGGGAGTTCAAAAACTTCTGTACGAGGGAACAAGCCTGGAGTGTAGCCATTGACTGTCCAAACAAGATCGACCACTCCATCACGAACCTGACGGATCAGCTGAGGGGGCTTGCCACCCAGTGACATTGCTGGATATATGTCAATTTTCACTCTTCCATTCGATAGTTCTTCAACTTTCTTTACCCAAGGCACCAGCATCTTTGAGTGAGCAGGGGCTTTTGGGCCCAAAAAATGGTGAAGCTTGAGAGTAAAATCTGTAGCTTGCACTGAGCCAGCGAGGAGGAGTGCAGATGCACTAAAAATAGTAGCAATCAAGATTGGCAACAGGCGTTTCATGACGAACCTCTAGGATGGGGATAATCTGGCAAGTTCGGCAGAAACTTTTTCAAACTACCAAACTGCAACAAAGCTTGCTATCGGCGATGCTTTGACGAATAAACAAGAACTAGTACAAAACTCTTCTCAAATAAGAATTTCAAGTTTCAACCTGCTTACCCCAAGAATTAGGTGTTTTTACTTTTATAGCTTTAGCCTCAGACAGGCCCGTAAAAAACTGAGAACCGTTTTGAAAAGGCTTGTNTCAGTTCATTGAACCCACTAATTCGATCATTAATATTCTTGTCATCTGTAATTATTAAATTTTAACTAACCTTCATAATCCACCTACCATGTCATCAGTTCTCCCGCCAGCATTTGCTTCACGTCTCAATTCTATGAAATCAAAGCCTGAACTTTGGGACGGTCGAGAAGATCTCATTGGTTGGATTCATCGACAGGGGACAATCGCTGGGCTTGAACTTGTTGATTTCAACTACCCTGAACACTTGGAAGGCTATTCACTCTCTGAAGTTAAGATCGCTCTTTCCGAAGCAGGGTTATCGACTGGAGCAGTTAGTCTNAGATATCCAAAGCATTTCAGCTTGGGTGCTTTCACAAATCCAGTTGCATCACTTCGGCGTGAAGCAATCCAGCTGACCTTGAATGCCGGTCAATGGGCAAGGGAGCTAGGTGCGAAAGAATTGATTGTCTGGCCTGCCTATGACGGCTATGACTANCCTCTCCAAGTAAATTACAGTGAACTTTGGCAGTACGTTGTTCAGAGTTTCAGAGAAGTCTGTGATTTTTTTCCAGAACTTAGGGTTTCATTGGAACCGAAGCCAACGGAGCCACGCCGTTATTTCATACAGAACACCACAGGGGCTGGATTGTTGATGGTATTAGAGGTTGACCGTGAGAACATGGGACTCACCCTAGATTTTGGTCACTGCCTGATGGCAGGAGAAAACCCTGCTCAGTCTGTGGCACTGGTTGGGAAGCATAAGAAACTCTGGGGCATGCAGCTCAACGATGGTTTTGTGCGTCCAGGCTGCGAAGATGGGATGCTGCTTGGTTCTGTTCATCCGCAACAGACTCTGGAATGCCTCCTCTGGCTTCAACGTATTCAATATGATGGACACCTGTACTTTGACACATTTCCAATCAATGAAGATCCCGTTCGTGAGGCAGAAGCCAACATTCGACGTTGTACTCGTTGGTGGAATCAGGCCGNTGATCTAGAAGCTAAAGGATTGGGCAACTGGCAATCAGATCATGATATTTTGAAAACTTTCGAAGAAATGGAGGAACTCTGAAAAAACGAGTTTTGGTTGTTGGTGCCGCTAACTTGGACAGGATGGTCTACGTTGATCAGTTACCTGCTGTTGGAGCAACAATCATGGGGCAAAGATATGAAGAGCACCCTGGTGGTAAGGGTTCCAATCAAGCAGTTGCAGCCTCTTTGTGGGGCACACAGACCCAATTCGTTGGTTGTCTCGGTGAAGATGAGGCAGGAACCATCTTGCGAGAGGCCATGCTCAGTGCCGGGGTGAATTTAGATCTTCTGCAAACTCACCCTATTGGGTCAGGCCTAGCACTTGACTTTGTTGACCAGTCCGGTCGCTACCAGGCTGTTGTGATTTCGAGGGCAAACCAATATGTTACCTCTGATTTTCTCAAGCCAGATCCCGCATTCTGGAAAGACATTGGCTTGCTGGTTCAGCAACTAGAAATTCCATTCGAAACAGTTGATGCTGTTGGAAGAATGGCTCTGAATTTTGACGTGCCTGTCCTTTTAAATGCTGCACCTGCTGCCAACATTCCTAAGTCATGGTGGGATTGGATCAACATGCTAGTCGTCAATGAAGTGGAAGCCTCTGCCTTAACTGGCCTTGAAATCCAAAATCCTCAAGACGCAGAAATAGCAGCACAGCAGCTTCACAAACATTGCCCAAATGTCTTAATCACTCTTGGAGAAAAAGGTGTCTTATTGAGCAATGCAGAGGTTGTCGATCACCTTCAAGCCTCTAAAGTTCCTGTTGTCAGTACTCTCGGTGCNGGGGATGCTTTTGTGGGGGTATTTGCAGCCGAATGGGTAAGGCATCAAGATCTTTGGCAAGCAGCAGAGTTGGCAAATCGAGCTGCGGCTGCCAGTGTTCAGCGTTCAGGAGCGCAGGTTTCTTATTTGCGACGAGAAGAATTCAAAAATTGGGGATTGGCTTGATTGAAAAAGTATGATCTAAATCTGTGTCTTTTAATTGAATCACTTAAAAGTTTTCTTTGGGAGGCAACATGCTGAAAAACATTCATCCGCTGCTAAGCGCTGATCTGCTTTACATTCTTCGCTCTATGGGTCATGGAGATGAATTGATCCTGGCTGACTGCAATTTTCCATCAGCATCAGTGGCTGCACATACTGTCACCGGTGAGTTGGTCAACATGAACGGGGTCGATATCCCTGAGGCAGCAGGGGCGATTCTCTCTGTTTTCCCGCTGGATAGCTTCGTTGAGCATGCTGTGCTGAGGATGGAAGTCGTGGGGAATCCCGATGAGTTGGTCCCTTGTCACACAGATATGCAACGAGTCGTTAAAGAGACCTCAGGCGATCAGTGGAAAATGGGTTCGATTGAACGCTTTGCCTTTTACGAGAGAGCACGCAATGCATACGCTGTCGTTTGTGTTGGAAATGAGAGGAGACCCTATGGCTGCTTTGTCTTGGTAAAAGGGGTCTTAGATCCCGACGGGAACGTAGTCTGACAATCTTCAATAAGTTTGAGAGCAACACATGAAGCCAGTCGTAATTTTAGGTATTTTCGTTGCTGATCTCGCCTTCCGCACACCAAGAATGCCTGTGATGGGCGAAACAGTGATTGGTCCCCTATTTAAACTTGGACCTGGGGGGAAGGGATCTAATCAAGCGGTAGCTGCCAAAAGAGCTGGGGCAGAAGTTAGCTTCATTGCAATGCTTGGTGAAGATGCCTTCGCAAAAATCGCTCTTGATTTGTATTCCACTGAAGGCGTCAACACCGAGTTTGTTTTCCGCAC
This sequence comes from Deltaproteobacteria bacterium, assembly GCA_002683655.1. Lineage (GTDB taxonomy): Bacteria > SAR324 > SAR324 > SAR324 > NAC60-12 > JCVI-SCAAA005. The sequence continues at coordinate 6,075 of NYTS01000039.1, forward strand.
AAAAGAACAGGACACGGGAGCTGCGGATATTATCATTGATGATGTTACCGGCAATAATGCGATCATTGTCGTGATCGGAGCTGCAGGATTACTCGGCCCAGAGCATGTAGAGCAAGCGACCTCCAGAATNGCTGAAGCATCGGTCTTCATGACTAACTTTGAGGTCTCTTCACCTGCTGTAAATCGAGGATTGGAAATTGCCAAAGCTCATGGTGTTCCAACCATTCTCAACCCAGCGCCCGCTACGGAAGTCCCCTTAGAGATCTTTGCTCTCGCAGATTATGCAACTCCCAATGAAACAGAGGCCTCATCATTCACGGGTATTCAGGTGAATGATGCTAATGATGCTAGAAAAGCGGCTTTGAAATTACGCGAAATGGGTGTTGGTACCGCCTTAATTACCCTAGGTGAGAAAGGTTGCTATGTGCTTAATGATGAATTAGATGAACACATCCCGGCCTTCGATATGACTGGNAAAGTTGTTGAAACGACTGGAGCAGGAGACGCCTTCAATGGCGGATTTGCAAATGCCTTAGCCAGTGGTAAGTCCTTGCGTGATGCCATCTTATTCGGTTCTGCTACAGCGGCCCTGTCGGTAACCAAGACAGGAACGGCTCCAGCCATGCCAACAAATACTGAAATCCAATCACTACTCAATACTGGAACCTAATTATGAGAGATTGGTCTCGTCATGTTTTCATTTGGCCTGCTACGCTAGTTGTCTTGCTTGTTACACTTTTTCCGCTTGTCTACACTCTGGACTTGAGTTTTCAAAACTCCAGACTTGTGCCACCATTACCTCCTAAATACATTGGTTTTGGAAACTACACTAAACTATTCGGACAAGAAAGATTTTGGTCTGTCATTGGAAATACAAGTATTTTTGTTTTTGTATCTGTAACTTTACAATATGTTTTGGGGTTCGCTATAGCACTAGCATTACATAGTAAAGTCGCAGGGGAGAAACTCTATCGAATTACTTTTCTTCTACCAATGCTGATGACACCAATTGCAGTAGCATTGTTATGGAAGACTATGTTCAATCAACAGTTCGGTCCTTTAAACCAAGTATTTACATTCTTTGGCTATGCGAATCCACCTTTTCTTACTAAAAATATTTGGAGTTATGGGTCTCTGATAACTGTGGAAGTTTGGCAATGGACTCCATTTNTTATCTTAATGATGCTCGCTGGTTTGCAGTCTTTACCTACTGANATTTTTGAAGCAGCTCGGTTAGAGAATGCTTCCTCTTTACAAATGTTTTTGGGAATCACTTTCCCAATGCTTTTGCCGCTGTCAGCTGCGGTTATATTCATTCGTATTGTAGAGGCTTTCAAAATTATAGATACAGTTTATATCATGACAGGAGGAGGACCGGGTATCGCTACAGAAACACTGACTCTTTTCGCTTATCAAGAAGGATTAAAGAAGTTTAATCTCGGCTACACTTCCGCGATAAGCTTTTTGTTTCTGATTTTTATCATCATTTTTGGATTGATTTATATGGTCATATTAAAACCCCAAATCGAGAAAAGACGTTGAGACAAAGTCATGAATAAAAATTCAAATCAAAAAATCATTACCCAAATTTTATGTATTGCTTGGCTAATATTCACCCTATTCCCACTCTATTGGATATTTGTCACATCATTCAAATCACCAATTGCCGTTACTGGTGGACCAACTTACTTACCCTGGATTGACTTTGAACCAACATTAAATGCTTGGAGTGATGCATTTTCTGGCAGTCGAGGTGATTTCTTCGCAACTTTTTTCAATTCAGTTTGGATATCTGTAGCTGCTAGTTTGATTGCGGTGGTATTTGGATCCATGGCAGCATATGCACTGGTGAGATTTACTTTTAAAGTAAAATTATTAGCTGGGGTTGTCTTTGCAGCTTCAGGCATGGGCTGCTATATTTTGGCTAAGGAAATCTTTAATTGGAAAGACACCACATCAATGGGATTTGCTTTTCTATGTGCTTTGGTTCTCAGTATAACAAGTAATCGGTTACCGCTGCCAGGACCAATTTTAAAAAATAATGATGTTGTTTTTTGGTTTGTTTCACAGCGAATGATGCCACCNATTGTAAGTGCATTCGCTCTGTACATGCTTTATTCAAAAATTGGGAAGGATTCGGGATTGAGATTATTAGATAGCTTTGCTGGTCTTACATTATGCTACGTAGCTTTTTCACTACCACTTGTTGTCTGGCTAATGCGTGACTTTTTTGAATCTTTACCAATTGAAGTTGAGGAAGCTGCTTTGGTTGACGATGTACCAAGATGGCGTATATTTCTAGAGATTGTAATTCCGATGGCGAAGCCTGGTTTAGTTGCCGTAACAATGATTACTATTGGATTTGTTTGGAATGAATTTCTATTTGCCCTCATTTTAACAACTGGAGACTGGCAGACTTTACCAGTTCTCTTGTCGGGTCAAAATTCTTATCGTGGTGATGAGTGGTGGGCCATTGCTGTTGCGAACATCATAGCAATCGCACCTATGCTGATTATCACGATTATACTGGGTAGAATGATGAGGTCTGGGCTGATGCTAGGATCAATTCGCTAACTACCCACTATTTCTGTGGCAAGTTAATTAATTTTTTCATTAACTCACGCTACAATTTCCACTTCATGAAGAGGAAAAAAATGAAGAAAATGTTCGCTGGATTTCTAGCCAGTGCAGCTGCTGCAATCCTCACATCCGGGATCGCTGCAGCTCAATGTAAACCTCAGTCTGGCATGCCAGACTATACTGGTGTAACAATAAATGTTGGTTCACAAGTAGGACCTTTTATCGCGAGTGCGATGAGGCAAGGTGGTGACTCNTGGAGCAAAGCCACTTGCGGGAAAGTACAAATTGTCGAATTCCCATTTGGGGAACTCTACCCTAAATANCTCACTGCTTTTGCAGCAGGGGAGGACGCATTTGATGTGATTACATTCGCACCTGCTTGGACCCCAGATTTAGCTCCATTTCTCTCCGAAATGCCGAGAAAAATGAGAGAAACAGATGCTTGGCAAGACATTCACCCNACTTATCGTGACCGGTTGATGGTTTGGGAGGGAAAACATAAGTCTCAAACCATTGATGGAGATCTCCATACTTTACACTACCGCATTGACTTATTTGAAGATCCCAAAGAAAGGGCTGCCTTCAAAGCGAAGTACGGACGTGATTTAGTCGTACCTCGCACATGGGATGAGTACTATGAAGTTGCTGAATTCTTCCATCGACCAAATGATGGAATCTACGGTGTAACAGAAGCTTTTGCCAGAGGTGGGCAGCAGTTCTGGTTCTATTTCACTCATGCTGCTTCCTACACAAATCATCCTGAAAATCCTGGCTCAATGTTCTTTGATCCAGAAACAATGGATGCTCAGGTAAATAATCCAGGGTGGGTAAAGGCTTTGGAAGATTACATCAAGTCCCTCAAATTGGCTCCTCCAGGNGCGTTAAACTATTCATCAGGAGACACACGGCAGCAGTTTGCTGGTGGCAAAACCTCTATGAATTTTGACTGGGGAGATACTGGTACGGTTGGTACTGATCCATCACAAAGCCAAATTCCTGGCAGTGTTGGTTCAGATCTTACTCCAGGTTCAACCAAGATTTGGAATTACAAAACCAAACAGTGGGATGAGTTCTCCCGAGTTATCCACTCTCCATTCATGGCCTTTGGAGGATGGCAGGCTGCAGTACCAGAATTGAGCGAAGATAAAGAAGCTGCGTGGCATTACGTAGAGCACACCACCAACATTGAGAATAGTTCTATTCAAGCAATTACTGGTGGCTCTGGTGTAAACCCTTATCGCTACAGCCACTTCAGCAAAGATCTTTGGGAAAAGAAGATGAGTCCTCGCGAAGCAAATGAATATCTGACTGCACAACGTGACTCCCTGGGTGCTACCAATGTTGCCTTGGATATGCGGTTGCCGGGATATTTCTCTTATACAGAGATTCTGGAGATTGAATTGACTCGTGCCCTTGCTGGGGAAATGTCACCTCAGCAAGCTCTAGACTCCGTAGCATCTCAATGGAATGAGTTGACAGACGAGTTTGGACGTGACTCCCAAAAAGCAGCTTACCGCGCTTCGATGGGTCTTTAATCCTCCTTGACAGGGAATTTTTTAAGATTTCCTTCTCTTTTCGACCTGCCAACAAAATTTTGTTGGCAGGACCTTTTCCCACCAACGCTATTTGGCAAATTGCATGGCAAAAGTACGACTAGTCTCAATCACCAAAAGATTCGGGGAAACTACTGTAATTCCAGGGTTAAATCTTGATATTGCTGACAGAGAATTTGTTGTACTTGTCGGCCCATCAGGCTGTGGAAAAACTACTACACTCCGAATGATAGCAGGACTGGAAGAAGCCTCTGGGGGTAATATTTTTGTAGGTGAGCGAGATGTAACAAANCTTCGCCCTGGTTTGCGNAACTGTGCAATGGTCTTCCAGAATTATGCGCTTTATCCACACATGTCTGTCAGGGACAACATCGCATACGGACTAAAAGTACGCAAAACACCAAAGAATGAAGTTGAAAGACTAGTCAATGAGNCAGCCAGAATCCTAGAGTTGGATTCGATGCTAGATCGGCGCCCTAAAAATCTATCAGGAGGACAGCGCCAAAGAGTTGCAATTGGCCGAGCAATTGTCCGGGAACCTGATGTTTTTCTTTTCGATGAGCCCCTGTCGAATCTGGATGCAAAGCTACGAATTGAGATGAGGACAGAGATTAAGAATCTGCACCAGAGACTCAAAGCAACCATGGTTTATGTTACCCACGATCAGGTTGAGGCAATGACTCTCGCAGATAGAGTAGTTGTGATGAAAGACGGTATCATCGAACAAGTAGCGGACCCAATTACCCTTTATGAAAATCCGGCAAATACTTTCGTGGCTAGTTTTATTGGATCTCCAAGTATGAATTTTCTTTCAGTAAAACTTATTCAGAAGGAATCAACTTTTTTTGTTGAGTTAGCTGAGGGTAGCCAACTAAAGATCCCTGAATCTATGAATAATAAATTTCAGCCATATGCCGATCAAACTCTAACCCTAGGAATCAGACCAGAACATCTNGAAAATGCTGGAGAAGGCCACCCAGCTGTTGCAAATGTTCAGGTAAATGTATTGGAGCCGCTGGGACCCCATACCCTTTTATTAGGTCAGATTGGTAAGGAAAGTCTTACTGCTCAAATTGAAGCACGTTCTGCTGTGCAACCTGGTGCAACATATCCGATCGGATTCAGCATGGAACAGATACACATATTCGATCCTAATTCAGGGCGAGTTTTGTGAACAACTCNGGAACTGCACTAAATTTGGATTGGCTGGAAGACGTCCGTGTCAATGCCAGTGCCGTCAGTCAGCGAACCAAATCCTTGACTGGACGGCGAAGTNTCAAAGGGCCATGGCAAACTGCCTGGCTGTTACATGCGATCCAGTGTATGGATCTGACGACACTCTCCAGTGACGACACCCCAAAGCGAGTCCAACGACTCTGCGCAAAAGCTCGACAGCCGATTCGTCAAGAACTGGCGAAGTCTCTCGGAATCGAATCTCTAACTCTTCAAGTTGGAGCAGTCTGTGTCTATCATACCTTCGTCAACACGGCGGTCACTGCTCTGAAAGATACGAACATTCCTGTTGCTGCAGTTGCTGCAGGTTTTCCTCATGGTCTTAGTCCCCTTTCCGCCAAACTCAGCGAAATTCGAGCGTCTGTTGAGGCCGGAGCCCAAGAAATCGACATCGTCATTAGCCGCCATCATGTTCTGACAGGAAATTGGACGGCCCTTTATGATGAGGTGTCTGCGTTCAAGGAAGCCTGTGGAGAAGCCCATCTAAAGACCATCTTGGGCACTGGAGACTTAGGTACTTTTCGAAATGTTGCAAAAGCCAGCTGGGTTTGTCTGATGGCTGGAGCAGATTTCATTAAGACATCCACAGGGAAAGAGGCTGTGAATGCTACCCTTCCAGTCACACTGGTCATGTTGCGGGTGTTGCGAGACTATCATCAGCGTACAGGANACTGGGCNGGCTTTAAGCCAGCTGGAGGCATCCGCACTGCCAAACAGGCACTTGACTGGCTAGTGTTGGTTCGAGAAGAGCTAGGTTTCGATGCTCAACAACCTGCCCGCTTTCGCTTTGGTGCCAGTGGCTTATTGACCGATATTGAACGCCAACTTGAACATCGTGTGACAGGGCGATACGCCACCGCTGCCCGACAACCCCTCTGCTGATCTCCAATGAGTGACTTAGTGACGTTGTTCCAAAAATTGGATTATGGCCCTGCTCCAGAAAGTGACCAACCAGGCCAACTATGGCTGGAGAGCCATCATCGCAGCTTTGGCTTCTACCTCAACGGCAATTGGGAGCTGCCTAAAGATGCTGAGCTATTTTCTGTGGAAAACCCTGCCACTGGTGAACAACTCGCCACTTGTCGGCAAGCAGGTTCCAGAGAAATTACACAGGCATTATCAGGGGCCAGGGAAGCACAACCCAAGTGGGAGAAACTAACTGGTCATCAACGGGCAAAATACCTTTATGCACTCGCTCGGGAAATGCAGCAGCATTCGCGTGTACTTTCGGTGCTGGAGACACTTGATAACGGCAAGCCATTCCGAGAATCACGTGACATCGACATCCCGTTNGCAGTANGGCATTTTTACCATCATGCGGGTTGGGCTCAGTTAGTTGAGGAAGAGTATCCCCNGCACGTTGCTACAGGAGTGGTTGGACANATCATCCCCTGGAATTTCCCTTTGTTGATGCTCGCTTGGAAAGTTGCTCCAGCCTTAGCTTGTGGAAACACTGTTCTGCTTAAACCAGCAGAACAAACGCCATTGACAGCACTCTGGTTTGCAGAATGTTGTCATCGGATTGGCTTGCCTGCCGGGGTATTTCAGTTGCTCACTGGAGATGGACGGACAGGTGAGGAGTTAGTCTGCAGCAAGGGTCTCGACAAAATTGCCTTCACTGGTTCTACCTCTGTTGGGAAATGCATTCGGAAACTGACCGCCGACTCAGATTGTAAATTAACGCTGGAACTCGGTGGCAAATCTCCTTTCATCGTTTTCGAAGATGCAGATCTGGATGCTGCTGTTGAAGGGGTAGTTGATGCGATATGGTTGAATCAAGGAGAGGTCTGTTGCGCTGGCTCACGGTTATTGCTTCAAGAGAGCATTGCCGAAAAAATGGTTGGGAAATTACAACAGCGCATGCAGCAACTGCGTGTTGGTAATCCGCTGGATAAGGCAATCGACATTGGATCATTGGTTAGCAAAATCCAATTAGAGCGTGTAAAAAGACTTACTACTGAAGGCGCTATGAACGGAGTAACTCTCTGGCAGCCTCAAATTAGTTTGCCTGAAACAGGCTGCTTCTTTGCTCCAACTCTTGCCATCGATGTGGATCCTTCCTCCGTTCTTGCTCAAGAAGAGATTTTTGGACCAGTCGCAGCCACCATGACGTTCCGGACCCCAAGTGAAGCTCTTGAATTGGCAAACAACACCATGTACGGCCTAGCTGCAAGTGTTTGGAGTGAGAACATCAATCAGGCCCTACACCTGGCGCCATTACTACAAGCAGGGGTTGTTTGGGTAAACTGCACAAATCAGTTTGATGCGGCCTGTGGTTTTGGTGGATATCGAGAGAGTGGATATGGCAGGGAAGGCGGTCGAGAAGGGTTGCTTGAATATATGAAGCCCAAGGTGACGGCATTTACAGGTAAAAAACTGAAGCGTCCAGACGTCCAGGGCCTAAGTCACACAACCACACTCGAAGGATCAGAAATACATCGTACCGCAAAATTTTTCATTGAAGGGAAACAAGCTCGANCAGATGGTGGAACNGTTCGGCCAGTTTGGAATAAGGATGGTTCACTGGCAGGTACAGTGGGNCAGGGCAATCGGAAAGATCTTCGCAATGCCGTGGAAGCCGCTCAAAATGCAAGCTCATGGAGCAAATCCAGTGGACACCTAAGGGCTCAGATTCTGTTTTATTTCACTGAAAATCTAAGCCTACGACGACAAGAATTAGAATCCCGGTTGCAACAACTCCTTGGCTGTAAATCAAATGAAGCCCAGCAAGAAGTGGATAGCTCGATTCAACGATGCTTCCACTATGCAGCATGGGCTGACAAGTTCGAGGGAGTTCTTCATCAACCTCCCCAAGGCTTATTAGTTCCTGTCCTCAATGAGCCTCTCGGAGTAATTGGTCTCATTTGCCCAGATGAGAACCCACTTCTCTCCTTCCTATCCATACTTTTGCCATCCTTAGCTGCTGGCAATCGCTCGATCGTCATCCCTTCTCCCTCCTATCCGCTCATTGCCAATGATTTGATTCAAATCATGGAGACTTCCGATATACCAGCGGGAGCAGTCAATCTNATCAGCGGCAATCCGGCTGAAATGATTCAGACGCTTGCAGCTCACGAAGATCTGAATGGAATTTGGGTCTTTGGTACTGAAGAGGAGGTTTGTCAGGCTAAACGCCTAAGTACGAGCAATCTCAAACGGGTTTGGAGTAATGAGGGACAGGTCGTTGACTGGTATTCTCCAGCAGCCCAGGGGAGAGAGTGGCTACGACAAGCTTCTCAGAGCAAAAACATTTGGATTCCATTTGGTGAGTAGTATGGCTGGTAATCTTGGCTTCATAGGTGTATCCACACAGCACTCTCTCATCCAAAAACTTTTTCCACTGTGGGTTGATGTTCTGGGCTTAGGGGAGGCCAAACTGAGGGGGTTTGATCATCCTCCTGGGGTAAGCTTTGCTGAAATGAGATCGCAGGTGGAACAGCTACGCGAGGATTCGTCCTTGGCAGGGGCACTGGTCACNACACACAAAGTAGTGGTTTGGGAAGGTGCGAAAGATCTTTTTTCGGAATCAGATTCACATGCTCAGCGACTGCATGAAGTGAGCTGTATTTCCAGGAATTCTGAAGGAGAACTAGTAGCACATGCTAAAGATCCGCTGACGGCTCGCTGGGCAATCAATCAAATCGTTTCGCCAGACCATTGGCAGCGGTTTCCAGAAGCGGAAGTCCTGATCCTTGGTGCTGGAGGTGCTGGTCTCGCGCTTGCCTGGGTTTTACTTGATTCTAATGAGAAACCAGCCCGAATTCACTTAACTGAAGTCGAAGCCGGTAGAGGCTCCCAAGTTCGAGATCATCTGAAAGAATTTTCTCAGGAACTCTGGAACCTGCATGAAATCAACAGCCCCGAAGAAGCCGATCTTATTCTAGCCAAGCTTCCCCCACAGAGCCTACTAGTGAATGCCTCTGGCTTGGGCAAAGACCGGCCTGGATCTCCTCTTAGTGCCAACGCAGATTTTCCAAGCGAGTGCCATATTTGGGAATTCAATTACCGTGGATCATTGGAGTTTCTGCACCAGGCTCTGCGACAACAACGCAAACAGAGATTGCATATCCACGACGGTTGGGAGTATTTTCTAGCGGGTTGGGCATATATCATTGCTGAAGTCTATCATTTTGAGTTGACCGAACCACTTTTCGCAAAGCTGCGTGAAGCAGCCCTGCCTATTCGACCAATTCACTAATTTTTCTGGAGTCACCTTATGGCGGCCTTACTACAGTTGAATGACCGGGACAACGTACGCATTGCCTTACAAAAAATGCCTGCTGGCTCCGAGGTGGAAGGGCTACGCATTTTGGATGAAATCCCTTCTGGGCATAAGGTTGCCATTCAGCAGATTGAAAAAGACGCAGCTATTGTCAAATATGGCCAAGTGATTGGTTTTGCCAGTGAACCGATCGGCCCTGGACAGCATGTACACAGCCACAACGTGATTGTCCACACCTTCGAGCGTGAACACAATTTTGGAAGCCGGGCTCGGGGAACTGACTTTGTGGAAGACCCAGACACCTTTGAAGGCTTTCACCGAGAAGATGGTCGAGTGGGTACACGCAACTACGTTGGAATTCTAACTTCTGTCAATTGCTCGGCCACTGTTGCCAAAGCCATTGCTGCAGCCTTTTCTGATGAGATGGTCCGCTCTGAATTTCCGAATGTCGATGGAGTTGTCGCCTTCACCCACGGAACAGGCTGTGGACAGAATATAGATGGCCAAGGTCTGGCGATGCTACGCAGCGTCATTTCTGGATATGCAGTTCATCCAAATATTGGTGGTGCCTTGATCCTGGGGTTGGGATGTGAAGTCAATCAAGTTCCAGCACTTTTGGAAAATCAAGGTCTCTCGCACTCAAATCGCTTAAAGACTGGTACCATTCAAGAGAGTGGAGGAACTCGAAAAACGATTGAGCGCGGGATTGGGATGGTCAAGGAACTATTGCAGGAAGCTAATCGATCTGAACGGAGAACGGCTAAGGCTGAACACCTNAGTCTAAGCCTTCAGTGTGGNGGCTCCGATGGATATTCAGGGATTACAGCAAACCCCTCACTGGGAGCTGCTGCAGATTTGTTGGTACGTCATGGTGGTAGCGCTGTTTTGAGCGAGACCCCTGAGGTCTATGGCGCAGAACACTTACTGACAAGCCGCGCAGTTAGACCAGAAGTTGGAAAAAAACTTCTAGAGCGAATCCGTTGGTGGGAAGAATACACTGCTCGGAACGGCGGGGAGATGAACAACAATCCTTCACCTGGCAACAAAGCAGGAGGGCTGACAACCATTCTTGAGAAATCGCTGGGAGCTGTGGCCAAGGGAGGCACTTCAGATATGGTTGCAGTCTATGAATATGCTGAACGCCAAACTACTCGTGGCTTTGCTTTCATGGATTCCCCTGGTTATGATCCTGTATCCGTGACTGGACAGGTCGCGTCTGGTTGTAATCTTGTCTGCTTCACCACAGGCCGAGGTTCTGTCTATGGTTGCAAACCAGCACCAAGTTTGAAGCTGGCGACCAATACACCGATGTTCCAAAGAATGGAAGAAGACATGGACATCAATTGTGGATTGATCGTAGACGGACAATCCAGTGTTCAGGAGTTAGGTGAGAAGATTTTCAACAGGCTGTTGGAAGTGGCTTCTGGCAGTCCGACCAAGAGCGAATCTCTTGGATTCGGAGACAACGAGTTTTTACCATGGCAAATTGGTGCGGTGATGTAGGATCAACCACACTCATTCTAATGATTCGACACGAGATCACAGATTTTCAATGAAACGACTCCAAAACAAAAATATTCTCCTGACCGCTGCTGCCCAAGGTATTGGCCATGCTTCCTTATTGAGATTTCTTGAAGAAGGAGCCACGGTTTGGGCTACTGACATCAACCTGAAGCCCCTNGAAGCCCTGAGCCACTCCGAGCAACAATTGAAATTACGCAAACTGGATGTCTGTGATCCNGGCGCAATCGCAAAACTGATTGAAGAAATTGGCAAAATTGATGTTCTTTTCAACTGTGCTGGTTTTGTACACAGTGGCACCATCCTAGAGTGTACCGAGAATGATTGGGACATGGCTTTTGAAATCAATGTTCGCTCTATGTATCGACTTGCCAAGACTATTATCCCAAGGATGGTTTCTAATGGTGGTGGGGTCATCATCAATATGGCTTCAGTNGCNTCCAGNNTCAAAGGTATCCCAAACCGCTTTGTTTATGGAACCTCTAAGGCAGCTGTCATCGGACTTACCAAAGCCATCGCAGCAGATTTCGTAAGTCAGGGCATACGCTGTAACGCNATTTGTCCAGGCACTGTTGAAACTCCATCACTCAACNAAAGAATGGTGGCTCAAGGGGGTGATTTGGAACAAGTCAGGTCTGCTTTTGTTGCTCGCCAACCCATGGGGCGCATCGGCACACCCGAAGAGATAGCGAATTTGGCAGTTTACCTTGCCTCANATGAATCCTCTTACACTACTGGTGCCGTCTTTGCGATTGACGGTGGCATGACCATTTGAAGGAGTTAACATGAAACTAATCCGTTACGGTGAACCCAACCAAGAACGACCAGGGCTTCTTGATAATTTTGGCAAGCTCCGAGACTTATCTCAGGTTATTCCAGACTTAACTGGAGAACACCTACTGCCTGATTCGATACAGCACCTTCGTGAGCTTGATGTTAATGGATTGCCCGAGGTCAATGGTAATCCGCGTATTGGCCCCTGTGTAAGTCAAATTGGCAAATTCATTTGCATTGGCCTGAACTACTCTGATCATGCAGCCGAATCAGGAATGCAAGTTCCGCCAGAACCCGTGATTTTCTTCAAGGCCTCGAGTGCGGTCTGCGGCCCGAACGACAACCTCGTCATTCCACGTGGTTCTACCAAGACCGATTGGGAGGTGGAGTTGGGGGTCGTCATTGGGAAACAGGGTAAATACTTGACAGAAGAAGAAGCACTGGACCACGTTGCAGGGTATTGTGTGATTCATGACGTCTCCGAACGTGCATATCAGTTGGAGAGGTCTGGCCAATGGGTCAAAGGGAAGAGTTGTGATACTTTTGGGCCAATCGGTCCGTGGCTAGTAACTACAGATGAGATTTCTGACCCTCAAAATCTTAGACTCTGGCTAGAAGTGGATGGTCATCGTTATCAGGATGGTACAACAAGCACAATGGTCTATGGAGTGGCACACCTGGTTGCGTATCTCAGTCAATTTTTCACTTTACATCCTGGTGATGTGATTTCTACAGGGACACCACCAGGTGTTGGAATGGGCGTAAAACCAAATCCAGTCTACTTACAACCTGGACAAGAAGTTCGGCTCGGAGTTGATGGGTTGGGCGAGCAACGACAAATCACAGTAGCGGATGAATAGCAACTATGGATGTCTTTGTTTCTACCTATCCTTTTGGAACAGATGATCCGCAACCTCGAAAGTTGCTCGATGATTCGAATTTCAACGTGAGTTACAATGAATTAAGCCGCAAACTCACTGTAGATGAATTGATTGAACGTGCTGGTAAGACAAGAGTCCTTCTCGCTGGTACAGAAAATTTGATGCCTTTTTTGGAGCAAAACCCAAATCTTGAAATGATTTCTAGAGTGGGTATTGGTCTGGATGGCGTCCCACTGAATGAATGTAAGCGTAGGGGGATTCGTGTGAGCTTCACCCCTGANGCTGTAACAATGGCCGTTGTAGAACTGACGATTGGGCTAATGCTATCTGCGAGTCGGCATGTTGGGAATTTGGATCGCAGGCTCAGAGATGGTCAATGGAGTCGGCCAAGTGGTCGGAGGCTTGAGCATTCAGTGATTGGACTTTTTGGCTTTGGCAGGATTGGTAGTCGGGTAGCTCATATTCTAACATCCTTTCAGCCCAAAGAAATTCTAGTACACGACAGTTTAGACAAATCAGAGGAAATCCAAGCTTTGCGTAATCATGGGTTACGGATTCGGCAGGTTGAATTTGAAGAGATGCTGACCAAGTCTAATCTTCTATCGATCCATGTACCGCTTTACAATAAAACTCGTCATCGGATTGGGCTAGAAGAACTGAAGCTGATGCCTTCAGGTTCGACTCTGGTTAATACCGCAAGGGGTGGAATTGTTGAGGAAGAAGCTTTNGCTACCGCCTTACAAAACGGCATTTTAGCAAGTGCCGCTATCGATGTTTTTGAGTTGGAGCCCTACAAAGGCCCGCTGACGGAATTGGAGAATCTAATCATTACGCCTCATATTGGTTCTTGCTCATACGATTGTCGATTTCGGATGGAACTGGAATCAGCAGAAGAAGCACTTCGACACTTACGCGGGGAGCCTCTTCAACGAAAAGTCTCTGATCGAGAGTACGAATATCAATTATAAAGCCTCCTACTACTAAACTTCTTCCACAACCCCAGTAGTCCTAACAGAGTTGCATAATAGACCAAATAGAACTGGGGTTCCCATTCTCCTTTGACCTCAAAACGCCACTCTTCCCATTGCAGCCAACGAAGTAGATTCAGCCAAACTCCTAGGCTGAACTCAATCACACCAAAAAATGAATCTTTCCCCAAGCATCTCTGGTGGTGACCAGAGCCAAAAGCTACTCCAGGCCAGTCCTANCAGGCAAGCTGGTAGAATCCAAATTGCCATCATGGGAACAAGAATCAGGTTCAACCAGAAAACCTCCAGTGAAACTCTCCCACAAGTATTCAACAAGATTGGTAATGTCCCCAATGAAAAAAAAGTCGTGATGACAAGGCTATCGACTAGCCACTTCGACCAGCCATGTACTTCAAAAATTCTTGAATGACTCACTCCAACCAAGAAAGCTACTGCCACAAAGGAGAGTTGAAATGAGACCGTCAGCACCACACTCCAATCCAACACCAAAAACAATAAAGCTGTCACCCAAAGGGCAAAGAGGGCTGGCAAGCGGTAGCCCAATTCACGAAATAGCAACCACAGAGTAATCATGGTTACCACCTGTAGGGCTGGGATTAGAAATGCGAGTAGGAATACATAATAACCCCAAAGCAACATCAACGGGAACCATCGACTGATAGCTACAAAACTTTGATTTTCCNAAAAATCAGGCTTCATTGTGCCAATTAGTCTACTGATGCCAAAAAGNCCAAAGTTGAGTAAGCCAATATGTACTGCACTAATTGCCAGTACATTGGCCATTCCTGTTTTTCTGAATAGCTCAAAGGAACGATGCCTGACGGACCTTTCTGCTAAAGTCAGAGAGAGAAACATCGCCAGCGTTTCATCACTAAGGTAGTAAGCAGCGTGGGTTTCCCATCGAAGGCGCAATGAAGACAAAGTTCTTTGCCAACCAATTTTAGGGGGACTGGCATCGCCAAGTAGTGCTTCAGAAAAATGTAAATNCCAATGAATTCTATCCCAATTGAATTCTCACAGAAATCCTCCCAGTTGAACTTGTCGCCCTACATACCAGTATGAGGATCTGCCTCGCATTTGGCAGGGAGACAGCTAATTCGAGGAAATCATGCTCATGCTGGCGATTGAGAATAGTTGCCTTGCAAAGCTTGAGGTGTGAAGAGTTGGAGTCTGAAGTGAAGCTATGAATGGTGCCACGAACCCAAAAAGGTTCGCTCAAATCGGGCTGTCCTAACCAATCGGGGAGGAAAAAATTCTTGCCAACGCTGATCCAGCACAGATGCAAGAGGAGTATTGCGGTGAGAAGACTAGGTCCCCAGCGTTTTTGGCGAAGATTGAGTGTGAGGGCGAGACCAAGACCTGCTCCCAGCTAGAACCACGGGGTTCCTAGCCAGAAGGTGACTTGGTTCATACTAGGTAGTGAAGACTCTGCTCGACAAGTTGTTCTGGATCAGACGCAAAACCGTCNTCATCATCCAATTCTGTTTTGGAGGGAACTCCCCTCGTTTTACGAGTCAATTGCTGTANAACTTCCTCGCTCTTCTCAGCTTGGTGCTTTGTCCAGGAGCGAACACCACCACCAATTTTTGCTCCGTCCAACATCACGAATCCACCAGGAGGCACCGTAATATTGCCTGTAACTTCTGCTGTCGGATGCAAGACTAATTGTTCCTGGCAGTACAAGTCACCATCTACACGTCCATGTATGACAGCTTGGCGAACCCACACATTCGCAAAGAGTGCTCCACTGGCTTCGATGAGGAGCAACCCGGAGCAATCCAGTCTTCCTTCAAAGTAACCACCAATTCGAACAGGGGTTGTGCAGTTCCAATGACCGCTTCCCTGGCTCCCCTTGGGCAGATAAACCGTCTCNGCCTGGGTTACTTTCGCTGACTTACGTTTCCAAAACATCAATCCTCCAGTTTGAACAGGTAATGCTCTTCGGACTCCTAGCGTCCAAATTGTGCCGAAGCACCTAGACTTGCCTCTATNTCGAGCAGGCGATTATATTTTGAGATTCGCTCACTACGTGATGCGGAACCAGTCTTAATTTGTCCCCCTCCCATGGCTACTGCGAAATCTGCCATGAAAGTATCTTCGGTTTCACCGCTGCGATGAGAGATGATGTAGTTCCAGCCCGCTTTTTGACAGAGCTGTACAGTTTCAACAGTCTCGGTGACTGTGCCAATCTGGTTGAGCTTGATCAAAACCGCATTAGCAGCATTGCTCTCAATTCCCTGCTGAACAAATCGTGTGTTGGTCACGAAGAGGTCATCACCNACGATCTGTACCATCTCCCCAAGTTGTTCAGTCATCGCTGTGAAGCCTGACCAATCATTTTCGTCCAGAGGATCCTCAATCGAGATAACCGGGTACTTTTCGCACATTTCTCGGTAGAAGTGCAACATTTCTTCACTGGACCGCCTGCCAGTTCCAGACCAACGGAAGTCGTATTGTTCATTTTGCTTGTCACAGAATGAGCTTGCAGCAGCATCTAGCGCAAGAGAAATATCCTTACCTGGCGAGTAACCAGCCANTTGAATCGCCTCAATGATAAGATCACAAGCTTCTTCGTTGCTACCTAGATTTGGAGCAAACCCTCCCTCGTCACCCACTCCAGTTGCATAGTTTTTCTTCAAAAGTATCTTTTTCAAGGCATGAAATACTTCGGCTCCGGCTCGCAGAGCTTCACGAAAAGTTGAACACCCGTTGGGCATTACCATGAATTCTTGCAAATCCACGCTGTTGTCAGCATGCTCGCCACCATTGAGGATGTTCATCATGGGTACTGGCAGTCGAAATGACCCAACACCTCCAAGATATTGGTAGAGTGGCATTTGGTGTGAGATGGCAGCGGCCTTCGCAACAGCAATTGAAACCCCAAGAATAGCATTGGCGCCTAGTTTTTTCTTCGTTGGTGTTCCATCCAACTCCAACATAACTCGATCAATCTCTGCTTGATTATCTGGTTGTAAGCCACATAATTCAGGAGCAATTCGAGTGTTCACATGGCTAACCGCCGTAAGAACCCCTTTTCCCCCATAGCGTTTCTTATCACCATCTCGCAGTTCCAGAGCTTCATTTTCACCAGTCGAGGCTCCGGANGGAACAGAAGCGTCNGCTTGGGTNCCATCTTCCAGAAGAACAGTAGCTCTCAGGGTTGGGTTTCCTCGGGAATCCAAGATTTCCATTGCTGAGACAGATAGGATTCGATTACGAAGCACAGATAATTCTCCGATGATAAGAAAGTTTTAGGAGCGGAGCGTTTGGGTTCCCCAAATACCCAAACCACACAAGCCCAAGCTTACAAACAAATTCAGGCAAACATTCAGTAATGCTGTACGCCAAGCACCAGCTTGCATCAGGATGACAGTCTCATAACTGAAGGTCGAGAACGTAGTAAAGGCGCCCATGAAGCCACTCAGAATGAGTAGTCTTGCCCCGGATTGCTTTTCCAGTAGAACGACGAAAACCCCAAAAGCAGCAGAGCCCACAGCATTCACAAAAATTGTTCCGTAAGGAAATTGATCTCCCAACCAAATTTGCAACTGTCGACTAATCCACCATCTACTTAAACTTCCTAGAC
The DNA here is from genome assembly GCA_002683655.1 of Deltaproteobacteria bacterium. Classification (GTDB taxonomy): domain Bacteria; phylum SAR324; class SAR324; order SAR324; family NAC60-12; genus JCVI-SCAAA005. The sequence goes on from NYTS01000039.1 coordinate 23,414, forward strand.
TACCGCCAAGTAATAACCAGAGCCAAGGAAAATTTTGTAACAAAGTCAACCATCAACCTTCAGCATTAGATTTGTGCTGCAAATCCAGCTTTCTTTGTTGAAATGATTTAAAAAAGCCCAATTTCATATTTCTTTTCAATGCTTTCAAACCTAGCTGTTACAGCAATTCGACAGGGATTTGTGTTGTCACTTCTAGAATCCTATACTAGCTATTATTTTTGTCCAGTTAGTGAGTCGCTCTGATTCTTTACATCCAAAAGAAATCTTTCAAATCAAGATTTCTAATGAATCCCCTAAAATCCTTCAGGAGATGGCTATGAAAATCATGCGTTCTTTACTCCTACTCGCCTTGGTCTTCTTATTGGCCGTACCCTTAGCGCTGGCAGACAGAGTCCCAGTGGGCATGATCTATGACGTCGATGGAAAGGTTGAATACAGCAAAANTGGGAAGCGCTGGAAGCCCGTGCGTCGAAACAAGCTCATGTTCCCCGGTGCAATGGTTAGACTGAACAATGGAAGCAAGGCCAAATTCGCAAACCAAGCTACGCAGGAAACCACAAACCTAATGGCTAACTCTGAAATCAAAATTACCGATTCCGGGATGGAGCTAGTCAGTGGTGAACTAGGACCCACAGAAGCAGCCGGTGAGTTATTAGCCGGATTGGACAAGCAATTTGCAACTACTCAAAAGTATACGACAGTTCGCCGATCTGCAAACAAACCAGGACAGGAACTGATCGTGGACTTGGGCAACATNTCTCTCTCTGCTGACTACCCCACTGTTGCGTGGGAGAGCAAAGGCGCTGAATATTCGTATCGCTTAAATGTTGGTGACAATTCATACGATGTTGCAGCGACTTCGGAGAAAGTTGTGCTTCGGGCTATTGAGCCATTTTCAGAGAGATCAATGAAATACAGCGTGGATGTCCTCAAAGATGGCAAGGTTCTAAGTGAAAGTAAAACGAGGAGACTTTCCTGGCTGAGCGGCAAGAAGTTGAAAAAATTCCAAGAGGANGTGACAACTGTTAAGAAATACGATTCTGATGGATTTATGATGGCAGGTGTCCTGAAGGAGCACGGACTTCTCGTCCCAGCCATGCAAACCTACGAATCTTTCTTCAGCCAGAATAGTGATGATGACGACATCAACGATCTAAGGCCCTTTATGATCGAGGTTTATGCTCGTTTGAAACTCCAGGCTTTGCAGGAAGAAGTAACCAAGACGTACCAGGCAAACCTCTAAGCAACAACTACTCACCAACTTCGGGCATCTTCTCTAGATGCCCTCCTCTCCCACCAAATCGCAGAACAATGCAATGAAAAAGGCACTTTTCCGACCAGATTTTTGGATCACAATCCTTCTTTTCTTGGCCATGATTCCTGCCGAGCAATATGAGATATTTTCAGGATCAGAAAATCAACTGCAGGGTTATCGTCATATCCTAAGGCATACCGCAAATCCTGAAGCTTATGCCTTTCCTGAAAAAGATATGGTGATTGTTGATACCGACGAAGAGTTCTTCACCGAATATGGAAGCTGGCCTCTACAACGGAAACACATCGCTGAAATTGTCACCAATCTACAGGAATTGGGAGCCAAGGTCGTTGCACTTGATATGCTGATGGATTTTCCAAATGGCTACGGNGAAGACCCCATATTGGCAGAAGCACTTGGAGAGAAACCAAACACGATGGTAGTTGGTCAATTGAACCTTGTAGATGAAGAAATCCGTGGAGTAACAGCAGCAACTCCTGTTCTGCAGGAAGCCACCGTCGCTGGTTATACCAATCACACTTTGATAGGTAATCGGCTCTCCCGACTTCGTTTCTACGATCAGGCTGTCAATGAATTCAAGATCTGGCCGTGGGCAGTTCAAGCACTTGCCATGTATTGGAATGTTGAACCACGATTGGAAAACAACATTCTCTACATTGGAGATAGGGAAATCCCACTGGACCACAATGGTGATCTTTGGCTGGATTACCCACTTCACAAACCGGGTGTTACTTTTCTCCATGAATACGCCGGTATCACCGCAGCAATGGTTCTAAATCTTTATGAAGGTGAGATTTACGGTCTGGAAGATCTGGATGAAGATGAGATCTATGAGTTAGAATATTGGGTTAAAGATAAACTCGTGCTTGTTGGAGACACGACTGAAGTTTCTCACGATATTTTTTCAACCCCAGTTGGGGAAATTTATGGGATTGAAATCCTAGCCGATACGATCTGGACGATGATGAATGGTGCTCCTATTCGCCCAGCAAGTAATGAAATAGAGGCAGTTATTCTCATCTGCATGATGTTGTTGTTCTTGTTCATTGCAAGGCTTGAAAAGCTTCACAACCCGCTCTTTCTAGCGGCAATCATTGGATACCTGGGAATCTCCATCTATGCTTATGTCTATCATGGCTATGTACTCTCAATGAGTTACAGCATCCCTGCAATGATTCTCAGCATGATTGCGACAAACTTCTTCTTGTTCATGGCAGAGAGACAGCAAAAAGCCTTCATCAAGAACGCTTTCTCCCAGTACCTATCTCCCAGCGTGATTGATGTAATCGTCAAGGATCCTTCAAAACTTAGTTTGGGTGGTGAACGTCGTGAAATGACAGCTTACTTCTCAGATGTTCAGAAGTTCTCGACAATTTCAGAGAGTCTGACACCTGAAGAACTTGTTGCGCTACTGAATGAATACCTCACCGAGATGTGTAATCTCATCTCTGGTAGGGCTGGCACGATAGACAAGTTTGAAGGGGATGCAATCATTGCTTTTTGGGGGGCTCCCTTGGATCAACTGGATCACGCTAAACTCGCCTGTTTTGCAACAATCGACATGCAAAAGCGCCTGATTGAAATGCGCAAGGACTGGCGAGAAAAAGGTAGCCCCCAACTCTTTGCACGGATGGGGATCAACAGTGGCCCAATCGTGGTCGGCAATATGGGATCACAGCAAAGGATGGACTACACTATCATGGGTGATACGGTTAACCTGGCAGCACGCCTGGAGGGAGCAAACAAGTTCTATAAAACCTTCACGATGATCTCAGGCAATACCTACTACGGTACANATAACTTTGAAGGAGTCGAAAATTATGTAGATGCAAGAGAACTAGACATTGTTCGGGTGGTGGGTAAGAAAGAACCCGTTCCAGTTTTTGAGGTCCTGGACTTTAAGAATGAGCTCAGTGGCTCTATGACCGATGTTCTTGAGCATTATCAAAAGGGCCTTTCATGNTACAAAGATCATGATTATCCAATCGCTATCGAGCACTTCCGCAAAGCCCTGACCTTCCTCGAAAATGATGGNCCATGCCTGACATACATCGAGCGTTGTGAACGCTTCATCAGTGAGCCTCCCCCTAGCGATTGGGATGGTGTTTACACACATACCGAAAAAGGCTGAATTGTTTACCGGAATTATTCAGGGCAAAGGAGAGATTCTATTCTCAAAGCAGTTCAGTGATGGGCTAAAGCTACGCGTTTTGATGAACGAATTGGGGACTGGTTTAGAACTGGGCGCGAGTGTCGCAGTGTCTGGTGTGTGNCTTACAGTTGTGAATTTCCAAGGTGCATGGGCAGAATTCGATGTAATTCAGGAAACCTTAGACNGATCAAATCTGGAGATGCTGCAAGTTGGTTCTCACACAAATATTGAGCGATCTCTCAAAATGGGGGATGAACTAGGCGGGCATCAGGTCAATGGCCACGTCGACTGTAGGGCCCAGATTCTTCAGATTGAACCAAGCCCTAGGAATCGAAAGATCTGGATTGAACTTGCCCCACATTGGAACCGCTATTTAGTTCCCAAAGGTTGGATCGCGGTTGACGGCGTAAGCCTAACGGTGGTTGATGTAGAGTCAGATCGATTTTCAGTTTGTTTGATCCCAGANACCCTCTCCAGAACGACTCTTGGTAACGCAACCCAAACTACCCACCTCAATTTAGAGTTCGATCATCAAACCAAAGTCATCGTTGAATCGATCGAACGCATTCTGCCGAAATTTCTAGAAAAAGTTACTTAATCTCCTCAACGTCACAAATCTTTTCTCCCTATCACATCAAATTATTATCTCTTCTTAATCAAATTCTAATAATTATTCTCTAGGCTTGTTCGCATTGCTTGTAAAGCATAATGCCAGTTTGCCGAAAAATAGATCTTACTCCGTATTGGGAAAGGTCTGAAACCTTACAAGCCTAGGAGAATAATGTTCCGCAAGACCATCGCAGCTTTAGCCACTGGGTTAGCAGCCTTGATGATGACAGACCTGGCCCACGCTAGAGATCAGATCCAAATCGTCGGTTCCTCAACCGTGTATCCTTTCGCAACCGTGGTCGCAGAGAAACACGGCCAACGTGGTTCCATGAAGACTCCAGTGATTGAATCTACAGGTACTGGTGGCGGAATGAAGCTTTTCTGTGCTGGCTTAGGGCCAAGCCACCCAGATTTCACCAACGCTTCTCGTGCAATCAAAGGCAGTGAAAAAGAATTGTGTGCGAAGAACAGTGTGAGTGAGATTATTGAAATCATTGTGGGTAATGATGGGATCGCCTTCGCTAACAGTTCTAAATCTCAGAAAGTTGACTTTACGCAAGAGCAACTTTGGAAAGCTCTGGCTGAGCACGGTCCAAAGCCCAAAAACTGGAATGAGATTGATGCATCATTGCCAAATCAACCGATTAAGATTTTGGCACCCCCTCCTACATCCGGAACCCGTGATGCTTGGAACAGCCTCATCATGGGTAANGGATGTAGTGCCGCTGGAATGAAGAAAGAACTAGGGAAAAAGTGTAATGCCTTCCGTGAAGATGGCGCTGTAGAAGAANCAGGGGAGAACGATACGTTAATTGTCAATCGATTAGATGCTGACCCAGAAGCTTTTGGAATTTTTGGATTCAGTTTCCTCGATCAAAACAGAGACAAGATTCAAGGCTCAACAATCAATGGTGTAGAAATTTCTCTAGACAGTATCCAGAGCTACGATTACCCGGTTGCACGACCACTTTTCTTCTATGCTAAGAAAGCACACATCGGAGTGATTCCAGGAATGCAGGATTATATGGAAGAGTTTGTGAGTGACGCTGCGATTGGCGACTATGGATATTTGTTAGACCGTGGACTTGTTCCTCTGGAGAATAGCACACAAGAGAAAGTACGGAATGATATCCGTAATTTGACTCCAATCAGCATGTAATTGATATACTACAGGCAATCTGAGGATTGCCTGTATCGAAATACTTATGTTTGCTTACCTTCTTGCAGCAATTCTGCTGATCAGTCTATCCGGTTTCTATCTAGGCCAAAAAGAAGCCACAAATCTCCGCTTACAGACAAAACTTCATTCTCTTCCGCAATATCACGGGTACTTCATCGCACTTTGGTGTGGCATTCCAACAATTTTGCTCATTCTGCTTTGGACCGCACTAGAACCAATCCTATTAGGTAACTTAGTTAGGAATCATTTGGAATCACATTCTGGGGGCTTGACCCCAACAGATTATGTGATCATGACGGAAGAAGTTCGCAATCTTGCGGCAGGAGTCGCTCTAGGAACCCAAGACCCTCTTATTCTAGAAACCGCCGAGTGGATGAGCTCATTACAGCAATCAAGCCAATGGAGTATGGTCGTCTTCACCATTTTGCTCGCGATGCTGATCATAACATTCACTCGTTCCAGAATAGCACCCGGATTTAAGGCTCGACATAGCGTAGAATTAATATTTAGTAGTTTTCTCTTCATCAGTTCAACCATTGCCATCTTAACAACGATCGGGATCGTACTATCACTAATTTTTGAGGCTTTTCGTTTCTTTGAACTGGTGCCAATTACTGAATTCTTGTTCGGACTGAAATGGTATCCGCAGATTGCGATTCGAGTTGATCAGACTGCTGGAGCANGAGCTTGGGGTGCAATCCCTGTTTTTAGTGGAACCCTATTAATCTCCTTTGTCNCCATGTTAGTTGCGGGTCCCATCGGTTTGATGTCTGCAATTTATTTCTCGGAATACGCTTCTCCTAAAATGCGTGGATGGACCAAACCGATTTTGGAAATTTTAGCTGGAATCCCGACTGTCGTTTATGGATTTTTTGCGGCCCTCACTCTAGCACCTATTGTGAGGGACGGTGGCATTGCCATTGGGCTAGATGTAGAAGCACGAAGTGCCCTTGCGGCAGGCTTGGTGATGGGTGTGATGATCATTCCATTCATCTCTTCACTTTCTGATGATGTTATCAACGCTGTCCCCCAAACCCTGAGAGACGGCTCTTATGCTATGGGAGCAACTAAGTCAGAAACAATCCGACAAGTGATCATTCCTGCAGCTTTGCCAGGAATCGTTGGTGCTTTTCTGCTGGCGATTTCAAGAGCAATTGGTGAAACAATGATTGTCGCCATGGCTGCTGGATTGAATGCTAATCTCACATTAAATCCCTTGGAGAATGTAACGACTGTCACGGTTCAGATAGTAGTCGCCTTGATTGGTGATCAGGAATTTGACGACCCAAAAACACTCTCGGCTTTTGCACTTGGGTTGGTGCTGTTTATTGTGACACTGATTTTAAATGTTGTTGCCTTGGCTATTGTGAAGAAGTATCGAGAGAAGTATGACTGATCTAAATATGGCCAAGGCTGCTCGTCTCAAACAACGCTATGCAGCCNNGGCCANATTTAAGTTGTATGGAAAATTAGCGATTGCAGCTGCATTGTCTGCAGTTTTTTTTCTACTCTACACAATCTTCACAGCGGGATATTCAGCATTTTGGAGAACACAAATTCAGTCCGAGGTTACGCTTAATGCTAACTTCCTTAAAGTCACCCCCCAAAGTTCTAATGAAGAACTAGCTCGCGCAAATTATCTAGGACTCTTCAGAAAGAATGTTGTTGAGAATAATCCAGACATCAAAAGTCGCTCGGAACGCAGAGATCTTATACAGATGTTCAGTGAGAGCGCAGAAACAGACTTAAGGGACTTAGTTCTCTCGGATCCCTCTCTTCTTGGTGCAACGCAAAAGTTATGGTTTCTTGCTTCTTCCCCAGTGGACACAATTGTCAAAGGAGCAGCACCCAGGGACATTGAGGAAGAGAGACGTGTCGTTAGTAATCTTCAACTAAGACTATTGGATCAATGGACAGCCGAAGATCGGGTTGGATCNACCTTCAACATCAACTTTTTCACTCGAGGTGATTCCAGAAATCCAGAATTGGCAGGTTTGGCGGGAGCAATAGCAGGCTCTTTCTGGGCGTTGCTTGTCTGTTTTGTGATCAGCTTTCCAATGGGAATCGCTGCTGCTATTTATTTGGAAGAATTCGCCTCAAAAAACCGCATCACTGAAGTTATTGAAGTCAACATCAATAACCTAGCAGCAGTACCTTCGATTATCTTTGGTCTACTTGGCATGGCAGTGATTCTTAATTTTTTTGGGGTCCCAAGAAGCACTCCTCTTGCTGGGGGAATTGTTCTCTCCTTGATGACCTTGCCCACAATCATCATTGCCTGCCGTGCCGCCCTAAAAGCAGTCCCTCCATCTATCCGTCAAGGGGCTCTTGCCATGGGGGCATCCCCTATACAGGTAGTTCTTCATCATGTCCTACCACTTGCGCTACCAGGCACTTTGACAGGTACGATCATTGGGTTGGCTCAAGCTTTAGGTGAAACCGCCCCGCTACTGATGATTGGAATGTTTGCCTTTGTAGTCGATATTCCGACTAGCCCGCTGGAAAGTGCAGCAGCACTTCCTGTTCAGGTATATCTTTGGGCGGAGAGTTCGGAGAGAGGCTTCGTTGAGCTGACCGCAGCTGCAATTATGGTAATTTTAGTTTTTCTAGTATTGATGAATTTGATCGCAGTAATTTTTCGCAAAAAATTTGAGCGTCGCTGGTAAGCCCAATCAAAATTACGAACTTCGGTTATGAGCCAGAAAAAAAACAACGGATCTCCTGTCACGAAGATCAATTCATCCGATGTNAGGNTCTTCTATGATCAGACAGAGGCTTTGCATGGAGTGGATCTAGAAATCTATGAAAATAGTGTTACCGCTCTTATCGGTCCCTCCGGCTGTGGGAAATCCACTTTTCTGCGATGCATCAACCGGATGAACGATGTTATTGAAGGTTGCCGGATTACTGGAAAAATCACCTTGGATAACGAAGACATTTATGACAAAGGACTCGATGTAGTGCAACTTCGTGAGAAAGTCGGCATGGTCTTCCAGAAGCCCAACCCTTTCCCGAAATCCATTTATGATAACATCGCTTACGGACCTCAAATTCATGGCCTAGCTCAGAATCGCCAAGAGATGGACGAGATTGTCGAGAACAGTCTGAAAAAAGCTGGTCTCTTNGAGGAAGTGAAAGATCGTTTGAACTCACCTGGAACAGGACTCTCAGGTGGGCAACAACAGCGATTGTGTATTGCCCGAGCGATTGCAGTAAACCCAGAAGTGATCTTAATGGATGAACCATGCTCTGCCCTTGATCCGATTGCTACTGCAAAAATTGAGGAACTAATCCACGAACTTCTTCAGAACTATACAATCGTGATTGTTACCCACTCCATGCAACAAGCGGCTCGGGTTTCTCAAAGAACGGNCTTTTTCNATATGGGTGATCTGGTGGAGGTTGGTGACACCGATGATATTTTTGTTCGCCCTGAAGATAAGNGGACTCAAGATTACATTACCNGACGTTTTGGATAAGGAATTTCTATGACCGCTACAACTAGTTTTACAACGGTCACACTGCATTTACATCGTCAGATTGCCCTACTCAAGCAACAAGCCAACCTGCTCGGGACTCTTGTAGAGGAACAATTTGAGAACGCCCTGCGCGCACTCGCTGAGAATGATCTGGATTTGGCTGAAAAAGTATTCCAACATGACAAAGAAGTAGACCAACGCGAAATCAATCTGGAGGAGGAGTGTCTCAAGATCATCGCGCTTTACCAGCCTGTCGCTGTCGATATGCGCTTCTTGATTTCGACCATCAAAATTACGAACGATCTTGAGAGAATCGGTGATCTTGCAAGAGATATCGCTCAGTTGGTCATTAGCAATAATGGCGAAAGCAGAGAAAGGATTATTGACTTCGCAGCTTTGACTGCGAAAGTTAAGTGGATGGTTCGTAAAGGACTTGAGGCTATGATTGCCTTAGACTCCCAGACGGCCCGTGAAGTCTGCAACAGTGACGATGAAGTCGATGAGCAGTTTCGGCTTATCAAAGAAAAGGTTATCTCCGAATTGGAGAAAGGAAATGCAAACNTTCGTGCTCTGATCACAGAGTTAACTATCTCTGACTATATGGNGTCGATAGCAGATCACGCCAAGAAGATCTGTGAGGATGTAGTTTATACAGTTGATGCGGAGGTCATTCGGCACTCCTCACANACAGATACACCTAAGAACTTGTCATCTTGATTCAGCTTCCTCTGATTGCCTTTCAGGAAATCCGTTGTCATCTGTTTTGAGAAGATTCAATGGTCGCTGCCTTGATTTGGGTGGGGCTGGTCTTCCCGAAACTGGAATCTCGTAGCGTTCATGCAGTAAGGTCTCCCTCACACCAATTTCCATCACATCCAAATCTAATCTCACTGTGGGCACTCTAGGCTCGAACAGCAGGGTAACAGGTAAAGAAACTTCTACGGAATTACCCGCCTCCAGCCAGTGCAATTGTTCTGGCCAATCTGGATCAGCCATTCCTCTCCAGATATTTATCCGGACCTGAACCAGTCTCGGGGAAGCTGTTGAGTTTGAGAGCTTATAGATGATCTCTCCATCTGCTCTTCCACTTCGAGGTTCGACNGCTTCCTTCGATTCAAACTGGAAACGCGTTAATANTAGTTTCTGCGGGCTTTCCTCACGAAAGCGCATGTACAACCTCTCTAAGCTTCCCACCCAAACATCTTGTCTGGTACTACTCAAGCTTTGCCAAGCATCCAGCATTCTTTGAATGTCACTATCATCACCGATCTGGGCGAGAACTTGAGCAAATCGCCAATTATCTGGGCTCTCTGAGGTCATCATACCTTGACGCAACACCGGCAATGACGCCTCAGGCCAAGTCAAAAAAGCCAATCTTGCCTGCCAACGTTCCTCAGCCGTACCCATTTGTAGTGCTGGGAGCCATTTGGTCCAAAGTTGATGCTTCCAATGGCTGGCAATCTGGGCTTGGGAGAGAATTGGCCAAAAAAGTACGGTCAGCAAAAGAATTCGCAATTGCATGCGATCCTGATTTCAAAGTTGTGTTTGATCAGTAGAGTTTAGATAGGATTAGTCTAGTAGGTCTTGGGTAGCACTACAAGCGGGGAGGATAGGGGAAGGCTTCCCTCCCCCAACGGGATTCTTTAAGAAGATTCAGCGAGAGCAATCCCGTTCTCTCCGGGTTGGGCAAGTCGTAGGTCCGGACGACCNTTAATCGATCCAGACAATGTTTTCAAGTGAGGTCTTCTGTCTGCTTGCATCGGCTCTTCAACCAAATCTGCAACTTGACGTAGTGTGTAATTATATTGTTTGCTTACTTCAATAAGACGACCACCTTCTACAAATTCCGGAGAACTTTGATATTTTTCCAGATCATTAATGACAACCACATGTCTCAAGGCCTCTGGTTTTAAGTAGAGAAGGGTCCGCTTCTCATTTAATTCAGGTTCATCAACCTCATCTGCTGAGAGTTGTGCCTCAAACTTGAGCCAGTGCATCATCCCCCCCAGCAAGTTGCTCATTCGGGACATGGTTCTCCTTCCGAGTCTGTCATTCACGGTTTATTTGGATTAGGAACTAGAAAAGCGCTCGCCATCTGCTTGTCAGCTTTTTGTAATTCCCTCTGTAAGGCCAATGCCTTCTTACGATCATTAAAGGCAGGTACTTGAACCCGAAAATATTTTGTNATTTGCTCTGTTGATTTTTTGATAAACGAGACTTTTCCTATGAANATATTGTTCATTTTTTTCACTAATTCCTCTGGTTTTTGACCTTTGGGGATTTGCCCCAACACCAACTGAAATTTGCTTCGAACGCTTTCTAAATAAGCTTTTGAATTGATCTGGTCGCCCATGTTCAACTGCTGAACCAGTCGTTTCCCATTTTTTAGGGTAAAAGCCTCTCTGGAGACTAATTCAATGATAGTTCTTCTCGAAGTATATGGAACAATTCGAACCGGAAGTTGTGGATACAAANGCTTCATTAATTTTTGAAAGTCGAGCACACAATTCTCGGTAATACAACTGGCAAGTTGGACTAGATAGGTTGGTTCATTCTGAATATGAGAGCCTGGATCGATATCTTTATTCTTGGTGATTGCAACTTTAATTTTGGGCTCTATTAACGCAGGATCTGGGTTGCCAATTTTTTTGGAAATTTTGTTATCAGCAGCAATCTCAATTTTATTGATCTTTTCATTTCTGATAGCGGGTGGAGGTGCGACGGTAACCGGAGGTGGTGCTGGTTTCTCATCCTCAGTCGGATTTTCCATTCGCGCTTCTACCAAGACCGTCTCCTCATTAATCGGTCCTGACATTTCGTTCTGCTCTGCAGGTGGGTCTGCCGAAGCTTGACGAATTGAAGGCTCNGGTAGATCCAGCATCGGAACAAGTGGCACCAGCCTCTCTTCACGACTCCCAGTTTGGTTCGGTTCACCTGTGCCCCCCAGAGCAGGTGCCTCTCCCTCCTGGTCTAGCAGCGGAACGACAACTGTCGGTGGCAAGTTTGATAACACCTGCAACGAAGTTATCTCCGGGCCAGTCGTCCAGAATTGGCTACCNCCAAAACCCATCACCACCCCCAACATATTGGAAGCAACCGCGGTTGCGACAAGTTGCTTTCTGTAAAGTAAAAGATTTCCCTTAAATTGCTCCAAATCGATCGGTCGATTTGAAATCCCCTGCTCTCCAGTGTCGGCAACCTTTTGTGGAGGATTTGATGTTTCAGTAGCTACAATTATTTGATCTTCAGAAACTACGTCCACATCCAACAAATCTTCATAAAATGCATCTATCTCGTTGGCCACTTCCGAAGAGGGAGATTCCACATCTTCTAATTTTGGTCGAGCGCCCTCCTGTGGATTCTCCACACCTTCAAACAAGGATGGAATTGGAGAGTTTTCTTGCGCCATACCTAAAACATAAAAATATTATTTTTATTTAAAATTAAAGGTGAATTTCCCTCAAATCTTTTTTAAATTCAGTATTTTCAAACATCTAAGNTCTGATGTTGAATGAATGCATATTACACTTGCTGCANAATACGTGCCGCAGAAAAATTTAAGTAAAATTGGAATATTGCCATTCTCAAATGTTTTACTTTCTATACTGCTGCATGCATGCTATAAGTTGATTTCAGAATAAAAAAAAATTTTGAAGTGTATCTTTTTCGGGGCACCCCATNGGATAACCATTGAGGAGAGACATTGGAAACGACTACCTACTCATCTTGCAAAGAAGTTTTGCGGGACGAACTCAACCAGCTCTTTGGTTCACAAGAGCAAAATATTGATCAGGCCACTCGAAGTTTGAAAGTCTTGGCTCACCCAGCTCGCCTTAAGATTCTGTGTGCACTGCGCACAGGTGAGCAAACAGTTCAGGATCTGGAATACTACACGGGCTTGAAACAAACAACATTATCACAACACCTCTCACTTCTTCGTTCCAGAGATATTGTAACATCAAGGCGTGAAGCCAACTTCTCCTTCTATCGGATTGCCAATGATCGCATCTTGGAACTATTCGAGTTGATCAAAGACATCTATTGCCAAACCTAAAAGGAATCAAAAACGTCTCTACCAATTGCTTGAGATCAATCCATAAACTTTTTACAATTTTTGTAACTTGATCGTGGAAATGATCTTTCCAACGATTGTCTCTTTCCCACCTTTGTTAACTGTGCTCTCCTGAAACTGATGATTGGGCGACTCGCCCATGAATAATTGAGTTTGGTAAACACAACTTACAAGTATCTCTAAATACAAGTGTTTTNAGAAATTAAAGTTTCTCCCCAGATGGACTCATCAATAAAATCATCAAAAATTAAGTACAGCCAGGTCTACTGGGGATGAAATATCTAGTCGGTATGATCAACAAACGGCTAATCCATCCTGTTCTGCATAGCATGGCCTCAGTCAGTCAAGTCAGTTGGGGGGTAGGAATCGGAATGTTTCTGGGTTTCACACCCACAGTTGGAGTACAAATGTACCTGGCTGCTTTAGTTTGGGGTTTCTGCCGTTATCTTTTGAATTTCAGATTTAATCTACCTGTCAGTGTTGCNATGGTTTGGGTCAGTAATCCATTGACAATGGTACCAATGTACTATGGCTTTCTTGCGACAGGCTGCTGGGTACAAGGCAAAGAGCAGTTAAATTATGCGACTTTTGAGAATCGTCTGACCGAAATCATCGGCATAGAGAGTGTATGGGGTTCGATGGTTTCAGGAGCAGAGTACTTACTGATTGAATTGGGGGAACCAATGATGCTAGGGAGTTTGTTCTATGCTTTCCCAATTGCAATTGGCAGCTATTTTTTGACCTACTACGGGTTGCTGCGACACCGACAACACAAAGCCCACCAAGCACAAATGAGCTATGAAGAGTGGTGTGCCGCNCATGAGATTGCACCGTAATGCCAGAATCTTCTTCACAACTAGGTTTTGAATTAGCAAGACTTGTGGAGTCGGGTAACGATGAGGAAGCGCGTGCGTTGGTCCAAGCAAAAGAACTGAGTGAGACCGACGAACGCAAATGGCTCTATCACCTAGGTAACTTACTTCACTCAGCCGGGCGCCCTCTACAAGCTTCTGCAATTTGGCGTGAGGTTAGTACTCCTCCGCAAATTCCTCCAAATGAAGTATCTCTAGTTACCCTCCTTCGTTGGTGGTGGCCTCCTATACTAGCTACGATTGGGGTTCTCACAATTTTCTACACGCTTTTATTCACTACCTTCCCCAGACCCTTTGACCTGTTTCAATTTATGCAGGCGATGAGTAACCAGCAACAGAATCGAAGCGCCTGGGACTCCTTCTGGGATACGNGTCGACCGTCTTGGCGTAGCTCAGATCTTTATGTGCAAGGAGATCAATTAGTCCCAATGCTTCAAGACACCATCGCCAAATTGCTTGGAGAAGACACAGAGGAAAAGTCTGCTAAGGATGAGTTGGCCAGATGGCTTCAAGACTATGAGAATGAACTCTACGGAGATGGATTGAGTGGTCTGAATTACCACATCGTAGTTGCCAAAGGCTTGTTTAACTCCCGAGCGTTCGAAGACGCAATTGCTATTCTGGAGCAAGGATTAGAGACAGAAGAATCTGCGGCTAGACGTGGTCAGATTTATCAGGAANTAGGGACTACCTACTATTATCAAGGGTATGAGCTTCAGCCCGATGGTTTGGCACGCTACGACCTTCCCCTTGTACGTAAGTCAGTGGAAGCATATGAACAAGCAGCTCCCTACAGCAGCAATCCCTACTTATTTGGTAATCTCGGCTGGGGCTATTATTTGTTAGCTGAATATGAAAAAGCTGTAGAATACGGAAAACAGGCACTGCAATTGGCGCCAAGTCTCAATTACGTTCGAATGAACCTTGGGATCACCTATCTACGCTTGGGAGAACTGCAGGATTCTCTCGATTCTTACGCAAGCATTCAGGATTACAGACCGGATCGTACAGAGTATGAAGGTGGGATTCGAGATCTGCAGGAACTCATCAGAGAATTTCCCGGGCAGTATCCGTTCGGACAATTTCTACTGGGCTATCTCTTTCAGATGCAGGGCAATTATCCCCCTGCCCAAGAAGCCTATGAACGCTACCTACAGGACAGCGCCATTCCATATTGGCAAGCACAGGCTCGGCATCGGTTGAATGAAATGTCAAATGAGTAGATTCAAGTTCGGTATTCAATCGAAACGGCATTGATTGCTATTTGCCCCTCTCCCATCTCGACAACTGACGCTATCTTGTAGCGTTTCCCCTCAAAATAGAAAATCCGCTCTGGGTGTAGGGCATTGATTTCAAAATGCAGATCAATGCTGCGCGTGTATCCTAACAATCCGTAGGCCCGAACTGTTACAGCCTTTGCATTTTCTTCATTTGGAGAAGAAATTTGCAGGTCAGNTGGGGTTGGGGGAGTGGCGGCAGAAACTGAAGTTACTGCTTCTGGATGAAAAGGAGAGCGGTAGTTATCTGAAGAAGAAACCGAAATTTCTGGATTATCTGAACCTGGACACATCTGATATTTTGGGGAATAGTTTTAACATCTCTACTTCTCAATGATTTACTCATGCTTTGATGGGTAACAGCAACTTGCTCCCATGACAAGCCTTACCAAGTTTTAAACCTTTAAATCATGCAGAGATTGCACGTTTTCTAGCAAGGAACCAATAGCGAAGGACAGCCTTGTGAGGGAATTCTGATTGAGGCTAGTGGCCTTGNGCAAATACACCAACAACTACATCATCAGGGATTTTTCCAGCTGCAAATCAATCCAGTGGAGCTAGCCCGACTACAGAAGCTGCTTAGTGTAGCTTGGCTGGCTGAGATGACTGGTCAATAGAAGCAACTAGCAGACTCTGTACTTCCCCTTAAAGATTGCTTACGCTTTCTAATTCGTTCTCAAAGTGATCCAATCAACAAATTTCGGCTGCATAATGCACTTAGGCATCTCGAATCCGGAAATTCACTACAAGACTCTTTTCAGATCGCACAAGGCTTTCCAGATTTGTTCACTCGAATGCTAGCGGTTTCTGAAAATTCGGATCAACTGCCAACAATTTTGAGAGCTCTTCAACAACTTCATGTCTTGCAGGAGCAGGAAAGACAAGAGCGTTGGCAATTGCTTCGGTACCCATTGACCATAGCCGGATTTGCTTTAGCTGTTTTTCTGGCAACAACCATCTTGCTGGTCCCCTTGTTTCGTAGACTTTATCTCGCCCAAGGAGATGAACTTTTCTGGCTCTCTGCTTCTCTTCTTCAACTCAGTGACAGCTTGCAGTTACAACCTCTTCCCTGGCTTGCGAGCTTGCTCACCTTTGCTCTTATCACCATTTCAGTTCATCGCAAAATTTCGATCAGCCAAATTCTGAACTGGCTCCCATGGCTGGGAAGACTTCAGCAAACCGTACAAATTCAGCTATATTCACAAGCTTTGGCACTGATGACGAAGGTCGAACTACCGTTATTGGAAGCGCTTGAGTTGGCTTCACCTCTTCTTCCCAAAAGCCTGCTGACAAGACAGCTCAGAATCCAGCAGTCACTTCTGCAAGGCAGAAAGCTTTATCAAGCTTATCAAGAAGCAAATATCTTAGCCCCCGAACAACTCCGTTTACTGGATCTGGGGGAATCTAGTGAACAAATCGCNTATGCTTTTCAGAGAATCGCCAATTACCAACTTCAGCAGATCCAACGAGATCGTCAGCGTTTGCAGGATTTTCTGCAGCCTTTCTTCATGGTGTTCGTTGCGCTGATGGTCCGAGCTCTCCGACTGGCCCTTTACATGCCTCTCTTCCGGATAAGAATGACTGTATTAGAGAGGCCATGCTTGCTTTTTTGGAGTACTTTTCCTAACGTCTTTCTATATAGTTGTTTTAATCTTACTAATACTGTCTCCGATCTTGGTGGCCTAAGGTCTNGGCAATGGCCCCCAAGACGATGGGTGATTCCGGAAACAGAATCGCCTCCCATTTTTGGAAAGGAGATTCCCACATGCTCGACAGCTTCGGTCGAAATATAAACAAGTTGCGCGTTTCCTTAGGGGAATCCTGCAACATGGCCTGCACCTACTGCGTCACTAGTATCAAGGATCATAATCCAGATCCTAATGCGCTCTCCAGTTCAGACCTGCTCAAATTAGTCTCATTGCTGGTAAGTTATTCTGGTATCACCAAGATTCGAATTACTGGTGGCGAACCACTACTCCATCGAGATCTGCTCAGTTTCATTGATGGCGTTCGACAACTAGGTGTTGAAAGTATCGGCCTAACCACCAACGGCTTGAATTTAAGCAAATTGGCCACATCTCTAAAAGAGGCAGGACTGGACTCTGTCAACATCAGTTTAGACTCTCTCAATCCTGAAAATTTCAGAAAACTGGGGCGTGCTGGACGCTTGGAGCGTGTGTTGGAAGGGATTGAAAAGGCTCTTACTGCTAGGTTACGTGTTAAACTTAATATGGTGGTCATTCGAGGAGCCAATGACCATGAGGTGGTCGACCTTCTTGACTATGCTATTGAGAGAAGAATCGAACTTAGATATCTCGAACTCATGCGAATGGGGCCACTGTTTCAAACAGAGAAATTCCCACTTTTCCCAATGCACGAAATTCTCGAACTTATTGGTCGTCACTTCACTTGGCGTAAGGTTGATGCCGAGCATGATGCCACTGCCCAACGCTATTGGGTACCTGGAGGACACTTTGGCATCATTCCCAATGAAAGTGCGCCTTTTTGTTCTACCTGCTCCAGATTACGGTTAACCTCTAGTGGCCAGCTCGTTGGCTGCCTTAGCAATCCAACACCTACTTCTATTCAACACTTATTAAAACAGCAAGAAGTTGCTAGTGAATTGAACGAGCGAGTTGCCCACTCGATTGCTTTCAAGGAACCAGTTGCTTTCACCGGATCCAACTTGGGAATGTCTCGTATCGGAGGTTGACAACCGTTTCTTACCAACAAATCTTCACTTGTTAACATTTCTGTAGCCCTGACCCACGAATTTCGAAAATTCAGGCTGCAATCTGCCTGGCCTGATTTCTAAAAGGAGTTTCCTGATGTCTTCACCCATCTCTTTCCAAGCGATACGGATTTTTGAAGAAGATAGCAAATTTGAACAGCGTATTGTTGATCGTAATACGGAAGAACTACCAGAAGGAGATGTGTTGATTCAAGTGCATTATTCTTCACTTAACTACAAGGATGCCCTCTCTGCATCGGGTAATCGTGGGGTAACGCGGAACTACCCACATACCCCAGGAGTTGATGCCTCAGGCATTGTTGCAGATTCCACAGATCCCAACTTCAAGGCTGGAGATGCCGTAGTCGTCACCAGTTATGATTTGGGGATGAACACGGATGGAGGCTTCGGTGAGTACATTAGAGTTCCTGCAACGTGGGTTTTACCACTACCAGAGGGCCTGACCCTGCAGGAAGCAATGATTTACGGGACTGCAGGTTTTACCACTGCACAATCGTTTTGGGAATTACAGACTGCTGGATGCAAACCAGAAAATGGTCCAGTTTTGGTGACTGGTGCCGCTGGTGGAGTTGGTTCCATTGCAGTGCGCCTTCTGCTGAAAGCTGGTTATGAAGTTGCTGCAGTCAGTGGACATGATACTGGAAAATCTTTGTTAAAAGAACTTGGTGTACAGCAAATTTTGGATCGCGAGGATGCTGTGGATGATGGCAATCGCCCCCTTCTTAAAACACAATGGAATGGAGTGATTGACAATGTCGGCGGACTCCCCCTATCTACGGCTCTGAAAACCACGAAGCCTAGTGGAGTTATAACTACCTGTGGAAATGTTGCAGGTGCAGAACTGTCGACAACCGTTTTCCCCTTCATCTTGCGAGGACTCAGATTAATTGGGATCGACTCCCAGAATTGTCCTTATGACTTAAGGAAAAAACTGTGGGGGCTTTTGGCAACTGACTGGAAACTGCCAAATCTTAATGCTGGACTGAAAGAAGTTTCAATGGAGGAAATGATGAACGAGATCGTATTGATTTTACGTTCGGAAGTCAAAGGCAGGGTTGTTCTGCGGCACAAGGCCGCAGAGTAGGAAAGGAGGCATTTAAGGAGCTTGTAATGCCCTCTTGCTGGAATTTGCAGTGCTCTCGATTAGATTATGAATTGGGTTGAAGTCCCCAATGTCATTAATGTTTGTAATTGGTGACTCTTGATTATGCCCCAACTTGAAGGTAAGCGAATAAGTGTTTGAATTGCCTGAGAAGTCTGTCGCAGTCAATGAGATCTTTGCCCCATCTCCAACATAGCGCCCTGCAGAATCTGTGGTTCCAGTTGGATTTGAGAGATTAATCTTTGCTTGATTGCTGTTTGTGATCACAGCAGATTCAGTAAAATCTACTCCGGTCATATTTGTTGGGCTACCCACAGTGTAAGTAGCGGTTGCAGACGCCAGATTTTCCAGGAAATCGAAGGTTAGCTCCCTTGAATTAGCTAGATCTGTGCTGCTTGTTTTATTGTCTGCCACAATTCCATCCATACTCACGTCAAGATAAACCTTGCGGTATACCTTGAGTGCCAAACTATCCCCACTGACGGATCCAATTGTTTGAGCAACTCCAGTATCTGAATTAGTTACATTAGGTGGAGAGATATGAAGAACATATTCAATGCCGTTTGCTTCAATACCATCAATCACAAGAATATCATTAGTTCCTACTGAGGTTTTATCCGCAGTGGTGTTGTCTGAGGTGAAAGTATAGTCCGGTATTCCGACAATCAATTTTGTTTTATTATCTACTGAGAAAGACCCATTATCTACTGACGATCCAGTCGTAGCTCCATTTACCAAGTCAACTGCTTGTCTCATTAAGGTAGTAGTTGTTTGAGTTGTCAGACTAGTATTGTCATTGTCCAAATATCCTCGAATATAAGCTCTCCCATCTGAATCTCCATCCATCAGAACAGTCCCTGAGTTAAAAGTGATCACAGCTCGTGTTCTCGTATTATTGTTAGTGGAAGCATTGTCCTGTGCATCAGTACCTGCAGAGTTCCAGAAACGATAAAGTGGATAGTCGTTTTGAGTTGCTGTTGAACTGTTATCAGTTGCATTGTTCACATCACCAGTGATGGTAGTGCCATTATCATCGAAATAAATACCAGCACCCATCAAATGGGTGCCATTATCGGCACCTGTTCCAAATGCACTAATAATTTGTAGCCCGTGATCAGTCACTTCCATCAGAAATACATTGTCATTGGAGCTACTGTTGTCTGCTGGCCCAATTTTGGGGTGCAAATTATCTAAGCCCACCAATCTTGGCCCAAATTGGTTAGATCTGTCATCAGTTGGACCAACACCATTAGTTAGATATGCATCATAATATTCAACATTATTCCAAGAATTAAAATTCAAATCTGTGATGTTGTCATAAGCAATATAAAAACTCGGATCTACATTGTTATCGGCTGACAAACTGGTTGATGTGTTATCACTGAGAGCTGCGAAAAAGTTACTGAAATCATCAGTAATATTGTCAAGAATGCTGATGGTTAATGAATTTCCACTGACGGATTCTGAATAACTTGCAGTTGAAATATTGTCAGAATCAGCAGTTGAAAATACATCCATTAATCCCACAACATTGCCATTGCTACTTAACCGGCGGATCACGATTCCTTGACCAGTAATTGAGTTGGGTAGAAACTCGTAATATATTGGAGAACTTTCAGAGGCGTTATCTTTTCCACCAAAGCCATACAACCTGAAGTTTCTACCTGTTTGTACGGGTTGATCGAATGTGATTGATAGCCTTATCCCACTTTGAGTATCTGAGGCAGTAATGCTTGTGGCCAAAGGAGGAGAAGCATCTACAAATACGACTCCTCTTCCATTTCCTGCCGTTGCGGAGACATTGTCTGAATCAGACATTCCAACAATCTGCATCAGACTTTCCTTGCTGATCCCACCTGGTTCTGTATTGGCAATAACGGTCTGGTTGTCACTGGTGAAATGCTTACTTGCATCAATTGTCCTCCAGTCGGTTAGCTGAATATTCATATGGTCTTTGCCATCGACCGCAGTGATACCAATAATATTCTGACTCAATTCTCCAGTTGGGATATTAATTTGCCCGAGAGCACCTGTTGTACTAGCAAAGTTTGAAAAATTTGTGATTTGTGAAATTGGCTCAGTCAAACTGACCTTAACCGATCTTACGAAGCCATAGACTGTTTGAGATAGGGTGCCACACCCCAATGGGCCGCGCAAAATATTGGCTGATACTGTGGAACCTCCGGTGAGATTTACGGTGTGGGTTGATGAAATGCTGTAGCCCGCTAAAGTAGTTGGAATCGTATTTTGATTACTATCGTTATCGCTGATTGGAGATGCACCTGGGGTAGCTGTACCAGCCGAGTTGCTAGGATACCAACTACCCGTGAAGCTACCTGTAGATAAGTCGGCCGTATAGTATAGACAGGTTGGTCCTGCAGGGATTGTCTGGGTAGTTGCCCAAGCATTGTAATCCGCAGTTGTGTAGAATTCGTCACTTCTTCCTGTAGAAGTTTTGCCGAAGGCATTCGAACTACTTCCAGGTGAGTTGACTGCCAAAAGTGGAGTTAATTCTGAGTTTTTAAGGCGTTGATCCGATACAGCATCGTATGAAACATTATCTAAATCTTCAGCGCTTGATGCTATGGTCGCCAAGGAAGAATTATCTGCCAAATCTCTGAATCCGAATTTATCGTACAGAGACGCTGTAAGATTGTATTTTGGGTAATAGTAAAGATCTGACATTTTGTCCGATATACTGGCTACATTTGCTACATTTGAATCAAACATTACAACCATTTTCGATGTAATGTTTGGGTCGCTAGCGTTGTCTCCATCACCATTAACGAACGAATCTTGGCCATTGTGATTGCTATGCTGTATTGCAACATGGGGTTCAAAATTATCTTTCAAATTTATTTTTGTTTTTGAGGTTAATATCAATTCATTTGAAATATAACGAGTAATTGAAATATTATCGCCAACTGATGCAGA
>NYTS01000040.1 GCA_002683655.1 Deltaproteobacteria bacterium
ATTCCAGTTTCAATACGATTAGTCCTGCTGTCCCTGGTACTACCTACACCCACACCGGCAGGAATCCAGCAACAATTTACCATTACAAGGTTGCAGCCAATAATTCTGCCGGTACCAGCGACAACTCAACGGTGGTATCGGCAACGACATTATCTGCCCCAGTTGTAACACTCTCGGGAACAGCCTCAGTGAACGAAGGGAATTCTGGGACAACGAATGCTACTGTTACCGCCTCCTTAAGTAGAACTGCATCAGTAGATACAACCGTTACACTGACAGCTTCAGGAACTGCTACTGCCAGCGCAGACTACACTCTCAGCAGTTCAACGATCACGATTTCAGCGGGCAATACCACAGGTACAACAACGGTTGGGGTTTTTGGTGACAATACGACGGAGGACAATGAGACAGTCATTTTGAACATCACCGGAGTTTCTGGAGGTGATAGTGCTTCTGAATCGGGAGTTCAGAATGCTACCGTGACGATCATTGATGATGACATCAGTTTACTGGGTGACTTTAATATCGATAATATTACTCAAGACTTCAATCGACTCTCTCTTGGTTGGGGCGCCCCAAGCAACTTTGATAACTCCAGTGATACCTACACCTTTTACTGGACCACAGTTGCGCCAAGTTCCCGTGTACCTGCCAATCGACTCGTGGACGCATCCGACAATGCGACACCCATCATCCTCGGAACGAAGAGTATGTATGTTCACGGTACTCTAGATTCTACCAAGACCTATTATTATCGACTTGGAGCCCGAGACACGAGTAATGGGAACATTCTTAAACTTTCCACCAACGAAGTCAGCGGCAGTCCACTTCCTGTAGAATGTACTTCCACAGCAAGTTCATCAACGATCAATGACACTGATCCAGATTTGCTGATTTATTATCCCTTGAACAGTGATTTACTTGATAAGAGCGCCCAGGGTTCTCGGTCCAGTTCTGATGGTTGGCCCTTCAACATTAGTTCTAATGCAGGAGGTAGCATTTCTTTCGGGGAGGGATGTGCCTATGGAAATTCTGCATATTTTGATGGATCCGGGCAATTGGATGGATCGAGATACAATGGGAGTTTTGGCTACAACGACAACTTTTCCAACAGTGACATCCCTGACAACTGGACAATTTCGGTGTGGCTGAACCCAGATGGAGACCTTGAAAAATTCTCTTCAGTGATTTCCACCGGTGATGACAATGATGGACCGAATCTGCAAATTGATGTCGATGATCAGTACGAACCCGTCGGCCGAATACGCGCTTTCAATTCGATTTCCGGAGACAACAAGGTTCATGGCCCGAGGCTTTACATCGGTAACTGGTACCATGCGGTTTTAGTCCATGAAGCTGATGATGATATTTTCTTCTATGTTAACGGCAGACTCAGAGACAGCTCTACTGGCTGGTTGAAAGTCTGTAACAGTTCAAGTTCGCCAACCTGTTCGCCAACGAGAAATCAGTGGGATCGAATCAAGATTGGTCTAAACCGTCATGGTGACAACAATTGGAAAGGCTTTATTGATGAGGTGAAAATCTTCGGCAGGTCTTTAAGTGCTACTGAAATTGAGGCTCTTTACCAAAAAACCTTACCTCCCATTGTGGAAGATTTATCATTAGACAACTCTACTTCGGGGCAAATCCAACTTCAGTGGAGTGCTGTTCCCGGCAGTACAAGCTATACAATTTATAAAGTTGAGCAGTCTTTGGGAGGCCTCACCGATGTCATCACCTTTGATCAGAATAATTTGAACAGTAGTAGTGCCAGTTTACAGACGATCACGAATGTGGCGTCCGGTTGTGTCAGTGGGACCTGCAGTTATACAGATGCAAGTTTGATCACCAACAAATGGTACTATTACAGGATCGCCGCTGTTAATGGTAGGGGGACCGGTAATGTTGCTCCTGCTGCTGAAGTTTCCGCACGCGCAAATTAGACATAGAAAATTTTTAACAATTTCAATGCTAAACCGCCTTGTTTTTTCCTCACTATTTTAGCAATGACTTAAACTCCCGCCTAAATTTCCTAATTTGAAGAGGAAAATAATTCTCTTCAATCTCCATCTTCACCAACTAAACACAAAAATCTCCCACACTCTTCAATTCTTATACTGATTGAATGAGCATTTGCTGATTCCCACAACCCGTTGACATTGTGAAAAAAACGGTATGATCTGTCTCTGAGCCCGGAGTTCGCCGGGATCGTCCATAACTTCTAATAAGGAAATAATATGGAAATTAAACCGAAACCGACCCCACAATGGGAGCGGGCGTCACATTACATTGCTAGCGGCAAGTGTCCATTGGATCTGCGTTGGCTCCTTTTCAATCGTAAACCAGATATGCTTCGCCATGGATGCGCAATCCAAGTTGGTAGGAGCGTGTTGGTTGACCACCAGCGGTTGATGCTGTTTTTGGAGGAATTGTCCCAACGCAACGAAGGATTGGTGCCACAGCGCTGATGCTGTTGAACTAAATCTTGGTGGCTAAAGGACATTCGTCCAAAAACAACAAAACCCCGGTCGTGAGAGGTAGGAACTCTGACGCCGGGGCTCAAGTTATAATATTTAAATATTGGATTAATATGTTAAATCAACATAAGAGAAAAGTCACGTCCAAATCAGGGTCTGACGACAATCCAGGAGCCAGTGCTGATCCAACGGCTGAGTGGAGAAAACGCCGAGATCAGGCGATTCAGCAATACCATCAACTTGGGCTCTACCCGATACCTTTATCTGGNAANAAGCCCTATCAAAAGCAATGGCAGAAGCTGGAAAAATACCAGGGCTTGGATACGGAAGCANTGCTGAGGTTGTTTTCAGCAGAGGACAACGTGGGCTTGCTTTGTGGCATCCCGATGGAAGAGGGAAGGTTCCTGCGAGGAATCGACTACGACGATGATGCGCTGTGGGAAACACACCTGCAAANGTCTAATGATGACGAGGGCTATGAGTGGCTGAAGGGNGGNCCNGTNGTCGAAACCGGNAGTGGTAAACGCCATCATTACGTCCTTTCTGATACACCTGCTAAATTTGTTTTTGCAGGCGCTGGGGGTATTGCTGATCACGGNGGAGAAATTCAAGGGGAAGGCACCCAACTGGTGGTTCCTCCCTCAATTCATCCAGTCACTAGGAAGGAATACCGCTGGCTCGATGAAAGTTGGCAGGATATCCACTTTGTTGATCACCTAACCCTGGCAGCAAGTTATCCGGCCAAGGCCGGTAAGCAAAAGTTCAACGGGCATTCCAAGAAAAAGGAGAAGCAGGGATTCTCCAGCAGTGATACGGGAGATTTTGGCAATGATATCACTTTCTACGATTACTCCACNATTGACTTCATTGCACTGTTCCAAAGTCGTGGCTGGGTGATTGAGGACAAGGGAGAGACTGTCNTTGTTCTCTGTCCGAATCGAGNANAGCACACCGACAACAGCGATGGGANAAGTTCCACCGTCATCCTNCGTACGCCTGCAGGGGGACAACGATTCAAATGTCTTCACGGACATTGCGATCACTTATCGGATCGGGACAATCTTGTAGATTTATTGGGTGGTCCTTCGATTCTCNAAGGCTTTGCTAAGAAGCGGAACAGTTCAGCAGGCTCTCAGGAATCTGCGTCCACAGAGACGAAGGCACCACCAACAACTCCCTGGCTCCGGCTTGATCCACGCAGCAGACTCTATCACGTTCGTCAGATAGAGGCTGCCAATGCGTTTCGCAGAACGGGTATCCAACTCGATGATCCGGAACTCGAGCAGAAACTGCTGGGTTTTCTGGAATCACCATCTGGAGGAGAAGACATCAGTAGCACCCTGAATGCGCGCACCCTCGCTGATGTCCTCAAGCTGCTACGTACACAAGGTTCTTCAGGAGAGAAGGTCCGCTTACGACAGGCTAGCGATATCCCCATGGAATCGATTCAATGGCTTTGGAAAGACTGGCTGGGACAAGGCAAGTTGCATTTATTGGCAGGGCAGCCCGGCACTGGTAAAACCACCATCGCGATGCAGATGGCAGCGATTGTCTCTANAGGGGGCAACTGGCCTGACGGAAGTCAAGCGAAGAGGGGCAATGTCCTGATTTGGTCNGGAGAAGACGATCCAAAGGATACGTTGGTCCCACGCCTTGCTTTAGCCGGTGCGGACCTGCAACGAATCAACTTCATTGACAACGTATTTGATGAACAAGGTACACGCGGTTTTGATCCTGCCAAAGACCTACGGATGCTGGCTGCTGAATTGNAGAAGATTGGTTCGTTGAGTCTCTTGATCGCTGATCCCATCGTTTCTGCAGTGAGTGGAGATTCTCATCGCAACACCGAAGTCCGAAGAGCCCTACAACCACTGGTTGACTTGGCAGAGGNACAGAACTGTGCGGTNTTNGGAATTACACATTTTTCCAAGAGCAACCAAGTTCGTGATCCGCTGGATCGGGTTACTGGTTCCGTTGGGTTTGCCGCAGTTGCCAGAATTGTCCTAGGTACGATTAAACAGACTAATGTGGACAGTGAAGACAAACGTTCTTTAATCCGACTCAAATCCAATATCGGTGCCGACAGGGACGGATATGCTTACACGCTGGAGCAGNAACAAGTTCCTGGTCATGAAGAGATTTCCAATTCAAAGATCCAATGGGGGGAGGCTGTTTATGGTTCTGCCCAACAGATCTTTGAAGACGTTGANGCGCAGCAATCTGATTCCCGAAGACAACCGCGGGATGAAGCGCTGGAATTTCTACGTGATCTGCTCTCTGAGGGTGCTACCGCTGTCAAACCGATCNAAGAAGAAGTCAAGGCTGCCGGACTTGCCTGGCCGACAATACGGCGTGCTGCTGATGAACTCAAAGTCATCAAGCGCAAGGTGGGTGGTCCCAAAGAGAAATCATATTGGGAGTGGAGTTTGCCAGAAGAACCCACTGGCTTTTCTGCTCTCTGAAGGTGCTCACCCAGGTCGAAGGTGCTCACAAANATAAGTGAGCATCTTCTGCTTCAGTGAGCATCTTCACCCTTTTCAAAACGATGGAGGCATTGTTGAAGATCAAGTTTTCGACTGTGCCGTCCATTNGTAAGTTTGGCTACGTTAGATAGGAGAATTGCAATGAAGGAGATCAACANGATTTCAGCGGAAGTTTACCGTGANCGAAGAAAGCATTTGAGTTGTATGGTGCATGGTGATCTGATGCAGCTGCTGCGGCAAGTGGCGAGGCAACAACGTTGGAGTTTGGGTCGGACCACTGACGAGATTCTGCTGCGCGGGTTCCGGGTGACCGGTCACCTGCCAGAAGAGAACTAGAGCCGTTGGGGCAGCAATGCTGGTGGAAAAGATGTTTGTTTAGAAAACTAGTGAAATACTTACTTTTCGATGTTTTCTAGTGGTGACGACGAGAAGTATTGCAGAGGCGAGCTCGGTAGCGAATTACGACTTTTTTGCTACCAATTTTATTTTCTGGGTGCGTTCGGGGAGCCTGTANNANCTAAGTANTTGNTTTTGTTGGTGGGCTGACAGGGACTCGAACCCTGGACCACCTGATTAAAAGTCAGATGCTCTACCAACTGAGCTATCAGCCCGCTCAAACAAAACGAGTATCTTAGTTTAGAGTAATCTTTCTTGTCAAGGGGTTACATCACCAACATTTCATCGACGGCGGGTGGCACATAGACCAACTCTTCTACGCTGATGGCTTTGTGGCCCTTGTAAGAGCCTTGGTAACCTGAGAACTTTTGCACACCATTGACGAGAAGACCGATGGGGTGCTGGACTTCGTGCTCAAGCGTGATCAGGTCACCCACCTCAAGGTTGAGGAAGTTGCGAACCGACATCTGGGTTTCCCCCAATTGGGCAACCATCTCGACGTGGGTCTGATTTAGGTTCTTCTTGAAACGATTGCTCCAAGTGTTGTCTTTTTCGTCTTGTTCGCTCTGGAAGCCAGCGTTCAAACGGGTCCGAATGGGCTCAATCATGGAGTACGGCACACAGAGCGTAATGGCCATTGGAGCCCGGCCGATTTCCACATCGAAGGTGACGACGATTACGATTTCGCTGTGAGGAACGATTGCCACGAATTGAGGGTTGGTTTCCGCTCGGGTG
Source organism: Deltaproteobacteria bacterium (assembly GCA_002683655.1). Classification (GTDB taxonomy): domain Bacteria; phylum SAR324; class SAR324; order SAR324; family NAC60-12; genus JCVI-SCAAA005. Next base: position 6,092 of record NYTS01000040.1, read on the forward strand.
TAGTTGATCTGTACCGGAAATACGGGCCGCCACGAGCTTTGCAAATCTTCCAGGGCACTGACCGTGACCCTCTTGATCATTCTTGCTTCAATCTCCGTGAAATCTCTTCCCTCCGACTTGATCTCTAGTTCTCCATTTCCACCAAAGAACAAATCAATCAGGGTGAAGACCAGACGAGTCTCGAGCACCAGGATTGCATTGCCTCGTAGCGGTGTCATCCGAAAGAGGTTCATGGACGAAGGCACCGGAAGTGTCTTCAGGAATTCACCGAACTTGATGAGTTCCGTCGAACGCACGCTGATATCGACGACCTTGCGCAGTGCATTGGAGAGAGTTAGTCGGAAAAGTCGGACGAAGCGGTCATGAATGATTTCCAGGGTCGGCATGCGACCACGGATGATCCGGTCCTGAGCAGTCAGATCAAAGGGGACGACTTCCTCCGGGTCGTACTCATCCTCTTCATCATCCATGTCCATGTCATCACCGGACACCCCGCGCAGCAGTGCATCTACCTCGTCTTGGTTAAGAACGGCTCCCATTGCTTACTTTTATTTGACGTTGAGGGATCTGGGTTCTAAAGTTGTTNTGCGATGATGCAAATAGCGTTCACACCGTGAGGTTTCTTCATGAGTCATCCATCAAAAAATAGTCTCCAATCTCCACAATTGCTGGCTTTGCGCAGTTATCTTCAATTCAAGAAACAAAGAGACTGGCAGTCGATTCGGCAGGCAGAATTCAGCCCAAGTGAAGACAATCGACACCAAACTCACTTGTTGCAGGGAGTGTTGCGCCACTATCGCTGGCTCCAGGCTGAGGTTCAGGATCGGTGTCGGCTTCCGTGGTCCAAGCTGCAGGATGTGTTGCAGGGGATCTTGCTGATTGGGGCCTACGAGCTGATTTTTCTACGCAGTTCGAAGCATCACCGTGCAATCCATCAAGCGGTTGAATTGGTGCGAATACATCGTTTGGAAGCTAGAACCGGTCTTGTCAATGCAATCCTTCGCCAGTTGCAGCGGGATTTACAGTCAGGGTTATTGCAGCCAGCCCAGAGACCACTTACCACCAGGACCTCCCATCTGGATTGGATGGTGAATCGCTGGAGCAAAAGTTATGGTGCGGAGGCCACAAAACAAATTTGTGAAGCAAACAACCTATTGCCGAATCTGACACTGGCTCCGAGCCGAGTGGAGCAAATCGTCTCGATTCGTCAACAGCTTGAGGCCATCGAAATTGATTGGGCAGCGCACCCTGTCTTCCCAGAGTTGACCGTTCTTCAGAAGAGCCAGGGAGTTTGGAATACAGCGATGGCCAAGGAAGGAATGATCTACGCTCAAGATGCCTCTTCTTATGCCTTCTGCCAATCCATCAGACCATTCCTGGAAGGAAAAATTCTGGATGTTTGCTCTGCTCCAGGTGGAAAAGGGCTTCAGCTGTCCCAAAACTATCCAGGTCAATTTCTGCTGAATGATGTCTCTGCTTCCCGCTTGAAGAAAGTCCGCCAAAATTTGCAGAGGCTCAATCTAATTGGTTGCATGTTGCAGTCCGATGGAACACGGCTGCCTTTCTCCAGCGGATCAATCGATGGTATATTGCTGGATGTACCTTGTTCTTCAACTGGAACCATCAGAAAGAGCCCTGACATCAAATGGGTGGAAGATCTGAAGAGTTTGTTGCGACAGACAGAACTTCAGGAGAAACTTCTCAGAGAAGCAGTACGAGTGGTCAGAAAGGGTGGCTGGATTGCCTACTCAACCTGCTCGCTGGAACCAGAAGAAACCCAGTTGCCTTTGCAATTATGTGAGACACTTGGACTACAGACGATTCTATGGAGAGAACTACCCAGAGAGATTGAAGAAACACAAAAAGGTTTTTGGCAATTGCTCCCTTCAAGGCATTGGATGGGCTTTTCTGCAATGATTTTAAAGAAATCCTGAGTTTTGTGTTGCATACCCACAAAAAGATGGTACAAATTTGAGCCCTTTTGCACGACTGGCCCAAAATCTGAAAGGGCTTGTGCTCCCCCATAATTAAACCAATTAAATTGCATTTCTAAAGGAGAACCCAGAAATGAGTACGGACGAGCAGGACTTGGATACCCCTGACGAAATTGATAGTGAAGAAGCAATGGCTGCTGAGGAGATGCATGAAATCCGGGCAATGCTTTTGAGCCAAATGGAGGAAATAGAAGAACGGCTCAACGCTACACATGAAGAAACAGAGTTTGAGGTCGGAGATGAGGTAGATCAATCCGTCATCTCCCAAGAGCAAACTCTCAACAGCTTGATTGAAAGTCGAGAAATCGAGCGCCTACAACAGATCAAGGATGCTCTGCAGAGGATGGATATTGGTGAATATGGCTGGTGTGAAGAAACGGGACAGTGGATTGGCAAGAAACGTCTGATGGCTCTTCCTTTCACCCGACTCAGCCTTGAAGCACAAATGGAACAGGAACGACGTGCGAATCGCAATCGCGGAGTCGGCGGATTTAGTGAAGACACCAACTACGCTGGGAACTACCGAGACTAAATTAGGACTTAGGCGCCAGCATGGCAAATCTGCTAAGCTATGATGCTTCGCAACTTCTGGTATTTCTGCTTGTATTGATTAGGGTGGGTGGAGTATTGATGACTGCACCAATTTTCGGAAGTTCCAATATCCCCGCCCAAATCAAAATCGTCGTTATTCTTGTTTTCTCCCTGATTCTAAATCCCTTTCTGCCCTCCCCCACCGTTCTTCCGGAGCAAATTCATCATTTTTTGATGTTGGTTTTTAGCGAACTCTTGATTGGGGTGACCCTTGGGCTAATTGGTAAGATTCTTTTTGCTGCTGTGGAGTTTGCAGGAGCCATGACCGGCTTCCAGATGGGATTGAGCATTGCAAACGTTTTCGATCCGGCTTCAATGCAGCAAGTATCATTGCTGTCTAAATTGGAGACCATGATTGCTTCACTGGTATTCTTAAGCTTGGACGGCCCAGCACTAGTTATTCAGGCAATGGTGAGAAGCTACCAGTTGATACCGGTTGGGCAGGCAACCATGGGTAATGACTTGGCGAGTATGATGATTCAGCTAAGTTCAGGGATCTTCTCCATTGGTTTTCAGTTAGGTGCTCCCCTCATCATAGCGCTCCTGATCACAAACTTGATTTTAGGGCTACTTTCCCGCTCTGTTCCACAGATCCAGATTTTTGTAGTGGGGTTCCCTCTGACACTAATGATGGGGTTTATTTTCCTGCTTTTGGGGATGCCTTTCATGGTTCAGGCGATCAGAATCATGTTTGGACTTTACGATGATCAAATGTTGGATGCCATCCAAATGTTGAGCTTGCCGTAGTTTCAACTACCTACTTCCGCTTGTGGCAAATTGACTTGAAGAACAGGGACCTCTTTACCCAACCTCAAACTGCACTCCTCATTACTTAGTTGCTCTGCCAAATTTAATAACAATCCTTCTTTCAGACCGATACAAGGAATAACGACTTGTTCCGGTTTCCACATCTCGATCAGTCTGTAGAAGATCGTGGCTGAACTAGTCTTTGCCTTTCTCAGAGGCAAGAACTGGTATTCAAAAATACTTCGTCCCGGCTCATGAGCCCCGAATATTCCTTCTGAGACGAGCCGTTCGCTCCATTCCCGGGCGCTCCCTCCCGACACTACTAACTTTCGATGGCTCAGACTTACCTTTGCAAAGGGTTCTTTGAGGACATCAAGACTTAATAAATCCGGTCTTTTCACAGCGCGCAAGATACCGAGTGGCAGGCTATCCTGCCAAATCAGATGCGCATCTTGTTCCAAGGACAACTCCAAGCTTCCTCCACCCAAATCAGCATGCAGGGTTGTCCCAGACAACTCTGGCCATTGTCGTCGGAAGAGATGATGAATCAACTCTGCTTCTTCCAACCCAGTCAAAACCCGAATCTGAAAACCTTGTTTAGCTAATTTGTTTTGGGCTTCATCTCGGTTTTTTGCTTCTCGGAAAGCACTTGTCGCAGAAATAGACCACGGAGTATCTTGTGGAAGTGCGTTTTGGAAAGATTGAAGGATTTGCTGTAGGGCAAGAATTTGATCAGTGGGAATGGATTGGTCCCGGAAAACTGATGCGCCTAGGCTTAGAAAGGCTCGCCAACGTTGCTGAATTTGCAGATGTCCCTCGCAATTAAAATTGCCAAGAACCATCCGGACAGCTTTGCTACCGATGTCGACTGCTGCCAATTGCTGAACTGGAGAAAATGGCCTCAACATTTAGCGTTGTTCTCCAAAAGTATTGACCTGATTCGTTCAGTTATCCAGACAGGCTCGTATGCGAGCCCCTACCTCCGCCATTTGCCCTTCAGGATATTTCCCTAGCTTGGGAACTCGCAGTCCATCTGGACGAGGGATGATGTGAAAATGAACATGAGGGACCTCCTGGCCTGCGTCTGGTCCATTGTTCAACTGAATGTTGTAATCTAAACCTCCATAAGTCTTGCAGACCGCTTTGGCCACCCGCTGCATTGTCTGCATCAGACTCATTGCTTCCGTTTCTGGAAGTTCCTCAAATCTAGCAACTTCACGCTTGGGGATCACTAGAGTGTGCCCTTCAGTGAAAGGAGAGATGTCGAGAAAACAGATCTCATTCTCTGTTTCATCAATTTTTTCACAAGGCAACTCACCTTGAATGATACGACTGAAAATAGAGGCCATGCATTAGATCATTACAAGAGGGTCAAAAACAGGCTGAAGATGCGTGGTATCAGCCAAACATTCAAGACTCCATCTACGATCTTTAGGTGAAAAGATGAGTTGGGTCAGGCTCGTATTGGGGATCTGAAAAAAATTAGGGGCATCCGGTGGAAGACCCAAGATTTGCTTACAGATAAGCCTAATCAGCCCAGCATGTGAGACGGCTGCCAGCTCAGCCCCAGGGTGTTGTTCAGGCATCTCCTCCAAAAATGTCCAAGCTCGATTAAGGGCATTTTGAAGGCTCTCTCCACCCTCAATTTGATGGTCTTTCCCACCCAACCGAAAAGCTCGAAATTCTTCAGCATGATCCGCCATGATTTGCTCTAAATTCAAACCTTCCAGGATACCTACTCCTCGCTCTCTCAGACGTGTTTCCTCGACCCTCTGTTTCCCAGAAAGCATTTGGGAGGTTTCCATGGTGCGTCCGAGATCACTGGAATAGACTACATCAAATTCTAGTCCAGCAAGTCTGGATTTCAGGCGTTGAAGCTGCTCCAGACCCTCTTCAGTGATGGGACTATCCCCATGCCCCTGAAATCGTCGTTGGATATTCCACTCTGTCTGGGCATGCCGGATCAAAAGTAACCTGGTTGGTAAGGATTGTTCTTCTTGTAAACTCATGCAGATTCACCCAGGCTCTTGCTGACAAGCTCAAACACATCCTTTGAAAGATCTGAGGTGTTAGAGATTTGCTGAAGTGCTTGATGCATTTTGCTTTGAAATGGTTCAGCGAACTGTTGCCAGCGCACCAATGGAGTGAGTAACCTTGCGGCGACTTGGGGATTGCTCTTATCCAACGCTTGAATTTGGGAGGCCAACCATTGATAGCCTCTGCCATCTTCTTGATGAAAACGAGAAAAATTACCCTGACTGAATCCACCAACCAAGGATCTCACCCGATTTGGATTGCGATAACTAAACTTTTCATGTTTCAGTAGGCCTTCAACCTCATCAAGTACGTTTTCTCTGCGCGAGGCTGCTTGAATCCTGAACCACTTGTCCAACACCAACGCGTCGTCCTGCCACTTTTGATAAAAAGATTCCAATGCCCCATTACGAAGTGGGCTTGATTGATGAGTCAATACATTTAGAGCGCCCATTGCCTCAGTCATATTCTGACTTTTCTCAAATTGTTGGAAAGCTAATTCTTCTCCAGTGGTTTCCTGACTTCTTCCAAGGTAACTCAAACAAAGATTGCGGAAGCGGCGCTTTCCAACAGCTTCTGCAGTTAAACTTTCAGCAGGAGGTTGCACAATCTCTTTGTATTTCTGCTGCCAAATCTCATTAAGTTGGTTGCTCAATGCATCGTGCAACCCCCAGAGAGCCTCCCGGAGCTGATTCGGTGAGATTGGTTGGAACTGTGCGCTCAGGTAACCTTCAGAGGGTAAGGTCAGTAATTGGCTCAAGAAGGAGAGATCAGAATGTCCTAACCTCAAGATCGCCTCGAAGCTTTCTAAAAGTAGTGTTGGTTCAGCAAGCGATTGCCCCTCTTGCAGACTTCGAAGGCTCTGCTCAATCACCATCGTGGCCAATCGCTGACCTGCATCCCAGCGATTGAACTCATCAGAATCCCTTTGGTAGAGCAAGGCCAACTCTTCAGGTGAGTATTCATATTCCAAGCGTACTGGGGCTGAGAATTGCCGAAGTAACGACGGAATGGGCTGCTCTGAAATTCCAGTGAGCACCAGACTATCTTTGGGCTTTTCAAGTAAAAACACGTCCGTTTCTGCTGATGAGATGCTCCCACCTGCTTTGTTCAACAAACCGATTTGAATTGGGATCGGAACGGCCTGACGATCCCCTGCAGAGCTCAGTTGGGGATAGGATTGCTCGAAATGTAACTCATATTCTTGCTTATTTGCAGAGTACTGCCCTCGGACAGAAACTCTTGGAGTGCCTGCCTGACGATACCAAGCCCGGAAGGGTTCCAGATCCGTCATGGAACTCTCTGCAATGGCTTCCAGAAAATTCTCCACCGTGGCTGCTTGTCCATCATGATTCTTTAAATAGTGCTGCACACCTAGGGTAAAGGCCTCACGTCCGATCAGGGTCTGCAACATGCGAATTAATTCGCTGCCCTTCTCATAGACAGTGACAGTGTAAAAATTATTGATTTCGAGGAAACTTTCTGGGCGTACAGGGTGAGCAGTGGGTCCTGCATCTTCTGGAAATTGGTAATCTCGTAAGAATCTTACATCTTGAATTCTTTTGACGGGCCGAGAGTTCAAGTCCGAGGTAAATTCCTGATCACGAAAGACGGTCAACCCCTCTTTTAAGCTCAGCTGAAACCAATCACGACAAGTGACCCGATTCCCTGTGTAATTGTGGAAGTACTCATGAGCAACCACACTCTCGATGTTTTCAAAGTCTTCATCGGTTGCAGTGTCAAATCGTGAGAGGATGTAACGAGCATTGAAAATGTTTAGTCCCTTGTTTTCCATTGCTCCGAAGTTAAAGTCTTGAACAGCGACAATCATGTAGATTTCGAGATCGTACTCTAGACCAAATCGCTCCTCATCCCAGCGCATCGCCTTCTTCAGTGATTCCATCGCATGACGACACTGCTCCTTGTAACCATGCTCGGTATAAATTCTCAGGGCTACCTTTTTGCCTGAAACTGTCTGAAAGGAGTCTTCAAGACATTCTAGATTTCCTGCAACAAGGGCGAACAAGTAACTTGGTTTTGGAAATGGATCTTCCCAGGTGACATAGTGGCGCCCACCTGACAAGCTTCCTGAGTCGATGGGGTTCCCATTGGAAAGCAAGGTGGGATAAGTCTGCTGATCCCCCACAATTGTAGTCGTGTATCTGGAAAGGACGTCAGGGCGGTCAAGGAAGTAGGTGATGTGACGGAAGCCCTCTGCCTCGCATTGAGTACAGAAGAGTTCATTAGACTTGTAAAGGCCTTCCAGAGTCGTGTTGTCCTGAGGTCGAATCCTAGTCCGAATTATTAGTTCTCCTTCCTCTGGAAAGTTTGGGATTGTCAGGAATTCTTCATCTTTTTGGTAATCATCCTCACTCAAAGCAGCACCATTGAGTTTCAACTCTAGGAGTTCAATACTTTCTCCATGAAGGCGCAACAGGCGATCTTCTTCTTTGGCGAGAGGGTTTCTTTGTAAACTCAGATTCGACTGAACTTCGGTGCTTTCTTCTCCCAGTTCAAACCGGAGTTTTGTTTTTAAAATAAAGTAGGGGGGGACCTTGTAGTCTTTCAATCGGATAGGCTGTCGGGTTGCGGCACTCATGCAGATTCGTTACTAGGGTTCTTTGGAACATGACGGACTTAGTGAAACATTCAGCAAATTTGGTACTCTTGGAGGGTGAGGATGGCAAGAGAAAATTGGCAGGAAGTGAAAACTATTGCCTTTCGTTTACTTCATGACCTCCGAGAGATTCGCTTTCAAAGTACTTCGTTTGGACCAGTTGACAATGTGCGCCTCTAAATGTCCCAGTGCCCCCACAAGATTACTATTAATGAGACATTCCGTAATCTTTTTGTGATCCTCATAAGCATTACCTGTTGCTGCATCAGTCCCAGAAATGTAGTGGCGTACAGTCTCAATGATAGCATTGATATTTTCGTAATGTTGAAGCAAGAATCTACTTTCGGCACAGCTAAAAAAGCTCTTGTGGAAGTTTGTGTCCAACTCTAAGTACTTTTCACGATTCTCTGGACTGAAGTTGTCCTCCATTTCAGTGAGGATTTGCTGGAGCTGTTTGGCAAGTTTTGATGGTTGACGCTGGACCGCATACCGTAATGCCTGGGATTCCAAGGCAAAACGTAATTCACAAAAATCGACTAACTCCTCTTGTGTCATACTGAAAACTCGATAGCCACGATGAGGCTCTGCGACCACAAGGCCTTCTGAACGCAATAGCGATAGGCCTTCTCTGACCGGAGTTTTACTGATTCCAAGCGTTTTTGCCAAACCAGCCTCCGTGAGAGGCTGCCCCAATACCAACTCACGAAGTATAATCCCCCTTCGGATTGAGTCCGCAGCGATCTGAACCAATGATTTGGGTCGCTCTATATTAGATTCCTGCCAAGTGATCATGGGTTGACCCCCCAAGTTTTCTATTGAACAAATCAAAGGAGTGTAATAAGAATGGCCAGCTATATCATATATGATGCAGGTCAGTGCAAGATTTTTGAACCCATAATTAGAGAAAAACCTCGAAATAGTCTCGTGATCCGTTCAGTTTTTCCACCAAAAATTGATTACATCGTTCCATTTGGAAAATTGAGGTAAAATTTTTTGAATGTTTTAATCCGGTAATTCCAAATGAGTAAAAAATCAAAAATTATTGTAGTGGGAGCTGGATGGTGGGCCTGTGAGTTTCATCTTCCTCATATCCTAGCCAATTCAAACGCAGAGCTTGTTGGAGTTTCTAGAATCGGCTCAGCAGAACTACAACAAATTCAAAAACATTTTGAGATTCCATTCGTCAGTGAAGATCATACGGAACTATATGCACTCAACCCAGATGGTGTAATCGTAGCTTCACCGCATGTTTTCCATGCAGAGCATGCCAAGTATGCCTTAGAAAAGTGTTGTCATGTTTTGGTAGAAAAACCAATGGCAACCTCGACAGAAGATGCAGAAGCGCTTTGTTCAATTGCTCGCAAAACTGGAAAAACTTTGATGACACCTTACGGGCTGAATCATACCCAATACATGGAGTCTGCTGCTGACCAAGTTGCAATGGGAAGTATTGGTAAAATCCAGCACGTTGCCCTACATATGTCTTCTGCCTTAATGGATCTTTTTGGTGGGGAGCCCATGGCTGAAACAGAAAAGCACATGTACCGACCTCATTCATCCACCTGGGCAGATCCAAATCGTGCTGGAGGCTATGGATGGGGCCAGCTTTCCCATGCTCTTGCAGCCCTTTTTTTTGTAACATCTTTGGAACCAGTAAGTGTATTTGCTCGCACAGTAAATTCTAAGACAGGTGCAGATTATTATGACTCAGCCATTATTAGTTTTGGCAACGGTGCCTCTGCTGTTTTATCAGGTGCAGCAGGACTACCAAAGCACTGTCCGCCTCAACTAGATCTAAAAATCTATGGCAGCGAAGGAATGATGCTTTTAGATGTAGAATCGGAGCGGGAACGTTTGCAAATCCGACGTTTCGATAAAAAAGACATCTTTGTTCAGATTGAAAAGAATGGAGGATTTGGTTCTTATTCTACACAAGAGTCGATGAATCGATTCATCGACATCTGTAGAGGGAAAAGTCGGAGAAATTGTGGAAACCATGAGGTGGGTCTCAAAACTGTTCAGGTTCTCGAAGCCCTCTACAAATCCGCCATCTCAAAAGAAACAATCATCTGTAATTGAGCAAATCATGAATATGATCGAGGAGTATCAGCAAGTGGGCTTTACCTGTATTGAAGGCCTGTTTAACAAAGAAGAAGTTCATGATCTTCAACTTGCCACAGATGAATTGATTGAACAATCAAGGAGTCACATAACTTCCGATGAAAAATTTGACCTGGAACACAATCACTCTAGCCAGAATCCGAGGGTCCAGAGAATCAAGGTGCCTCACGAACAACATCATATTTTTGCAGAAGCTGTCAGAAAACCTAAAATACTTAAGATCCTGAGCAAATTAATTGGCGAAAACATCCGCTTCAGAAACAGCAAGCTCAACATAAAAGAGGCTAATGGAGGCGCAGCTGTTGACTGGCATCAAGACTGGGCTTTTTATCCGCATACCAATGCCGATCTACTAGCAGTAGGCATTATGATTGATGATATTGATGAAAATAACGCTCCGCTGATGATTGTTCCGGGCAGCCATCAGGGCAAAACTCTGAACCATCACTTCCAAGGGGTGTTCAGTGGATCAGTCAATCCTGATTCTGAGAACATTGATCTTTCCACAGCAGTAAAGTTGACAGGTTCGGCTGGTTCAGCAAGTTTCCATCATGTCAAAGCACTACATGGCTCTAGTCCAAATTTCTCAAATCGTCCACGTCGACTGCTTCTTTTTGAATACGCTTCTGCAGATGCCTGGCCTCTGGTTGATTTTGCAGTTTACGGAGACTTTCAAGAATTTGAAGAAAAGATTGTACTAGGGAGAGGTACTCTGCACCCTAGGAGCGAGCCTGAACATATCATCATGCCGTTTCCACGCCCTCCGAATCCCGATTCGATTTATCGGATTCAGGAGTTTAGAAGGCAGTCTTCATCACCAACAACTGAGCTTCAACGGGAAGTTGTATGAATCAAGAATTTGCATGGGTTTTAGAAGTACGTCCTGGCTATGAGGATGAATACAAAAAGCGCCATGATGGAATATGGCCAGAAATGGTTGACATGCTTCGAAAGGCAGGAGTTCGAAACTACTCCATTTTTCGGCATGGCCTGACACTTTTTGGTTGTTTTGAAACAGAAAACTTGGAGCAAACAATTGCAGCGATCAATGCTAGTGATGTGAATAGACGCTGGGGTGAGCATATGACTCCAATTATGAAGATTGAAATAGATTCTCAGAAAAACTTCCCCTTCTTGCTGCCGCTTCAGTGGCATATGGACTGACCATTAATTTGAAAATAATAAGTGAATTCCAAAACATCTCCTATTCTCAAGGTTAGTAATCTCTCTAAGCGGTTTGATATGACGCAAGCCCTCAAAGAGATGTCTCTGGAACTCTTTTCAGGTGAAATCCATGCACTAGTAGGAGAAAACGGCGCTGGAAAATCTACTCTGATCAAAATTCTGACCGGCATCCACAAACCTGATGACGGGGAGATGATGTTTTCTGGGAATGGTGTCCAAATGAACAGTTCACAGGAAGCTCAAGCTCTCGGAATTGCGGCCATATATCAAGAACCGATGGTCTTTCCGGATCTAGATGTTGCTGAAAACATTTTCATCAGCCACCGTAAGAGAGGGATTTGGGTTCAGTGGGAAAAAATGTATGATGACGCTCATAAAATCCTTTCAGATCTCGGAATGATATTGGATGTGCGGGCACCAGCCAGTGGACTTACCTTGGCATCTCAGCAAGCCGTAGAAATCGCAAAAGCAATTTCATTGAATGTCAAAGTTTTGATCATGGACGAGCCCACTGCTTCTCTTTCAAATCACGAGGTGGAGCAACTTTTCAAGGTTGCTAGAAAACTCAAACAAGAAAACGTGGCTGTTCTGTTTATCAGTCACCGATTAGATGAAGTTTTTGAGATTGCGGATAGAATCACGGTACTTCGAGATGGCGAACACATTTCCACCAGATCAGTTGAGGAATTTAGCCGGGAACAGTTAATTAGGGAGATGGTTGGCCGGGAGGTCGATCAATTCTATGCAACTAGGCAAAAGAAAAAACTCGGCAAACGTGTGCTGTCAGTCAAAAAACTTAGTAAGGAGGCAGCTTTTACAGGAATAGAGTTCGATCTTCATCAGGGAGAGGTTTTAAGTTTTGCAGGATTAGTTGGTTCAAGAAGAACTGATGTTGGACTGGCTTTGTTCGGTATTCAACCCAATGACTCCGGAGTTATCGAGTTAGATGGGCAGAAAGTAAGTATTCGAAGTCCTAAAGCTGCTCAAAATCTTGGCATTGCATACATGACTGAAGATCGAAGAAAACTGGGCTTGGCCATGCCACTTTCCATCACTTCAAACATAACTTTACCATCTTTGAAAAGGTACTTAGGAAGACTCGGTTTGGTCCGTACTGAGTCAGAAAAATCAACAGCTGAAGAATTCAAGAACCGGCTACAAATCAAGACCCCCAATTTAGCACATGAAGTTGGCAAACTGTCCGGAGGCAATCAACAGAAAGTGATGTTTAGCAAATGGCTCAATACGCAACCAAAAGTTTTCATTCTGGACGAACCGACCAGAGGTATTGATGTCGGAGCTAAAGCAGAAGTACACAACATGATTCGTGAACTGGCTGACCAAGGAATGGCAATACTTTGTATCTCCTCCGATCTCCCAGAAGTACTTGCGATGAGTGATCGGGTATTGGTGATGCGAGAAGGTAGACAGATGGGTATTTTGGATGGCCCTCAGGCTACCCAAGAGTCGATCATGTCACTCGCTATGGGAGAACTGCAGGAGAGCGCATGAACGTGATTCAAGGACTGCGACCCGAAAAACTGAGAGAGTTGGTCCTGCTGATCTTGATTGCGCTTGTTCTGATCGTATTCAGTTCAGTGATCGAAAACTACTTAAATGCTCGGCTTTTCAACAGAGTTTCTGCCAGTGTTGCCCTGATGGCGGTCTTAGCAATTGGGCAAACCATGGTTGTTTTAACACGCAACATTGATTTGTCCGTCGGTTCCATTGTTGGATTCACAGCTTATTTCGTGGGCCATCAGCTATCACAGTATGGTGATATGCACCCAATGCTGGCAATTTTTCTCGCAGTAGGAGTTGGAACATTGATGGGTGGAATCAATGGGATCTTAGTAGCCTATTGTCGAATCCCCTCCATCATTGTCACCTTGGGCACAATGGCTCTTTACCGTACTTTGTTGGTGGAGTATTCAGATGCTAAAACCGTATTGACCGTCAACCTTCCGAGATGGCTGCTTGATCTCCCAAGCTTGAACCTCATTAGCTTTGACCGATTACATCTACGAGTTCTGGTCGTTGGTATGATTGTGGTCGTAATCCTATTCCAAATCGTTCTCAAATACACATCCTTCGGTCGGAAGCTTTATGCAATTGGCTCAAACCCAGAAGCTGCAAAAATGGCTGGCTTTGCAAATCAGAGAATGGTCCTGACAGCATTCCTTCTATGCGGTGCTCTTGCGGGTTTAACCGGATTCATGTTCCTGGCTCGCTTTGGAAACATTACTGTTGTGGCTGGAATTGGCTTTGAACTTAAATCGGTTGCTGCAGTCGTTGTAGGAGGTGTGAACATCTTTGGTGGTTCTGGAAGCGCCTTTGGAGCATTTTTGGGGGCAGTTCTAATCGATTTGTTAGAAAACAGCTTGATCCGCTGGCTGCAGATTAGTGAATTCTGGCGAGATGCTTTGTTGGGACTCTTGATTTTAATTTCTGTCGCAACTGACAGCGTGATCATGAAGCGCTTTCAATTGTATTGGGCTAGAAAACAGGCCCGCAGTTCTCCAGAAACCTAGGTAATCGATGACGAATGTTTGGAAATATATAAGGAGTTGGGAAAGCTTTCTTTGCTTAGTTCTGATTCTAACAATTAGCGTCAATGCAGTAAATTCCGATGCTTTTCTGAGTATTGACAATCAGGTAAATCTTTTTACGCTTTCGATTGAAAAGGTCATCATCGCCTTGATCATGGCATTCATCATCATTAACGCAGAGATTGATCTCTCTGTCGCCTCAATGATGGGACTCGCAGCATGTGCACTGGGATGGCTGGTGGATTCGGGAGCTTCAATGCCAACAGCGTTGGCTATGTGCTTACTTATCGGCATGTTAGGAGGATTGTTCAACGGCTTTTGGGTGACTTTCATGAACTTGCCCTCCCTCGTCGTCACTCTGGCGATGCTAATTGGCTTCCGAGGCCTGGCAAGAGTTTTAGTAGAAGATCGATCAATTCGTGTTTTTCCAAGCTGGTTTGAAGAACTTGGTCAGCAGCCAATCTTAGGTCCTCTTCCGTTAGCGGTGATTATTTTTTTTCTTCTGCTGATCCTTGCCGTTGTCGTACTCCGCTTCACAGGCTTCGGTCGATATGTCTACGTAATTGGAATTAATAAAGACATGGCACGCTATTCCGGGATTAATGTCACCGCTGTCAAATTGATTCTCTTCGCCTTGTCAGGTCTCATATCTGCTTTGGCGGGGATTCTTTTTGCTGCTCGACTTGGCTCAGTTCGGGGAGATATGGGGCTTGGGTTTGAGCTTGACATCATAACGATGGTTCTGCTCGGTGGAGTCAGTATTTTTGGTGGTTCTGGCTCAATCTATGGTGTAATCCTCTCTATTCTGATAGTACTTTATCTTAGAAACGGAATGTCTCTAAGTAACATAACAGGACATCTTCAGACTGGTGTAATCGGTATGTTATTAATATTCTCAGCGATGGTTCCCAATCTGAAAAATTACTGGGAATCTCTTCGGGCTTCTCGCTCATAATCAATCTTTAAAGGGGTCTGCCTATGGTTTGATATCAAGTATTTTTGATGCAAAGACTTATAATTTACTCAATTTAAAATTATTCAATTCCTACTAGCAAGTGATACTCACATGATGAAAAAATTTCTAGCTGTTGCTACCGCTGCAATGATGGTCTCCAGCGGAATCCTGATGGCACACACTGTCGCAAAGAAAGGAATGAAGGCGGATCTTGTCCTGATGCCTAAGTTCTTGGGAATTTTGGTTTTTGATCAGGCGAACCAGGGTGCTCAAGAAGCACATAAAGAATTGCAAAACCCTGGTAAATTAGAATTCTTAGGACCTACACCTGAAAATAGCGTGGCCGGCCAGATCGAGATTCTCACCACGGCAACTACCCAAGGGCAAGACGGAATCATGATCTCTAATAATGCTGGAGACCAACTCGCACCAGCAGCCAAATCAGCCCGCAACAAGGGAATGACAGTTGTAACTTGGGACTCTCCAATTCCATCCGCTGAGGGAGAACAACTTTTCATTGCTCAAGTTGATTTTAACGAGACTGGAACTGTGATGGCTGATATGGCTATGAATATCATGGGTAACGCAGGTGGTGATTTTGCAGTCTTGTCTGCATCTCCAGATGCGGCCAATCAGAATGCTTGGATTGCTGCAATGAAAGAGGCCCTAAAAGCACCAAAATATTCATCACTGAACTTGGTAGATGTTGTTTACGGTGATGATCAATCAGAAAAAAGTTACAATCAAGCTCTGGCTCTGGTTGACAAGTATCCTAATCTGAAATTGATCATGGCTCCAACAACTGTTGGAATTGCTGCTGCAGCTAAGGCGATGCAAGATGAGGGGTTGTGTGACCAAGTAAAAACAAGTGGTCTTGGGTTGCCAGCTGAAATGGTAAGCTACACAATGAATGATTGTGCACCAGAATTTGCCCTCTGGAGCTTTGTGGATTTGGGATATCTTTCCTACTATGCAACATATCTGATTGCAACAGGTCAAATGGAAGGCATTCCGGGTGAGACATTTAAGGCTGGTAGAATGGGCTATTACAACGTGGAGAAAGACCCAACTCGAGCCGAGGGTCTCCGAGTTTTGATGGGACCTTTCACAGTGTATGACAAATCAAATGTGGAGGCAGCCTCCAATTAATTTTTTTGAGGTCGGGGTGAGCCCCCGACCTTCCATACACATTTCAAAGTAAAATAATCCTCCAATTTCCTAACAAATAAAACTGTCTTCTGTAACAACTGATAATTTTGAAAAACTAAACATGGAATTTTGGGATCCGCATTTTCATATTTGGGATATTTCATCGAAAACTCCAAGTGGACACGACCCAAGTATTCTGTTTGCTCCACATGGAAGGGAAATCTACAGAATTCAGGATTTTGAGAAAGATTTAAATTACTCTGGTTTTAATCTCACTGGAGGAGTCTTTGTCGAAGCAGTCAGTGTCTGCCACGTTGAAATGAACGGTGATGATTATGCAGAGTACTGCCTTGCCGAAACCAAGTGGGTCTCAGAGCAAATTAGTAATTCCACAAGAGATTATTATATTGTCGCAACATTGGCCCTTGAGAACCCCAATGTAGCGGATCTCCTTGCCAAGATTACTTGTCACCAAAAAGTGAGAGGTATTCGACAAATTCTCAATTATCAACCCTCGTGGCCTAGAAATAAAAGCTTAGGGAATTTGCTTGAAAACCCAGCATGGTGTGATGGATTTGAAAAACTTAAAGATTTTCAACTCATCTTCGATTTGCAGATCAACCCACATCAATTCAAACAAGCAGCGAAGTTGTCCGAAAAAAATCCTGAAATCCCGTTAGTACTTGGACATCTTGGAAGTCCAACCTTGCAAGACCTAAAGGATGAAAAAATCTATTGGGAGGGAATCCAATCTCTAGCTGATTGTCCACAAAACTCTGTAAAGCTTTCCATGCTGTCCTACATTGATAAAGATTGGCAAAATAATTTACTGGTTAAAGACACTGTTTTAAAAATTATTGATATCTTCGGAGTTGACCGCTGTTTTTTTGCTTCAAACTTTCCTGTGGAACTAAATGAGGATTGGCCATCAGATAAGCTCTTTGTCGCATTTAGAGATCTAGTCAAATCATTTGGCCCGGACGATCAAAGCAAACTTTTTTCTGAAAATGCTAAACGAGTTTATAAAGCCGCCTCATAAATCTTGTTTGAAATTTCAATCAATGGTGTCCCATTAATCAAATAAGTTTAAGCGATATTCCAATCTTTCCCAAATGATTCAAAAACAAGCTTATATTGCGCTGGATTGTGGTGCTGAAAGCGCTCGTGTCATAGTTGGAATTCTCCAACAAGGGCAACTCAAGCTAGAGGAAATTCATCGTTTTCCGACAGGTGGTATTTCTGTTGGAGAGTCTCTCCGATGGGATGTTCTTCAAATCTTCGAAGAACTCCGGATCGGTGTGCGTAAAGCCACTCAGCTCAACTTACCAATTGCCAGTTTGAGCGCTGATTCATGGGGACTTGATTTTGTTCTTATTCGTGATCAAGAACCCATCCTGACGCCACCAAGGCACTATCGAGATCCACGAAATCTGGTTTCCTACGAGAAGGTTCGTAAGCAGCTTGGCGAAGATTTTATTTTTGAGGAAACTGGCATTCAATTCATGCCCATCAATACAATCTATCAACTCGCCGCTGCTCAAATGGAGTCTCCTGAATTACTGACCTTTGCTGACAAACTGATCACAATGGGTGATTGGTTCAATTACATGTTCTCTGGGGTCGCCGTTGGGGATGCTTCCATGGTTAGCACAACTCAGCTTTACAATCCACGTAAGCAGGAATGGTCTAGGCCGCTGATTGATGCCCTTGGACTGCCCCATGATCTTTTCCCCGAAATTGTACCCTGTGGCTCGATACTAGGCCCAATCACTGAACAAGTTGCCGAGAGCACGGGCTTAGCCAGCAATACCAAGGTCATCACAAGTTGCTCTCATGATACCGGGGCAGCTGTCGTTGGTACTCCTGCTCAAAGTGTACAAAAAGACTGGGCGTATCTTAGCTCTGGGACATGGTCCCTATTAGGGGTTGAATTGGATGCACCCGTGATCACCCCCAAGAGCCGACAATACAACTTCACCAATGAGGTAGGTTTAAACCATAGTATTCGTTTACTGAAAAATATCAGTGGATTGTGGGTTGTGCAGGAGTGTCGCCGCAAGTGGGGAATTGAGGGGTACTCTTATGATTATTCTACACTCACCCAAATGGCCTCGGCGGCATCCTCTCTACAATCCTTAATCAACCCTAACGATCCAAGATTTACTACAATCGGCGAAATGCCTGAAAAAATAGCAGCCTACTGTGTTGAATCGAAACAACCTGTCCCTGAAAGTCATGGAGCCTTCGTTCGGAGTTCTTTGGAAAGTCTTGCGCTCTCCTATCGTAAGGTATTGGACGAACTCGAAGAGACAACTGGTGAAACCCTTAAAACGCTCCACATTGTTGGCGGTGGATCTAAGAACAAACTGCTGAATCAGCTAGCTGCCAATGCTACTGGACGCAGAGTCCTCTGTGGTCCGTCCGAAGCAACTGCAATTGGGAATGTTCTGATTCAAAGTCTTGCTCTAAGACATTTGAGTTCACTCTCAGAAATACGCGACACCGTCCGAAACTCTTTTGAAATTGAAGAATATCTTCCCCAGGATCAGCCTATCTGGGATAAGGCCTATCAACGCTTCCTGAAATTACCATGAAATACCCCACACCAAGGATCGACTCTACCCGAAATGGGATGCTGACTATGCAAGTACACTTGATCCGGTTGGCAAACTGATTTATCGCTCTAATTTGCTGGGATCTGACTAACGGATTACCAACACTGGTGAAGTGAATACCTCTGCAAAACTTCAAGAAATTGATCCTCTTAGCGGTGACCAAACCGAGGTTCTTTGGGCCAAAGGTTCTGGTGGAGATTTGCGCACCTCCAAAGGAGAGAATTTCTTTTCTCTGTACCAGCAGAAACTACTTGATCTCATTCCCAAATATAACTCTGCGCCGGTGAAGGGTTATAAGACCAGCATAGAAGACCAGATGGTTGGCTTGTATCCACACTCCACCTTCAATCTGAATCCGAGGGCCGCTTCGATTGATACTCCCTTACATGCCTTCATCCCCCATAAGCATGTCGATCATATGCATCCAAGCTCAGTGATCGCTATCGCAGCTTCCAAGCATTGCATTCAGAGGAACTGACGAAAAAGATCTCTGGAGACGATCTGGTCTGGTTTCCCTGGCAACGACCAGTTTGTGATCTAGGATTTCAGTTACAGAAAATTTGCTGACAAATCCCGGCGCACGAGGAGTGTTGATAGGCAGACATGGAGTAATCAACTGGGCTGAAAGCGAGCAGGAGTGTTATGAATGGACAGTGGAGATCATCCAAAAAGCTGATCAGTACTTAGCCCAGCACGATAAAGGCGAGATGACCTTCGGAGGAATACGTTATCCAGAACTAAACGAAGCTACACGCAGAGCCGCACTTGTTGAAATTCTGCCGTGGCTTCGTTGCCAAGTATCCAGTGATAAGCGACTTTTTGCCACAGTGCAGGATGATAAGATGATGCGCTACTTCGTCAACTCTGAAGATGTCGTTCGTTTGTCTGAATTGGGGACAAGTTGTCCTGATCACTTTCTACGGAACAAGATCAAACCAATGTATGTGCCTTGGAATCCTCATCATCAGAGTCTAGATGCTTTGAAAGAGCTGATTCTGGAGGGACTCGATCGCTATCGACAAAATTATTCAGCTTACTATGAGCGTTGTAAGCATGATGATTCTCCTGCGCTCCGTAACACCAACCCCAGCGTTGTCCTCATCCCTGGACTTGGCATGATTGCCTGGGGTAAAACAAGAGTGAGAGCCGTTTAACTGCTGAGTTCTATAATTGTGCACTTGAAGTAATGCGCGGAGCTGAAGCAGGAAATGAATACGTTGCCATCGAACAGCAAGAAGCCTTTGATATAGAGTACTGGCTTCTTGAGGAAGCAAAACTGCAGCGGATGCCTCCGGAGCAGGAGATGTCCAGACAATTCGCAGTTGTGATTGGAGCAGGATCTGGGATCGATAAATCTGTTTGCCATCGCTTGCTTAAGGAGGGATCTCACGTTGTCTGCGCTGATGCGAATTACCTGGCCGCAGAAACTACTGCTGAAGAGTTTGTGAAAAAGGTAGGAGTTGGCATTGGAGTGGCTGGCAGTGGACTGAGTGCTTGTGGTCCAACCCTCGCTCGATCGGCAGACATGACCGACCGTGAGAGTCTGAGTCAGCTATTTGAAGATGTAGTTTGGACTTAGGGAGGTATGGACACTTTGATTATTACTGCTGGAGTGTTCTTCCCACCCGATTCCTCCGGTCGTATCTCTGACCACCAGTGGCGTCAGACTTACAATGTGAATGTGATTGGCCCTGCTATGGTTGCTGAAGAGGCTTACACAGTTTGGCGTAGACAAGGAATGTCTGCGAACTTTATTTTAACCTCCTCCGTTAATGCAACCATCAGTAAAGTTGGCAGCCTGGCATATGACAGTTCGAAGGCTGCTTTGAATCATTTAGTCAGAGAATTAGCGCTTCAAATGGCTCCTCTGGTGCGAGTCAATGCATTAGCACCTACGACAGTGGTAGAAGGAAGTAGCATGTTCCCAAGAGAACGTGGGATCTCCTCACTCTCAAAATATCAATTACCTTTCGATGAGCAGGAGGATACTGAAAGTCAGAGAAAGCGTCTGGCAGATTTCTATGCCCAGCGAACTCTTCTCAAATTCCAGATCTCACCAGAACAACAAGCAGAGGCAATTTTTCTGCTCGCCTCAGAGAGTCTCTGCCGAACGACCGGGCAACTCATCAACGTTGATGATGGTTTGCAAGAGGACTTTGTTCGCTAGTATCTTTAACCTCAACAGGGAGGAATGATGAAAGTCTGGGATCCACATTTTCATATTTGGGATGTACGACCAAACAGCCCAAGTGGCCATGATTCAGCCCAATTGTTTGCTCCAGATGAAGATCCAATTTATACGATTCAACGCTATGAAGCTGATCTTAGCATGGAAGGTTTTGAGCTGATCGGCGGAACGTTTGTTGAGGCAGTCAGCGTATGCCACATTGAGCAAGATGGACCTTTGTTTGAAAATGCATGTTTAGCAGAAGCCAATTGGGTTGCTGATCAATGTTCACAATCCAACCTACCTTATCAGATTGTCGCGACAGGACCTCTGGAAAGTCCTGAATGGCCGTCACTTTTCGCTCAACTCCAAAAAATTCCGAACGTTTGTGGAATTCGTCAGATCCTGAACCATAAGCCATCCTGGCCCAGAAACAATCGTCTCGGTAACTTGTTAGATTCGAACAAATGGCAACAGGGTTTTAGCACATTAGCTGAAGCAGGTTATTCATTTGACTTACAATGTAACCCACATCAATACAAACAATCAGCTGAGATTTTTCAAAGAAATCCTAAAATTCCTGTGATCTTAAATCATCTGGGTACTCCCAAAAGAGAAGATCTTTTGGAAGAGCAGAAATACTGGGAAGGATTGCAAGCATTGGCAACCCTTGAACAGGTGTCAATAAAACTCTCAATGCTGACATACCCAAACAAGCATTGGCATCAGGATTCCCTCATCAAGGAGACGGTCAATAAGGTGATTGATTTGTTCGGAATCCAGCGCTGCATCTTTGCCTCAAATTATCCTGTGGAACAACTGGAGGGTTGGGATGCCCAAAGCATGTATCAAGAATTTCAGAAGCTGGTCGATCATCGTAGTCAAGAGGAACAAGAAGCTCTATTTGCTTTAAATGCAATGCGAATTTACAGAGCTTAAGCTGAAGGAATTAGCACAGAGGTAGACATGAGGCTAAAATATAAGAACGCGATCATCACCGGTTCAGGTGCAGGAATTGGTAAAGCAACAGCCCTTCGATTTGTTGAGGAAGGTGCCAGAGTAATGGTTGTTGATGTCAACGGAGAGGATGCCAAGAAGACTGCAAAAATTCTTCGAGACGCAGGGGGTCAAGCAGAATATCAGCAAGCTGATGTATCTGATTTCAAAGCGGTTGAAAGAGTCGTGCAGGCCACAATCTCCTCCTTTGGAAGTCTTCAGATCCTTGTCAATAACGCAGCAGCATTTGTTTTTGGAAAAATTGAAGAGACTACCGCAGAGAACTGGCAAAAGGTTTTGGGAGTCAACATCATCGGTTACGCCAACATGGTTCAGGCGGTCTTGCCGCATCTGCGAGCCAATGGCGGCGGGGCCATCGTCAACGTTGCTTCTGTGAGCTCTTACATTGCCCAGCCGGCTTTTGTACCCTACAACACAACTAAGGGTGGAATCATGCAAATGACTCGCTGCCTCGCTTTAGATCTGGCTTTGGAGAACATTCGTGTAAATGGGGTTTGCCCAGGCTCGATCTTTACACAAGCCAGTGAGAATCATATGAAATATATTGGTGTTAGCGTCGAGGAGGGTCGAAAATTATTTGGGCAGGGCTCCCCTATGAAACGAATGGGCGAGCCTGTCGAGATAGCGAATGGCATTCTATTTCTTGCTTCAGATGAAGCCTCTTTCGTAACAGGTGCTCACCTTGTTATTGATGGGGGTGCAACTATTGACTAATTAATACTGATTGGATGTAGTTCGGATTCATAGGTTCCGTGAGATAATCTGTGGCTTCTAAATAAATTTTAGATATGAAGAGTAGAGTTTCAGGTGACCTAAATTCAAGTTGTATTCATCAAAAACTAAACGAAATTTAGTTTGTTCAATAAAATGTAAGCTTGTTCAACAAATCATTTGAACGCACTTGGTAATTCTATCGCAACCTATTTTTGGAAAGATTGAGTTGAATATTCAGATGCTGGCAACTTCTTAAGTATTTCTACCTTCCTCGAGTAATCAACAAAACTCTGTGCATAATCCAAATAGGTATTAACAACGCGGCCTTCTTTGCTGACTTTACCGAACGTAAGATAGCCATCTTTTCCAGAGGCTATGTAATTGTTGGTAACAACTTTAAACGTACGAGTTTTGGAAATAGGGACCCATTTGTTGTCTTTTGGCCCTTTAAATTCAAGGTTGATTATTCGCATACCTTTTTGTTTTCTAGCATCAACATCCCATCTTAAACCAGCAGCATATGGATAAGCACCTGTTGATCCATCTGGTTTGAGGGCCAAGTCCAAAGCGTCCTCGAGAACTTCGTGGATTTCTGCACCAGACATATCTAATTCAACTAATGTATTTGCGAAAGGAAGCAGTTGGTAAGCGTCACCAATACTCAGGTCACCTTTACCAATGTCAATACGGACACCTCCCCCATTTTGAATTGCAATTTGGCTAGCCTTTGCCATATCTCGAAATGCATGTGCAACGATATTTGATATGTCTGAACCCATTATGGACGTTTCTGAGACATCACATAATTTGGACCTGCCTTGTCCTGGTATTCGCTCAAAGCATAAGTTTTCTGCAACAACTGCTATTTTAATAGCCTTCTTTTCAGAGACTGCTTCAGTAAAGGTCGCAAGTTTAGCAGCTGCGTCGGGGTCCTCTGAAACAACACTCAGAAGTGGGTTTTGTTGAACTGCCAAAATCACATCCTTCCGAAAATTACCTACCAATTCCACTCGATCCCCTTCACTATTTTTACGCTTAAAACTATCTGCCAACATCATATGAGGAGTTCCTGAACACGCCTTCACATTACCTAATTCGTCAAATTGAACAATCAACTCTCCGACAATCTGTGAAAATTGCCAGGCCTGTACAATACACACTGGTTGACCTGATTTATTTGATAAGACAGTCGGGTAGGGGCCTGCAGAATTAAGCCCGAGTTCGGAAAAATTCCCCAAAAGAGAGTGTGAATCACCACCAACAATGACATCGACTCCTTCCAGTGATTTTGAGAGTTTAAGGTCGTTTCCGTATTGATAATGGGTCAACAGAATTATGTGATTAATCCCTTTATCTTGTAACTCGTTAACATATTTTTGAGCAGTTTTTGTTTCATCTAAAAACTTCGTCGTGGGATCAGGACTGGATGAAACGGTTGTTTTGCTAACGATGTCGATGCCAATGACTCCAATTTCGATGCCTCCTCTTTCCAAAATTATATAGGGTTGTAAATAATCATTTACACTTTTCTTAGCGAGAGCTGAGGCACCGAGTTCAGGTATTACGTTAGCTGCTAAAACAGTTGTTTTGCATTCACTATCATTAAGAAAATCCAAAAATTTAGCTAATCCAGTATCTCCAAAATCAAATTCATGATTTCCAATTGCGAAAGCGTCGAAACAAACTTCATTCATTAAAGAAGCATCAGCCTCGCCTTCAAAAAGTGTAAAATAAAGATCTCCAGTAACAGCGTCTCCAGCGTGCAGTTTGATAACATTTCTATTTTGAGCTTCCAAAGCTTTGAACTTCTGAACAACAGCTGGGAATCCGCCGGACCGTACTCGAGTCATTTTGCCTGCAAGCTTGAGCTCCATGCTAGTATCAGCAGATAGGTGAGAGTGATGGTCATTTAGATGCAATATTGTCAGCTCATACGCCTGAGCTAGACCTGTTAAAATCATTAAAAAAATTAGTTTTGCGAAAAATAAGAGTTTTTGCATTTCTGGAACTCCAGAATATTGAATGCCCAATTTATGGTGTCGTCAATTGGGAAATAAGAAAATCAAAACTAACTATGAATAGTTAGGGAGATCATCAGAACTTTTTTGATCGTAGCTTAATTAGTTTAAAAAAAGTAATAAATTGCAGTTCAATCACAAAAATTAACCAAGTCCTAATAGAATTGTTAGTTTGTGACCTATAATCAACTGTATCCAAAATTTATTTTTTTCAAATTTAAAGGTAAGAAATTTCAGGCAATTGCCCCTTCAATATCTTGAAGTACATCGGGAGTTAGCAATTCCAACACCCCCAAAGATTTCATATTTTCATGGACTTGCTCCACTCGACTTGCCCCGGTAATTACAGTTGAAACGTTTGGATTACTTGCACACCAAGCCAGGGCTAATTGGGAGAGAGAACAGCCTAATCGATCTGAAATGACATTCAGATTCTTCACCTTATTTAAGGTAGTCTGATCCGTTAGCTTTTCTCTAAGCCATTCATATCCAGGGAGGTTTGCTCGGCTGTCAGCCGGAATACTATCCAGATATTTTCCACTTAACATACCTGAGGCAAGGGGACTCCAAATTGTAGTGCCCATCTGATATTTTTTGAAAAGTGGAGCATATTCTTCCTCCAATCTTTCACGATGGAAGAGATGGTATTGAGGCTGTTCCATCGTTGGTTTGTGAAGGTGATATCTTTCAGCGATTTCATAGGCCTCCAACAATTCCTGAGCAGACCACTCAGAAGTACCCCAATAATGAGCTTTCCCAGAATTAACCATTTCTGACATGGTAAATACGGTTTCTTCAATAGGAGTTTCAGGATCTGGACGATGACAGAAAACCAGATCGATGAAATCCAGACCAAAGCGCTCAAGCGAGCGATCCATTGCTTGTCTGAGGTACTTGCGATTCAAGGTGTTTTTCGTGTTGACACCTGGCACGATTCCCCAGAAAAACTTGGTGGAGACCAGATAGGTTTCACGGGCCCAGCCAAGTTCCTTTAGAGCTTGTCCCATCAATTTTTCGGATTCTCCCTTTTCGTAGGCCTCTGCATTGTCAAAGAAATTCACTCCTGCATCATGAGCTGCTTGCATACATGCGAGAGCATTATCCAAGGGGAGCTGTTTGGCAAAAGTAACCCAGGATCCCAAAGACAAAACACTCACTTTGATTCCTGCTTGACCCAACCTTCTATATTGCATCTGCATCATTTAACTCCTGATTGCGTAATTTATATGTCATGAACATCCCAAGATGACTGATCAAATTGATCTTTTAGAGACTATTCCTCTGAAGACCAAATTGGAATCATCAAAATATTTGAAGTGATAACTCTTCGAAAAATATCAATTTCTCTTTTCTTACTAAAACAGTTCAAGCAGCATGTTTTTTGAGCCACAAACACGCTTCTCTCAAATCCAACTGTCTTTCATAGATCGCTTTGCCCACGATCACTTCATCCACTCCGTCTCGCTCTAACTCCGCCAGTTGTTTTAAATCATCAAGTGAAGAGACTCCCCCGGAGGCTGTTACTTTCAACCCAGTCGATATCGCCATCCTCCGGAGTGAACTCAAATTTGGACCTGTCAACATACCATCTCGGGCAATATCGGTATAAATCACTCTATTGATACCGAGTAGCTTCCACTGGTTTGCAAATTCCTCATCACTAAATTCTGTGACCTCTACCCAACCTGAGACAGCCACTTTCCCATCTTTAGCATCAAGACCTAAGATTAGTTGATTCTCAAACTTTTGAATTGCTTCCTCTAAAATCTTCGGATTTTTTACAGCAATCGTTCCGATAATAACGAAACTCACTCCCAAGTCGAAAACTCTTGATATGTCATCTAAACTTCGAATACCACCACCAAGTTCTAAAGGGACTTTGACTGCTTGAGCAATACGTTCCACTTGCTCCAAGTTTTTGGATTCACCTCGAAAAGCACCATCCAAGTCAACTAGATGAATTTGTTCAGCACCCTGCTCTTCAAAACTTAGAGCTGTTTCAACTGGGTCTTCCTCATAAACTGTTTCCTGATCCTCTTTCCCCTGAAGTAAACGAACACAACGGCCATTTTTTAAGTCAATCGCAGGAATGATCTTCACTAAACCATCTCCAATTAATTCTTTTGCAAAACTTTACTTCGATTTGGCCACACGCCTAGATGGTGCATTTAAAAAAACCGTCCAGACAATCACCCATAAAAATGTGAGAGCTCCAAGCAAACAGCTTATCTTGATGCTCCAGCCTAAAATACCAAGCCCCAAAGCCAACCCAAGTTCCATTCGAAATGATTTATTGCTGAATGGTACTCTACAGAGACGACATCGGCCTTGTAACCAGCAATAAGACCAAATNGGAATATTGTCGTACCAAGCTAATTGCGACCCACAAGCAAAACAGAAAGATCTAGACGGAGANAAGCTATTCAATTTTTTCAANCTTNGAGCAAATTGATCACCACCATCGATNTGNGATTTGTTTTTGACNAATTCGTCTNCGATCNAANANAGCTTGTAGGAAACTTCCCNAAATTGCCCCAATNGCNCAGAGTGNCAAGGCACGNAAAAAAGGCGGTGCATCTATTGCATNAGTNNGGAAATCTGTCANTGCGCCGGTGTTGGATNCATCGGTTTGTTACGATCATTCAGAGAGGTAGAATGTTCTCAAAACTACGATTGCTGCTGGTCTTGCTCATCGGATGGACCTTGACAGCCACAGCATACGGAGCCGTGGTTCACCTCAACAGTGGGGAATCACTGAGTGGCCGCATTCAGGGTATGGACGAGCANATGCTTTACCTTGAGTCAGATCGAGGATTCGGTGTACTCAAGGTTGAAAGAGTGGACATTCGACTGATTGAATTTGAAGCTGCCGAAAGAAATCTTGCGCGAAAGCTCGGAATTGGCCTCCATTACCGTCCATCTGTGGTCCCAGAAGAGCGTATAAGTTTGAAAAACTGGCTAAGCCCTATTGATTCCCTCGAATTGTTGATTGGCTACCATGAAGAAATGGATATAACTCATTTCTCATTAGAAGGCCGATTCGCTCGAGTAGTGCTGAATGAAGGTGGACATAATCTCTTCCTCGGTGCTGGGGCTGGCTTCGAAAGCGAAGAAGATGAACGAGGGACTCTTTTCAGGCTCTTCACTGGTTCAGAATTTTTCCCTATCAACTACCCAAATGTTGGCTTGTCCGCAGAACTTGGGCTCCGACGTCAGCAAGGCCTCGGAAGCACAGAACAAGGATTTTACAACGCACTCGCCGCCCGCTATTATTTCTGAGACAATTGATCAGGGGCAACTGTCCCTGTCTACCTTACCTTTTTGGTCAAGAGGTCTCATTGAAGCCCAAAACCAACCCACCTCATAAACCAAGAAAATCCAGCCTTTCTTTCGATGATTCAACGACAGAATCAAATTGGATGGATCAAATCTTTACTAGTATTGGCGAAATTCCTGACAAAGAGGAAGATTCAGACCCAAGTTTATTGCCTGATCAGAAATCAAAACCAGCCAAAATAAAGACCTCTCGCAAAGCTTTTCANAGCCACACCGCTCCTGATGAAACTCTTGATCTCCATGGTAAAAATCGGCAAGAAGCTTTAATGCTTGTGGAGAATTACGTTCATTACGGTGCTTTACACGGGCTTGACTCATTATTGATTGTTACTGGTAAAGGCAACCGTTCACAAGCTGGCCCTGTACTCAAGCAGATCGTAGAGCAGTGGCTGGTAAAGAATGGGGGAAATTATATTGCACAGGTCCGAGAGGCTCCACCGCGCTGGGGAGGTAGTGGAGCGCTCTGGGTCATCTTTCGACGATGACTAATCACCTCTCTAGTCGATCTCTGTTTAACACTCACCTAGGCATACTGATCTGCTGATAACAGAACTTCAACCACTGGGTAAAAAAGGTATTGCGGTGCCCTCGCCAGCAGTTTAGTGGATTACTGAGATCAAAGTTCTCAGGAGGCAAAACATCTCCTGCTAGTTTATCGCGTTCAGCCTCGTACACAATTCGCCTTGCATTGTACTCTGGATGACCGCTGTGCATCACGAATCGATGATCAGGAGTTTCAAAAATNGAATACCCANCCCTTTCTCCATAGGCTAGCAGATTCAATTTTCCATCCCTTTGTGCTCCTTCCATCAGGCTATCATCAATACCCGCATNGCGACTTTGTGGACACCAGAATTCATCGTCCAGNTCTCCTGTAATAGGGTGTCCAGAATCAAGATTCTGCAGTTTAAAGAGACCAAATAGTTTGTTGTCGTAGGTCAACTTGTCCACTCCAAGCAGAAAAGCCAGAGCAAAAGCTCCCCAGCAAATCCCCAAAGTACTTGGACAATTTAATTGTGAGTCTTGAATGATCTTTGAAATCTCACTCCAGTAGCGCACTTCATGGAAATGAATTTTTTCAACTGGGGCGCCCGTAACAATCAGACCATCCAGCCCGGATAACTGAGTTTCCTTTTCATAGGTCTGATAGAGGTCAGACATATGTTGTTGATCACCAGACGAGTACTGGTGTGACTCCAAACGAATCCAAACCGGCTCAACTTGAAGAATAGACAAACCCAGTGGATGGAGGAGATTGAACTCATAGTCCTTTCCAAAGGGCATGATATTCAAAATACCAAT
Source organism: Deltaproteobacteria bacterium (assembly GCA_002683655.1). Classification (GTDB taxonomy): domain Bacteria; phylum SAR324; class SAR324; order SAR324; family NAC60-12; genus JCVI-SCAAA005. The sequence continues at coordinate 35,203 of NYTS01000040.1, forward strand.
CCGCAATGGACGAATATCCTGGCGCTCAGCGTCCTCTGGTGTAATCCAAGAAATACGTTCCTGACGAATAAGCGGAAGAATATAGTTTGACCGATCGATGACTAGGGTCATTTATGAAAGTTACTATCGGAATATTTGAAGATGACAGATGGAGAGCGAGATCCCAATGAACCTCACCTCCATTTATCTACAGTCTACGCAGCAGCTTTATCAAAGGCTTGTTGAAAGTCTTCACGAATGTCATCGATATGCTCAAGCCCAACAGAGACACGAACCATCGTTGGTTCCACACCTGCAGATTTCTGTTCCTGCTCACTGAGCTGCTGGTGGGTCGTTGAAGCAGGATGAATAACCAATGTCTTGGCGTCTCCTACATTGGCAAGGTGACTGGCTAATTCCAGTCCATCGATAAATTTAACCGCCTGCTCATAGCCACCTTTCATTGTGAAAGAGAACATCATTCCATGCCCGCGCTGGCTCATGTATTTTTTTGCCAGATCGTGGTAAGGGCTACTTTTCAATCCAGGATAACTTACAGATTCTACAGTCGGGTGAGCTTCAAGCCACTCAGCTAAAGCCTGAGCATTCTCATTATGTCGTTCCACACGTAGAGATAATGTTTCCAAGCCCTGAAGCAACATGAAGGAATTGAATGGGCTCAAAGCTGATCCGTAATCTCTCAGTCCTTCTACTCGGGCTCTAGTGATATATGCAATATTTAACTCAGCAGGCAATCCAAGCATTTGACAAACTGGCCCCCCTGTTCCGAAGACCTCCCAGAATTTCATTCCATGGTAGCCCTCAGANGGTTCTGTAAACAAGGGGAAGCGACCATTGCCCCAATTGAAGTTTCCTGCATCCACGATTACTCCACCGATACTGGTTCCGTGACCACCAATCCACTTGGTTGCAGATTCGACCACAACGTTCGCACCATAATCGATGGGTCGAAACAAGGCTCCACAAGCACCCAAAGTATTATCCACAATTAGAGGGATGCCATTCATTTCTGCAAGTCGAGCCAAGCCTTCAAAATCAGGAATATTGAACCTTGGATTACCCATCGTTTCGATATAAATTGCTTTTGTCTTATCATCAATCTTCTCTGCAAAACTATTTACTCCGTCTCCATCGGCAAACCGAACACCCAATCCAAGATGCTTAAAGGAAACCTTGAACTGGTTATANGTTCCCCCATAGAGAAAGGATGTGCTGACAATGTTGTCACCAGTCTCCATAATGTTTGTTAGAGCAAGAAATTGAGCTGATTGCCCTGATGCTGATGCCAATGCAGCAACGCCGCCCTCTAGTGCTGCGACTCGCTTCTCGAAAACATCTGTAGTAGGGTTCATGATCCGTGTGTANATGTTTCCAAATTCTTTTAAAGCAAATAGGTTTGCTCCGTGCTCTGCATTGTCAAAAGTNTAAGATGTAGTTTGGTAGATTGGGACTGCACGGGATTTTGTTGTAGGATCAGGTACTTGGCCGGCATGTAATTGAAGAGTTTCGAAACGATGTTGGCTCATCATTTTTCTCTAGCTAGAAGAATATATTCTCAAGGCGCAGTTCCGATTCTGCCCCAGATAAAAGAAATCAAGCTACTGAAAGCACTGGAAAAACGCAAACTTAGTGCATGATTGAAAAATTACCCAAGTAAATACAATTCACTCTCCAAATCGTTTCTTAGGATAACCGAGTTTTATGAATACGTTGCAGACGAATTTAGGGCAAGAGTTCTTAAAGTTTGCGGTTGAGTGTCAGGCCTTCAAATTTGGCGATTTTACACTAAAAGATGGAAGTAATTCAGATGTTTTTTTTGACTCCTCATCATTCAACTCAGGAAACAAGCTCAGAAAGCTTTCCAGATTTTTGGCGAAAGCCATTCAGCTAGAAATTCCAGAATGTAATTTGATCTATGGCAGCGCTTACAAGGGGATACCTCTNGCTTGTGTTGTGTCCGTAGAATTGGCTGAACTTCGAGGTAAAGACGTTGGTTATCTATTCGATCGTAAAGAGGTGAAGAAACATGGAGACGGAGGAAGCTTTGTCGGTAAGGTTCCTACAAGTGAAGATGTTATTGTCTTTGTAGATGATGTGATTACGAGTGCATCTACAAAAATCAATGGAATGGAAAAAGTCCTGGAGGCTTTTGATGTTAAATTTGAAGCTATTATCGTGGGAGTTGATCGACGTTCTCCTAATGGTCTAGCTGTAAAAAATATACCTGTTTATTCANTGACCACATTGCATGAGGCTAGAGATTTTCATTCATCAATTACAGGTGCCCGCTTATGAGTGAATTGATTGTAGCACTGGATGGCATGGCCCCTGATAAGGCTTTACAGGTGGCAAGTGACTTGTCCCATTTACAACCAAATGGGTTGTGGGGTTTTAAAATTGGTCACTCTCTGAATTTTGTGGGAACTGAATGGGTTGCTGAACTGAAAAAATTTGGGAAAGTCTTTGTGGACCTCAAACTATATGATATTCCGAACACGGTCGAAAATGCTGTCGTTTGGCTTTCGAGTTTGCATGTTGACTTAGCAACTGTGCATCTCTCAATGGGCCGATCAACATTAGAAAGGATTGCTGACAAAGGGGTAGGAATCCTAGGAGTTTCTCTCTTAACTTCTGCAATTCCGGATGAATGTAAAAGGATTTATGGAGGATCTCCTGCTGAAACCCTCCTCAAGCTTTTTAGAGAAGCCAGCAACACTGGAATAACCGGTGTTGTCTGTTCTCCACAGGACTTACATCTGCTTGATCAAACTGATTCGGATAGAACTCTATTAAGAGTTTGCCCAGGTATTCGAGGGTTCAAAGATGATAGAGGAGATCAGCAGCGTACTGTGCCCCCTGCAAGGGCAGTCTCAGAAGGAGCTAATCTTTTGGTAGTAGGAAGGCCAATTGTGGGACGGACTGACTACTTGAATGCGGCTAATCTCATTTTGAACGAAATTGGCCTCGTGAATTAGGGGATTGAGGACATATAAGACTGGGAACGTCCAATTATCAATTTGCGTGTCGAGCTTGGTCTTCTTCGGGGGGATTTATACTCAATCGTATTGCCGAATCGCCCTACATTTTTCCTAATTGGTCTTTTTAGGGCAATGCCTTTTGCCCTGTCACCTTCAATCTTTGACATTTCAAAAATTAACCGTTGTGCTTCCATGCTTACAGCGGAAAATTGATCTACCTGATTTTGGGCTTCCGTTGTTTGTCCCATGACTCCGGTTTGCAGCCCAATTAGAATAGTAGCCACTAATAATGGCTTTCTCAGGAGATTAAATTCCATGGAAAGTTTCAACATGGCTGCAAAAAATTATGTTGATAGCCTCTACAGAGGCTTCAAGAATTATCTTTTCATATTCACCAGATCCGTGATCATTTCATCAGTTGCGGTGACGGTCTTCGCATTCGCTTGGAAAGCTCTTTGCGATTCGATCATTTTCACAAATTCTAGAGATAAATCCACGTTGGATTGCTCAAGACTCTTGCTACGCACCTCTCCGAATCCTGGTGTGCCCGGTTCACCCGCAACTTTCTTACCTGCTCCAAGAGATTCCTGAAGCATATTATCACCAATCTGCATCAGCTTGCCGGGATTGTCAAATTTTGTCAGGATCAGTCTGCCTACCGGCCTGCTGTAACCTGTGTCAAATACTCCATTAACTGTGCCATCTGGTTCCACGAAGATATTTTCAAGTTGTCCAGAAGGATTACCATCTGCGTTGGCTTTGCTAACTGAGTATTGACCTGCAAATTGAGTTAAGCCATCGAGCCCAGTTCTAGGATCTGTGGGATCATCAGGGTTGTAACCATCACCTAAGTGAACACCAATCACAACAGGAGTTTCGCCATTGAACGGTACTGCGAATTGAGGAACTCCAGTCTCCGGGTCAACAGGCTGGGGAACTAATCTAGGGGGGCCTGATGGAAGAGGATTCCCTTGAGCATCGACTCCTCCGGGTTGAGCTTCAAAGCTGCCACTAGTTGCAGCGATCAACTTTCCATCCTCAGTAAACTGCAGAAAGCCTCCACCGACTGCAATTTGATTCCCTGGCATCTGCCCGATCGAACCACCATCAAACATCAGATAATATTCCCACTGATTAATTACACCTGTTCCTGGAATTGGCTGACCAGTTGCTGGATCGATTTGCTCTGGCAAGTCAGGGCGTTTTCTGAAGGCTGCGGTGGCTGTATGTGGGTCTCCGTATCNATCGTAAACCGTCACTGATGTCGAGAAGTTGTACATCGAGTCACGGACATTGGTCGGATCAAAAGGGACATCTTTGATCACTGCATTTGAATCCAAATTTGCGGATACTCGAATTCCAGTACCATCAGCTCCGTTACCTGTCACCTGAGGCGGGNCCACTAATCCTAAAACCTTTAACGATCCAGGCANCCCNTTGCTTTCTTTGGTGTTTCGGTCAACTTCAATTGCTTGTACACGCATTCCACGTTCAGTTGACAGAAAACCCTCTTTGTCAAAAGTAAATTGACCATTTCGACTGTAAATTTCCTGGCCTGATCTAGGGTTGATTAGAGTGAAAAACCCATTTCCACCAATTGCCATGTCCGTATGTGAACTTGTATTTTCAAAGGTGCCCTGAGTGAAGTCTTGCTTCACTGCACCGATTTTTACCCCATTAGTAACCTGAGTAAAAGATGCTCCCTGAGGATACTCGTTCCCCATTACATCTTCGAAGGCAACTTCATTTCTTTTAAAGCCAAAGGTATTCACATTTGCGATGTTGTTACCAACGACAGCCATCGCTTTTCCGTGAGTTCGAACGCCACTGGCGCCTGTTTGCAATGATCCAAGTAGTGCCATGAATTGCTCCTAATTAGTTGCTATGGGGAAAGAATTTATTCTTGGTCTCTTAAGCGGCCATAAGCTTGACGAAGTTGCAGTTCTGTATGCAGGGGCATNGGCTGGGCTTGTGCGAATCTTCGATCCGTCTTATCCCCCAATCCTTTGATATCTCCTGTTGAGATCCACTCGTTGTTCACTTTGATTTGTGCACCTCCACCCTCAAAACGAATATCCTGAACCTGTCCTGACTTTGAGAGCAGAGTATCTACAAATGCTCCTTCTTGTGTTCTGGCAACCACGTTAACTGAATATGTGCCATCAGTTAGAGGGTCACCTTCGTTATCCATGCCATCCCAAAGCACATTGTGATGACCTTGACTCCTTGCTTCTTGGGGGATTTGACGAACGACATCACCAATGTCATTCATGATCTGAATGACAACTTCATCTGCATCACCAACCAGTTCATATGAAACTGGGGCAGATGCTCCATTCACCAGTTGAATTTCTTTTGCTCGAACCTCTACATCCTTACCTAGGAAATCAGCAGAACCTGAACGCATCAATTGTTCTTGATAATTCAGCAAAGAATCGGTCTTGGCATTTAGATTTTGGAGTTGTTCCACCGTACCCAGCGAAGCCATCTGCTGCATCATGCTGTCCGTGTTCATTGGATCCATCGGATCTTGATGGGACATTTGAGTCATTAGCAAATTCAGAAAGTCCTGTTTACCAAGTTCTTTGCCATCTTTTGAATTACTAGTAGCCAGTTGACGTTGGGATGTCTGTGCAACATTTATAGTTTGATTGACATCATTGATATTCATCAAAATCTCCTTTTTGCATCANGCATAGAGGTTCAAGGTACCGTCTGAGCGAGTTTGTGGACGAACTGCTGAAGCACCTTCCTGANCAGCGTTCAATCTTTGTTTTTGACTAACCGCCGTTGTATCCTCCTGGTAACGGCCCTGATTCTCAAACGCCTGTGAATCTGCGTCTGAACGTGCATCAATATTNACAGTGAGCTCCATTTCAGAGAAATTAAATTCTTTATCAAGGAANCGATTTCGAAGTTGTTCCAGATCTGATTCAACAAGTTGTTTCACGTGAGGATTTTCAACCTGCATCTCAACTTGCAAGCGATCGCCAAGCTGCTTTACTTTCATTGTCAATGTCCCCAACTCATCAGGGCGCAAACGCAACGTCACTTCTTGGGATTCTCCTTCTCTACCTTTCCGAAGATTGCGNGTCAATTGAGACATATCAAACGGAGATTCTGCCAACAAATCCTCAACCTGCGCAAAGGTCATACCACTTGCAGATTTGGCGTCGGACGCCGATGCAATCTTTGAGAGTTGGCTTTGGGGGAGATTGCCAGAATTATTTGATTCCTGTTCTCCATTGTTGAGAAAATCTCTTACACTTGCATTCTCACGCTGTTGCTGCATTTCCAGAGCAATGGCATTCAATCCACTCATTGATGTGGCTAAGCGGGCATGGTCAATGGAATTGGCATTAGTTGAAGAATTGCCACCGAGAATCATTTGTTGAGCTTTTAGTGACTCTAAAGTTTGTTCTGCCTCAAGATTATTTCCGTCGATATGTTGATGCATCAGGATTTCTTCAAGCTTTTGTTGCTGTGTTAAATCTTTCTGAATCGCTAATCCTGACGAGTTTTTTAAGATTTCCTGTTTAGAAAAAGCCGCTTTCGTAGCAGCTTCCAATTCTTGATTCACAAGCCGGTTTGCTTTAGCCATCTGAATTTGTTCTTCAATACTCATTTCAGCGCGATCAGGATCAATTGTGCCAGAATTGAATCTAGGGTCATTTGCATCAAGTTCTTCAGCTTTCTGCGCTTCTGTCAAATTCATCAAATTCTTACGTTCTTTGAGGGCTACCAGTTCAAGATCAGGATCCCCACTTTCTGAACTGTCCACAACTTTCTCTTTTAATTCGCCGAGATTTGGATCGTTTGCTAGAGAACTGGAACCACTACCAAAACCGTTCACAGCGATACTACCGTCATTGCGCACTTCTTCTCCGGTCGGTTCTCCTAACCCTGAAAATCCAAGATCGCGCTCTAGTCTGGCTGCATCACCTTCCTCTAAATTCAGGGTGGCTAGAAGTGCAGTGAAAGCTTCATGATCTTCAGCAATTAATTCTTGAGAAGGTTCTTCACCACTTAGCACACCTTCGATCAGTGCTCGCAATCTAGCCAGTTCTACTGATTGTTCTTCAGTAAGTCCGCCAACAAATTCACTGTCATTAAAATCAAGCACCTTGGCTTTCTCATCCAGTGCTCGCAAAGCTCTTTCCAAGACAGCTATTTCTTCTGGTCCCCGCGGCATCTCCTCATCTGAATCAACAATCTTGATACGATGATCACCTTTGCTCTCCTTACCTTCGGCTACTTTTCTATGGATCTCTTCTCGGTTGTCTGGTCTGGTTTCTACAGGATCACGCACATTTGAACTTGTTTCCAAATATTTTTTATCTGAACCATCTACCTGCTGCAAAGTTTCCTTGAAAGAACTGCTGTATGGTTCAAGCTTCTTTGCCAATGGAGATTTGCTGGAAGTGGGAGCTAGTTGTAAGGCATCTATCATCTTTGGGGCTCCTAGTTTTTAGCGCTTGCGCGCAATTGCGTCTATCAATTCTGAGGATCGTTCTGCAGTCATACTCTCTAGTACTGCAGATGCTTGTTTGTCTTTCATTCTCACTAAGATATTCACAGCTGTTTTTTGATCTAAATTTACTATTGATAANGCTGCAGCTGCAGGATCCATACGTGTGTAGAAAGAAACAGCTTTTTCAAGCTGCTCAATATCCTGAGCTTTTTTCGTTTCAATCGACTGTTCAATATCCTGTTGTATTCGCTCAAGTTGAACTATCTGCCGTTGAACGTCCTCCTGAAGGGCCTGTAATTGGGTTTCGCGGCGATCAAGATCCCGGCCTCTTCTCTCAAGATTTTCCTGCTGCTCAACCAATCTGGTTAGAACCTGACGCTCTGTAGCTGTCAACCTCAAAGGTTTTTTTGCATCCGCCTCATCTTCCTGAGGGACATACGCACAGAATTCAACCCCGAAATCTGCACATAGTTTCCCGATCAATTGTTGTCCTTCTTCAAGAGTTGTTGGAATGCTATAAGCGGGCCTTGCCACCAGAAGAGAGCCAACCAGCAAGGGCATCATAAGTGGAAGAGAAATGCGGTGTGAATGAAGAAACATTGGCTGGTGTGTTCTATTTCGAATTAGGATTCCTGGCGATAACGTCTTAGATTCAGTGAAACTTCGTCTAACTCAAAAGTTTCCTCTCTTTGGAGCTTCTCCCTCTCTCTCAGTTCGTGCTTCTCACGCAAAATCTCCAGAACACGCTTCTGCTGAGTTGCCGAAACCAATTCTTGCCTGCGACGTTCCATCAACTCTTGCTGTTCGATCATTTGATCTTGCACTACAGTTTGGTGATATTTCAGCCGCTGGCCGAATCCATTCGCTCCAGCCAAGTCGGCAATCGTGAAACCGTTTCGCTTAGCTAGATCGACAGCAGAATTGTTTTCTTGGAATGCTTCTTCCAAAATATTCAATTGATCCGTCAATCTCTGGGTGACCTGTACTTGTTCAGCGAAGGATTTTTGGTATAGTTTCTCAAGCCTCTCGCGAACTTTCAGCGCTGTTTGGAGCTTAAATTTGTTCATATCCTACAGTGAATTTGCAAAAATTTTATTAGTTCGAGGTCGGTGTGCAAAAAGTGCACAAAGCTGTTTTTAGACTCCCCACCCTAGAATCTAGAAAAAGTTAAATCTTTGAGAAAAAGTCGGATCGCAACACTCAACTGGAGGCCTTGCTAAATTCATGGCAGAACCCATTCATGAAGAACAGCTAAGTTCTGGATTTGAGTCAATTTCTCAGAGAGGTTTAAAGATCTCTCCTGGGTTAAAGTCTTGGATTATGTGTTCTCCATTNCCCCAGCAGGCAATAGTTGATCTAGATAATCTACTCGAATATTTTCCCAATTGCCTTGAAGGCAATGAATCAGTTGTCAATCAATCATTAGCCGTCCTTGGTTATAGCCATTTTCTTTCAAGAAGATTGATTCGCTATCCAGGTTGGGTCAAGGAGCTACGGGAATCGAACAATTTAGACCACCCCAGATTCGATGANGAACTATCAAAGAGTCTGATTAGCAGAATTAACTCTCAAACGATCTGGCGTTCTAAAGACCTGAGAAATCTCCTCAGACGGTTCAAATACCAAGAGTATTACCGACTGACCGTCCGTGATTTGCTAAATCTCGCAACAGAAGAAGTAATTTTGGCAGAACTTACATCGTTGACAAAAATCACACTTGACTGGGCATTTCGTGCAGCCACTTTGGAGGCTAAACAGTTTGAACTTTCAAGCAGAGTTCTGTTGGCAAATGAAATACGACCGCCTTTTCTCATCCTAGGTATGGGCAAATTGGGCGGGCAAGAAATAAATTATTCATCTGATGTTGATCTGATATTTGTTCATGATGAAAATCCCATCACAGGCGATGAAGCAAAAGATCAAAAGCTGCGTCAAAAAATTGCTAGAACCTTTATTGAGTGGTGCACCGAGCACACAGAAGAAGGNTTTTTAGCTCGTGTTGACATGCGCTTGCGTCCTGGTGGTGACACCTCAGCTCTGGTTTTACCATTACAGCAGGTAGAGGCTTACTACTGGTCAAGAGCAGCACTTTGGGAGCAACAAGCTCTGATTAAGGCATCTTATATTGCTGGAGACAAGGAAATTAGTGAGATTTTTTTCAGATCCATCAACCCCTACATTTACCGAAAAAGTGTCGACGAAAATCTNNTAGAAGGTGTTGTTGAGATCAAAGAAAAGATTGAAAAAGAGCATCTTCGGGAGAGTCAACTCAACGTAAAGTTGGGTGTTGGTGGGATTCGAGAGGTCGAATTTTTTGTTCAAATTTTTCAATTGCTTTATGGAGGCATCCGCTCTGAGTTGCGAGAACAAAATACTTTGAAGGTGTTATCTGCGCTAACCCAAGCAGGTATTCTTTCTGTCGAAGATGGGAGTACACTTAGAGAGTGCTACCTCATCTTACGAAAGTATGAGCATCGATTACAAATGATTGATGAACAGCAAATTCACACTTTGCCGAGTACTCAATTTGAGCAACAGTGCTTTGCACGGATGATGGGGTTCTACTCTTCAAATGCAGAGGCGGATCGGCAGAGTATGTTTCATCATCTCCGCAACACCATGGCAAAAGTCCGCAGCATCTTTGGAGGTTTGTTTGACCAAAAGCATCTTGAAGTTGAGGCAGCACTTCGCAACAGCACAAGACTCCGGAATTTCAAACCTGAAGAGGCTCATTTACTGGAGTCATTGGCAAGACAACTCACTCCTATCCTTCGTCAATCCGGACAAGATCTACTAGACAAGCGATTCTTTCGACTTTTCGAAACCATAGGTGCACAGCTCGAGAAATACAGGCCCCTTTTCGATCATCCAGCCTCTTGGAGTCGCTTAGCCTCGATTGCTGCAACCAGTGACACCTTGTGGAACCACCTACTGACAAATACGGACTTGCTGAACAAACTTGATCCTAAAGAATTACGAATTGATGCTAGACTTTTGAAGGAAGAAGTTGAAAGGGCTTTAGGTAAATGTGCTCATCAGGAAGAGGAATTGGATGCCATTCGGCGCTTCAAACATACCCAGACCTTCCTCTTAGGCAGTGCAGAATTAGATGGTCTTCTTGAATACAATCAGGCACGTCAAGGCTTGACGATACTTGCTGAGATTGTTCTTCAAAAGGCTCATGAAGTTTGTTTTCGCGACCTCATTCAGCGTCATGGCATACCAAGAGATGAAAATGGGGAACCTGCAAAATTCAGTATTGTTGCCATGGGAAAGCTTGGGGGGAGAGAGTTAACCTATCATTCTGATTTAGATCTTATTTTTCTTTATTCAGGTGTTGGAGAAACTGATGGGCAGCTACAAGTATCCAATCAACTCTTTTACGCAAAACTTATTCAGCGCATNATATCTTTTCTGTCCTCGGTTACTNGTTGTGGGTACGCATACAAATTAGATACAAGGTTGAGACCCTCTGGAAATGCGGGCGTACTCGTTACGACGATTAGTTCATTCGATGCTTACCATCAACAATCAAAGCCCTGGGAACATCAGGCACTTATTAAAGCTAGGGTAGTAGGAGGGGACGTAGATGAAAAGTGGAGAGAATCTGTAGACAAGTTGTTATCGAAATCAGCTTATGAATGGGAAATTCCAGATGATCTGCATCTGAAAATCACCTATCTGAGAGGACGCAAAGAAGAAGAACTTTCAGGAGAAACCTTTGAACAAAAGAACTTGAAGGAGGGGAAGGGTGGCTTACTAGACATTGAATTTTTGACACAGTATCTTCAATTAAAGTTTGTTCAAAGATTTCCCAAACTACGTACTCCTGAGACGTTGAAAGCATTGGAGGTTATTAGAAAGGAAGCGCTGATTTCCTCATATGAAGCCACTTTTTTACAAGAAGCTTATCGCTGGATTAGGCAAATTGAAACAGCTCTTCGTCTTTTGTTTGACCAGTCAGTAAACACCCTAAACCTCAATAGAGCTCAAACGTCGCATTTGGAAACTCTGCTCCGTCGCCAAGGGCAATTTGATAATATCCCCATTACTTTAGGACAAACCTCTGACAAAGTCCGTCTGATTTACGAACAAGTAATGAAAGTTGACAAAAGAACCTGAATGGCTAACTCCTCAGAAGANATCTCCAAGCAACAGCAATTAGGCCAACTTCTCCGAAATCACCGAATTTCTCAAGAATGGTCTCTGGAAGATGTATCAAGTCAAACGCGATTAGACGTGCTTGTTCTTCGGCATTTGGAAGAAGGAAATCTGGAAGCCCCACCAGGCAAAGTTTTCATGAGAGGTTTTTTGAGAATTTATCTTCAGTTTTTACAGATACCCCCATCAGAATTAGAGTTGTTCAAAGAAGTTATTGAGCAAAGACCTACATCTGAAGAAAAAATGACGCCTGTTCATTTGGATCCGTTAGAAAGCAAACCAAAGAGTATTAAACTTTACAAATGGATCTCTGGGCTAGGATTGGGTGCTGCACTTTTACTGATTTGGCAACTGAATTCTTGGGATTCAATTGAGAGTATTGAAAATAGCACTGAAACTACTGTCTCTGATAAAGAAAACTCCATTTTTAGAAACCAGAACNAGCAGAAGGATGCACCACAAACTGAAGCAACCTCTGGTGTGACAAGCGAGGGCATCTCTGAATCAAAAGTTGATGAAAATCTTTCTGATGAACAGGGAAAGAGATCTGGAGATGAGACTAGCCAAAATGAAATGATCAATATCACGATGGAACAAGGTGTTGAAACTGAAGAAATCAAACCAACTATTCAGGCAGAATCATCAGCTAATTATTTAGCTCCCACAGAAAATCATTCCATTTTTCCAATCCTTGAATTGCTAGCAGAGGAATCTGTTTGGATAGCTGTCCAATCTGATAAGGATCAACCTTCACTTCATTATCTGAAGGCTGGCGAATTTCTAAGTTGGGAAACAGCTAAAGAATTTTATACCCTTTCCATTGGTAATACTGAGGTAGTACAAATCAGGCTGGATGAAAAACAATATCCACTGCCTGAAAACGAAGGATTGTTGTTAGATTGGAAAATAAAGCTAAACAAAACAGAATAAGTGGACAAAATAAGATGATATCTTCAAGAATTTGAGCATTCTGTCTAAATTTTAGGCAAGATCCTACACCCATTCTTCTCTGTCACCCCTGATCAATGCTGAGAATTAATGCACTGGCACAAGCGTTGAAGAAAGTTAGGAATCAAAGTCCGGGGAGGGTAATTGCTAAGTTTAATAATAGGAGTAGGAGATGAAAAAGATTGAAGCGATCATTAAGCCTTTTAAGCTTGATGAAGTGAAAGATGGCTTAGCTGCGATCGGGATCAAAGGTCTCACCGTTTCAGAAATTAAGGGTTTTGGGAGACAAAAGGGCCACACAGAACTTTACCGTGGGGCAGAATACGAGATTGATTTTCTACCGAAAATTAAGGTAGAAGTTGCAGTGTCAGACGAAAATTTTGAACAAGTTCTCCATGTGATCCAAGACAAAGCCAAGACTGGAAAAATCGGGGACGGGAAAATTTTTGTTTATGAATTGAACAAGGTACTTCGCATTCGAACCGGTGAGGTTGATGAGAATGCATTATGATTTCAATTTAGTATGCAATGAATCAGACCCAACTATCCCAAGGTGCTGCCTTACAAATTTTGGCTGACGTCAGCCAAATCATCACTACTTCCCATAACGCAGACGAAACACTTCAACAAACTGCCAAAATGATCGCGGAGCGCATGAGGGTCGATGCCTGTGCGATCTACGCCTACGATGCACGAGAAAATCAACTACGGCTAAAGTCCACAATCGGCTTAGTCCCAGAGGCTGTCGATGCCGTTACCATGAGACCTGATGAAGGGCTCACCGGTCTTGTGCTACAGGAATCTCGTCCTCTACAAGTACTCGAGATGCATCGACATCCTCGATTCAAGTTATTCCCAAATATTGGTGAGGGAGTCTACCAGTCTTTTCTGGGAGTCCCACTTCTGATCTACCGCCGTGCCATCGGTGTACTTACGGTTCATACCTTCAAACGTCGAAGTTTTTCAGAAAACGAAGAACGTTTGATGACAACCATTGCCTCCCAAATTGCGGGCCTTGTCTCCAAGGCTTTGTTGATTAAGGAATTGGATAGCAGCACCGTAGTTGATTTCTCTCGCCCAGTGCCTCAAACATATACGCTTCGAGGTCAAGGAGTAGCCGAAGGTGTTGGGTTAGGAAAAGCGCTTGTTCTTGAACAAGGTTCAATGGAAGAGCCAGTAAGGACGTCGCCATGGAGTATTCATGAAGAGAACAAAGCTTTTCGTACTGCCCTGGACCAAACAATCAAAGATGTCCTAGGCTTGATTGACCGACTCTCAGGATTAGTGAGTCATGATGAGGCCGCAATCTTCCATGCCCATATTATGTTTATGGAAGACTCTGTCTTTCAGGAAAAGATTGAAGNGTACATCGGCCAGGGCAATAGTGCGGCATGGGCTATCTACCAAGTCATCCACGAATACCTAATCGCTTTCAGCAACATAGAAGATCCGTACCTGCGAGAGAAAAGCCAGGATCTTAAAGATGTCGGAATTCGGTTGCTACACCATTTGGGTCATAGCTTTGGGGAGATCACAGACAAAGAGGGAATCTTGGTAGCAAAGCAGGTTCTACCAAGTGATATAGCCCGCATCGATAGTACAAAAATTAAAGGGATCATCACTTCTAGCGGTGGGGTTGTCTCACATGCTGCTATCCTTGCACGATCCCTTTTGATCCCTGCAATCTGCGTTAGTGAAGCATATCTTNATGAAATTCATGAGGGAGATATGCTTGCTGTTGATGGAGGAGATGGCTTAATAGTTATTCGACCGAGTGAGAAAACTATTGAGGATTTCTCCACACTACTAGTAGCCCAAGATCGCCATCGAAGCCAACTGGAGAGATTTCGAACTCTCCCCTGCTTAACTAAGGACGGAGAGCGTATACACATCTTGGCAAATGTTGCCCTAGAAAGTGAGACTCTACAGCTACAACACTTTGGAGCTGAGGGCATTGGGTTATACCGTTCTGAAATTTATTTTATATCTTTAGACAGCTACCCATCCCTTGAAAATCAATGTGAAACTTATCGAAAAATCATTGAACGGGTACCAAGTGATTTCCCAGTTGTTATTCGAACTCTTGATTTAGGAGCGGACAAAGCNGCTCCCTATATGGGATTTCAAAAAGAGGATAATCCATTTTTAGGCTTTCGTGCTATTCGTAGACAGTTGAAACACCCGGCGGTTCTCAAAACTCAAATAAAGGCGATTCTCCTAGCTTCAGAAGGGCGTGAGAATGTTCGACTGTTGTTCCCAATGATTACAGATCTAAAAGAGGTTAAGGGTCTCAAGGGAATTTATGAGGAATGTCGGCAAGAATTGATTGAAGAGGGATATCATGCACCTCAGCTAAAAATTGGTGTGATGTTTGAGGTACCCGCTGCAATTTTAATTAGCCACAAAATGATGTCAGAAATAGATTTCTGCTCAATTGGCTCAAACGATCTAACACAATATGTATTGGCAGTAGATCGAAATAATTCAAATGTATCAGATATTTATGACCCACTACACCCAGCAGTTCTCCAAATTATTAAACATTTGGCCAAGAATTGTGCAGAGGTGAATATGCCCATAGAATTATGTGGAGAGATGGCTTCAGACCCTGACGGTAGTGTCATTTTAGTTGGCTTGGGATTACGCCAACTTTCAATGAGCGCATCTTTGATTCCTCTAGTTAAGGAACGGATGTCAATGTTTACTCTATCTGAGGCAGAAGAGATTGCAGATTTTGCTTTGCATGAAGCGGCATCAGCCATGGAAGTGAGACAGAAAATTTCTCGATTTCATNNGCGATAAACCNNATGAGAGGNNATCCACAGGTATTCTTNTTCTATGGTAATCAAAACCTCCTGATAGATGAGCAGGTACTTGAACTCATAAATAAAATCTTACCATGTGACACACGTGATCTTGGTTTTCAGCGCTTCAGTGTTGAAGAAATTTTGAAGGGAAGTGAAAATGAAGGCCAACTTAGCGAGTTAATTCAAAGTNTTGAATCACTTCCNTTCTTAGAAGAAAGCCGAGTGTTGCGTCTAGACAATATTGAAAGGATAAAGACTCTGAGAAGTCAAAGTGACAAAAGCAGGGAAGCACGGTTGTTTCAAGCTATCTTAAACTTTCTCAACTCACCATTGGAGAAAATCTATCTAGTCCTTTGTAGTCAGACAACTCGTGAGAATGATTTAAGCAAACCCCTTTTAAATGCTTGTAAGAAAGGTGGCAGGGTTCGTAAGTTTGTAGCCTATGATNACGATCAACCAATTGAATGGACGCGCCAACGTGCGTTGAGTAAGGGACTGCAGATTCCTGAAAATGTGGCTATAGAATTAATTCAATTAGTTGGTAACAATCTTAATGATTTGGA
This sequence comes from Deltaproteobacteria bacterium, assembly GCA_002683655.1. Lineage (GTDB taxonomy): Bacteria > SAR324 > SAR324 > SAR324 > NAC60-12 > JCVI-SCAAA005. The sequence continues at coordinate 51,131 of NYTS01000040.1, forward strand.
CCATGAGTTAGAAAAGCTTCACCTCTTATTAGGTGCTGATTCAGTCGTTGATACAAATCAAATTCCTAAGATTGTAAAGGGTCATAAACACTACTCTGTATATGCTCTAAGCGAGAGTGTTTCAAAAAAAGAACTCGCTCAATCTCTAGAATTTCTTGAAACTCATCTCAAAGAAAATCCAAGAGATGGTGTAAAGCTTTTTGGTATTTTAACTTCTCAGGTGCGCCGACTTCTGCTAGTTAAATATTTTTTGAATGAGCGGCTTTCTGAAACAGAAATTTTTTCCAAACTGCGTATCCATCCGTTTCTTGGACGACAACTACTCCAGAATACCAAAGGCTTTACTCTAACCGAACTCGAAAATATTCAAGTGTATCTGGCTGAGATAGATTTGAGCATCAAGTTCCAACAACAGCACGTAAGGCCTCTTTTCCAAAACTTACTGGAAAAAATTTGTTTAGATAATTTCTCTTCAGCGGTCTAATCTCTCTATTCTAGACAAACCATACGATTCAATAAATTCTATCTCATTTATCCTTTGCCCTCTACATTCAGCNACCAATGCATTTAAGTGTCATCATTATCACTTTAAATGAGGAAAAAAATTTATCCAGGACACTTGAAAGCTTAAGAGAACTTAAACAGTCGAAGCTGGAAATTGAAGTTTTGGTTTTGGATTCAGGTTCAACAGATCGAACCGAGTCGATTGCAAAAGATTCAGGTGCTAAATTCGCTATTCAAAGCTGGCCAGGTTACTCAAAGCAAAAAAACTATGCACTGACAATCACCTCAGGAGATTGGCTGCTTTTTCTTGATGCTGACGAAGAATTATCAACAGAGTTGTCAAGAGAAATCAAATTAGTAGTCAGCTCATCAGATCCGTCAAAAGCCTTTGCTTTAAAACGCAAAACTTTCTATCTAGGCCGCCTTTTGAATTATGCATGGTACCCAGATGTTAAAACTCGACTGGTCAATCGTGGTTCTAATCCAGAATGGGTGGGAGAAATTGTTCATGAGGATTTAGTTTTGAAAAATTCTGGGGTTTCAATCTTTACTCTTGAGTCGCCCCTCATCCATTATTCCTACAGAAATATAAACCATCACTTCGAAAAAACGCTGAATTATGCGAAACTTTCAGCAGACGACTATTCTCGAAGAAACAAGAAATTTCACTACTGGAACCTATTCCTTAATCCGCTTGTTGCATTCATTCGTCTTTATTTTCTGCGACAAGGATTCAGAGATGGTTTTCCGGGACTCATTGCAGGCTTTAGTACATTCTTTTACACCTTCCTAAAATATGCACTTTTGAAGGAGTTAGATTCCGATCGTCACAACTGATTCACACCTCCGCTATTACTGAAGCATAACAGATGTCAGCATCCTCACTCCTCTTCGCCATTGACTCGATGGCACTATTCTACCGTAGTTATTTTGCAATGATTCGGAACCCCTTGATCAACTCAAGAGGTCTCAATACAAGCGGTTTGAGGGGAGTTATTCAGCAAATTCTTAAAATATTAGAGGAAGACAAACCTGAATATTTAGCNGTTGCTTCTGACTCAAGCGAACCAACATTTCGTCATCAGAGATTTCCGGCCTATAAAGCGACACGAGAGAAAATGCCAGAAGATTTGGTGGAACAACTGCCTTATCTNCCAAGACTGGTTGAAGCCTTACATTTACCCTACCTGATCATACCTGGCTACGAAGCTGATGACATCATCGGCACCTTGATGCATTGGTGCTTCAAGGCGGATTTGGAAGGTGTCATGGTCACCAGTGACAAAGACTACATGCAATTAATCACCGACAAAATCACATTACTCAACCACAACGGTGATCGGGTCGGCAAAGCTGGTGTTTTCGACAAATTTGGGTGTGCACCCGAGCAAGTCATCGAAGTTTTAGGACTAATGGGCGATAGCTCTGATAACATTCCTGGAGTGAAAGGAGTAGGAGAGAAGACAGCTATTAAATTAATTCAAGAATTTGGATCTATTCCTTCAGTCTACGAGAATTTAGCTAACATCAAAAGTGCTTCCCTCCGCACAAAACTGGAGACAGATCGCGAGGCTGCCTTTCTTTCACGAGAGTTGGTAACAATTTTTAGAGAAGTACCCTTGAGCATTCAACTCGAGGATTTGAAGCCAAGTGAGATGAAGCTTTCTGATAATGTCGAATTTCATCAAATCCTTGAAGAACTTGAATTCAATACCCTTTTGAAGCGCCTAACGGNAGTTTCTAAATCCAGTCCACCAAAGCATCTCGAAAAACTAAGCCCACCAACTGACTCCGAACAGGAAAATCCTTCTGCCCGGGAACCCATCGAAGTTGAAACAGACATCATTGGGGAGAATTCCTGGCAGGACTGGCTTTCCTCTGTCTTAATCACACAGGAAAAACCTCTGGCGATGGTTGCTGACGCAACTTTTATCAATCAGCATGATGTCATATGGATGGGAATAGCCCTAAGTTCCCAGCGCAAACAAGCCGTTTACTGGCCATTTGGTGAGACAATTCCCAAGCAACTCAAAGAGCTTCTCGAAGATGCCACTGTCCCAAAAGTAGTTGTTGATCTGAAACAGATCTGTCAACTTTGCCAGAATCAGGGAATATCAGTTCAGGGTATTGTTGGTGATTTGATGATTGCTGCTCATCTGACAGATTCTTTAGAGAAACGATTCGAATTAGATTTCCTTGTTCAGCGGCGTCTTCACAAAAAACTGACTCAACAGCTGCCAAGCAATTCTTCTGCACAGCTTTCGATGCTGGCTGAACCTGATCCAGAACGTAGGGAGTATTTTGGAGAACGTGCATCAGCTACTTTGCAGGTTTGGGAGAGCTTATCGAAGCATTTAAAGCAGAATCAACTCGCAGATTTATTTCAATACCTGGAGTTGCCCCTTGCACACTCTATTGCCGCAATGGAATACGAGGGAATAAGAGTAAACACCGAACAATTGTCAGAAATCTCAAAAGAATTTGAACAAAGATTGAACGAATTGAGATCCAAAGTTCAAAGCATTGCAGACCAAGAGTTCAATCTAAACTCTGTGGTTGAACTCCAGGCAGTTCTGTATGAAAAGTTCAAATTACACGAAGCCTGTGGTATCAAACCCAAAAAAATCAAACTTGGTATGGGGCTTTCTACCGATGAAGAAACTTTGGAGAAAATGAGTGAATATCCACTTCCCAGAACCATTCTTGACTACCGTTCTTTAAACAAACTCAAAAACACCTACATCGATCAATTACCGACTTACGTTCACCCAATAACAAAAAGAATTCACTCAACCTTTCACCAAGTTTCGACTGCAACAGGCCGGCTATCGTCAGACAATCCAAATCTACAAAACATTCCCGTTCGAAGTGCCGAAGGTCGCCGCATTCGTAAGGTTTTCTTGCCTTCAAAACCTGGCAATCAACTGCTAGCTGCAGATTATAGCCAAATAGAACTTCGCGTTGCCGCACATTATTCAAAAGACCCTACGTTTTTAGATGCCTACAGACATGAAAGAGACATCCACGCATTGACAGCTGCTACAATTTTCCAGGTTAAGCCTGAAAAAGTGACTAGAGAACAGAGATCTAAGGCGAAAGAAGTCAATTTTGGGCTAATCTATCGAATGGGCCCAGAGCGACTTTCCATTGTGACCCAAACCCCCAAAGCAGAAGCAAAGCGTTTTATTGAAGCATATTTTCAACGCTATAGCACTATTCACGCTCTGCAGGAACATTTTCTCGAAAAAGCTCGGAAAGAGGGTTATGCGAGTACTCTTCTGGGACGCAGGCGACTGATACCAGACATTAACGGGAAAGGGTTATCAAAGCGTCTTGCAGAAGGCGCAGCAATCAATACTCCGATTCAGGGGAGTGCGGCTGAAATTATCAAGCTTGCGATGATTTCTGTTGAACGAAGACTTCGTTCGGAGGCAATGGATACTCGAATGGTTCTCTCGGTTCACGATGAGTTGGTTTTCGACGTACCTGAGGTAGAAATACAAAAAGCTAGTTCGATCNTCAAAGAAGAAATGGAAAATGTCATCGTCTTGGAAGTCCCACTTGTCGTAGAAATCGGTTTGGGTGACAATTGGTTAGAAGCACATTAATCTTCAGGAACTCAGAAATGATAAAACATTTCACCCAGACCTATTTACACTTGTGATGCAATGAATGAAGAAAAGCTGGAAATTGTGCTCGCTAGTCCTCGCGGTTTCTGTGCTGGAGTTGATCGCGCCATTCTGATTGTGGAAAAGGCACTCCAAAAGTGGGGGGCGCCTATCTATGTACGCCATGAAATTGTGCACAATCGGCAAGTTGTAGAACGTCTACAAGCTCAAGGTGTGATCTTTGTTGAAGAAATCGAGGATATCCCCAAGGGAGCCCATGCTATCTTCTCTGCACACGGAGTATCCCCAGCAGTACGACAACAAGCCCAAGAACAAAGTTTGGAAGTAGTTGACGCCACCTGTCCGCTTGTGACTAAGGTACATGGAGAGGCACAGCGTTACCGCCGCAAAGACTTTACTATTCTGCTCATTGGCCATGCAGATCATGTTGAAGTCCAAGGGACAATGGGGGAAGCCCCAGAGCAAATGATCGTCATTGAAACTGTTCAAGACGCGGAAAAAGTTCAACTCCCTGATCCAAATCAAGTCGCCTATTTGACACAAACCACCCTCTCACTTGATGACACCTTTGAGATTATAAAGATCTTAAAGCAACGCTTCCCAAGCATTGAAGGCCCTCCGAAAGACGACATTTGTTATGCAACTCAAAACCGTCAAAATGCCGTCAAGGAGTTGGCTTCTCAGGTAGAGAGAATTCTAGTAGTCGGAGCGTCCAATAGTTCCAACACACTGAGGCTGGTTGAGGTTGCCAAGGCGCAGGGCACGGAAGCTCGCCGGGTCGAGGAGGCTTCTCAGATTGAGAGAGATGATGTGATGGGGGTGAGGTCTGTTGGCATTACAGCTGGTGCTTCAGCTCCCGAGGACGTAGTACAAAGCATCGTTGCAAAACTTTGTGAGTTAGCTCCTCAACATAGTGTGAGAGAGTTGAAACTTGTTGATGAAAATGTCAATTTTGCACTACCTGCACTATTGCGGACTGCTTAAACGCCATTGCTGCCCTTTCTCGCATCGAGAAGCTTTGTTTCTCANTAGAAGTCATCTCGCCAAAAGTTTTTTGACTGCCAATCGGTTGAAAAATTGGATCCCATCCAAATCCATGTTTACCTCTTGGGGCAACAATCTCACCTAACACTTCTCCTTCAAAGCAATGGACTTTTTCTCCATCAGAGGTGAAGGCTAAGACGCAGACTGCACGAGCTCTGTGGTTTTCTCCCTGAGACAATAATTCCACCAGTTTTTCTAGGGTGAGGCTCTTTATGAACCACTTGATGAGTGGTCCAGGTAGATNCCCCCACTGCTCAAAATACAGAGAAGTATCTTCGACAAGCAGTGGGGTTGGGCTTAACTGGAAGGCGTTTCTGGCTTTATGAACGACCAATTCTGTAAGATCATCTGTCTGAATCTCCATCAGTTCTAGTGGCTTCATTTGGATGGAAATTTGCAAAATTTCCTCCAACTCACGAGCTTTATTGGGGTTCGAACTCACGAATTGAAGCATTGCTACTCTAGCCGCAAAGAGGGGATGGAATGAAACTGGAGAGAATTTTAGCTATCGCAGGAATCATACTTCTCCTAGTAATTACAATCGCTATCATCAACACCTACACCGATCTGTTCAAGGAAGTCTTTAAGGAAGACAAACCAGCGGCTTCCGTAGAAGAAAAGCCTCTCAATAATCCAAAACCTAAAGATGGAACTATGGATCTTGGACGAGAAAGTTCAGGGGAAAAAGTATCTGGTGGTAGTGGGGAAAATAAAGAAAAAGATGATGAAGACACACCTGCGATGAAGTTTGTCAAAGAAGTTCACAAGGAGTATCCTGAATTATTAAAAGTGAGGGCAAATTTTGAACAAGGTGGGAAATGCCTTGCATTGCTGCTCATGGATGATCCCACAATCACTGAATGGCGAAGCAATCGAAATCGCCTGGTTCGATCCCTCACTAGCATCCGAGACAAAGCAGGATCTTACAGCGCAAGTACAAAATGCGTTGTCGAAGTGATGGTAGGGGAAAATACCCTGATTCGAGCCNNGCTCCAAGGCGAACAAACAAAAGTAACCCTGTTTAAAGCACCAACGAAAGAGAAATCATGAGAAGTTTTTCAAATTGGCTAGCCTTCAGCATTTGGACGTTCGTTTTTGTCTTTCCTGTCCAAGCTGAAGTTTCCTACAGCCAAGTGAAGGAGAGCCTGGAAGGCCGCCACTGGGACCCTCCTAAATTTTACGCAACTCTGGGTGAGGAAGAGATCCCTCACTTAGTTAGTATTATTCAAGATGATTACCTTCCCAATTATTACCGATTTCGTGCCTTGAGAGTTCTAGAGCATTATCCCACTCCAGAGGTTTCTACTTTTTTGGAATCTTTGCTTCAACCGACTGCAACACCTCTTCTGCTTCGCCACGGACTGGAAGCCTATGCTTCAGCATTTTCAGCTGATCAACCAAAGGCCGTTCGTGATCTCGCGTGGAAATTTCATGATCACCCTGATCCTGAATTGCGTTTAACTGTTGCGAGAGCAATTCGGACAATCAGTCCTGACGAATTCGATNTTTTGATCCAGCAGGAACCAAAAGATTGGGTCCGTCAAGCTGCCCTGCAATAAGACATCTTGCCGCTGCCCACAGCCTTCCTCCCTCAGAACCGAACGATNCTCGCCTTAGGATCAACGGGGCTCCTATCCATCTGTTCTCCTGCACTCAACTGGAGCGGCACATCTTTTCTAATTTGGATTTCTTTGGTCCCTCTTGGCCTCGCTCTGTATGGAGCAACTCCTAAGCAGGGAGCATGGCTTGGCGGGNGTTTTGGAACAATTCTCTGGATCAGTCAAACCTGGGGACTTCACACCACGCTGACTTATCAACCGGGTTTGCCATGGTGGATCTCAATCATTCTTTGGTTTTTTCTTTGTCTCATTGCTGGCATTCCCTATTTGATTTTCGGGCTACTAATAACCCGTTTGAGCTGGATTGAAAAACCAGCTGGAGCGTTACGGACTGCATTGTTGTGGGTTGGCTTGACCGAGTGGATCCCTTCTCTTGCACCCGTTTTTCCTGTCCATGTCCTTGGCCAACAGGCTGCTTGGTTACAGGTTGTGCATTGGGTAGGAACCCCAACCTTGCATCTACTGTTGATCTGGGTCAATTGGCTGATTGTGCATAGCTTTTTACAATTTAAGCATGACTATCGGAGGTTGAGGAATCATATGATTTTGATTGCCTTCATTCCGGTTATCATTTTCAGTTGGGGTAGTTATGAATTACACCGAAGTAAAAACAGACCCTTCCAAGAATTACAAATTGGCTGGGTTCAACCTAATTTCACCTCGATTCCAAATGAGGAAAATCCCGTTTCAAATGACCAGTTGCTAAGTCTTTTGAAACAAAGCACTGAATTGATTCAGACTGACCCAGAAATTGAAGCAGTTTTCTGGCCCGAGGTCCCATTTCCACTATCTTGGGTGGATCATTTGGAGCAAAGGCAACAGATCAGACAGGCAGTTGTAAAGTGGCAGCGCCCTCTTTTCATGGTATCCAGCACCGTTGATAATCCCAAACTGATTCGGGGAGAGCAATTCGCTTACTACAATGTCGCTCAGATGATTGGCTCAACTGGCATTNTAATAGCCTCACAAATAAAGCAAAAATTGGTACCTTTCGGTGAATACCTACCTGGGGAAGAGAGTTTCCCGTTCATGAGAGATTGGCTTCCAAATGCTCGTCGTTACTTGCCTGGTAGTGAACTCAACTTGCTTCCCTTGTCAGAAGGACGTTCCATCTTGGCAGCCATCTGTTATGAAATTGGATTTGAATCAATACTCAAGCAAGCCTTAGAATTTAGCGTTCGTGTTGTATGGAACCCCGTCAATGATGGCTGGTTTCCGTCCTCGATGGCTGCTTGGCACCGAGCTCTTGCCCAATTCGTCAGTGTAGAAATCGGGTTGCCANTAATTCGGGTTAGTAACTCTGGCTACACTGCGATCACCGATGCCAGGGGNGTCGTGCTGCAGACTGGAGAATGGGACCAATCAGTTGCCAAAACAGTAAAAATTCCAGTCCCTGAGCAAGCGGGACCATGGCTACACATTGCTNAAATTGTTCGCTGGGTTCTGCTTGGCTGGGTACTACTTGATGTTGGACTAGGATTACTCCTGAGACGTAGTCAAGAAGATTGACCCAATTCAGCTTCCTTGATTCATTTCTTGAAGAATCTCACTATTTTTGTAGATTTTCAGAGTCATCTTACTTCATTACTTTGAATTTTGGTCTGGTTTCATTGGCCTTCAGGAATTAAGCATCAAAGTCCAAATTGATTCATCATCATCACAATCCTCCAACNTACTGAGGTAGCCTTGAATTGGAAGAATAACCCTGTAGAGAAAATTAAAGACTGGGAGTCAGAATTAGTTGACAANCATCAAAATTTCATCAAAGCCGGCCTCAGATTGGATCTAACTCGTGGGAAACCTGCGTTTGAGCAGCTAGCTCTGGCAGATGGACTTGATGGAATCTTGCAGGGCAACTACTTGGCGTCTGATGGNACCGATACCCGCAATTATGGAGGGTTAACCGGCTTGCCCGAAGCACGAAATTTGGGGGCAGAATGGCTTGGCTTACCCCAAGAAGAAGTCATCGTGAGTGGCAATAGTTCCCTTTCTCTGATGTACCAAGTGCTGCATGTTGGGGCTCATTACGGTTTTGGTGCCACCCCTTGGCTACAGCAATCCACTCCCCCAGAATTCTTAGCGATTGTTCCAGGGTACGATCGACATTTTGCGATCTGTGAGAAGTTGGGAATCAAGATGGTGAACATCCCAATGAGAGCGGACGGACCAGACATGGAGATGGTTGAAAACCAGGTGAGGCGTCCTCAAGTCAAAGGGCTTTGGTGCGTTCCAAAATATTCGAACCCAACCGGCAATATCTACAGCGCCGAAGTTGTAGACCGAATCGCACGCTTAGGGAATCAATCAGCATCAGATTTTCGGATCATGTGGGACAACGCTTACGCAGTACATGATCACCATGAAGACGCCCCTGAGCTAACAAACCTCATGGAACTTTGTCGACTTCATGGTACAGGGGACAGCGTCTTTCTATTCGGTTCTACTTCAAAAGTCACTCTGGCTGGAGCAGGGATTTCGTTTCTTGGTGGATCGAAAGCCAATATCGAACATTTCCTCGAACAGATGGCCCACTGGACGATCGGACCAGACAAAGTGAATCAATTGCGCCATGCTCGCTTGTTACCTGACCTTGCTGCAACCAAGAAGCACATGCGGCAACACGCCGAAATCACACGACCCAAGTTTGAATTGGTTCTAAAAAAACTAGAAGAATCTTTTAGAGATCAGGAGATGGGTAGCTGGATCAGCCCGGAAGGAGGTTATTTTGTTTCCTTTGACTCGCTCCCAGGCCATGCTCATGGAATTGTCAGGCTTGCAGGAGAGGCTGGAGTAAAAATGACCCCAGCTGGTTCGACTTTTCCGTATGGGACCGATCCTGAAGATAAAAACATCCGACTTTCGCCGACCTTCCCACCGATTGAGGATCTTTCGATGGCGATGGAAATCTTTGTTAACTGTGTTCAGCTGGCAACCATTAGAAAGCACCTCGGAGAGTCGTAGATTTTAGGAACCCCAATCAACTCCTCTAAGATTGCAAAGAAATAACAGCTTTGTTGAGATGGATTGGCCAAGTTAACCATCAACCTGGCTTATATTCTCGATCGGCCTCTGGATCTTCCATTGAGAAATTTAGGTTCTCTATCTCTGTCCACAGATTATCAGACAACTCCATATTCGCCCAATCTAGTGTCTGCTGAACTCTAGATGGCTTGGTGACACCAGCAACGGTTGAAGTTATTCGCGGATCTCTCGTAGAAAATTGTAGGGCAAGCGCACCTGGTGGAACTTGGTGTCTTGAGCAGATCACCTCGATGGCCTTAACCGGTTCTAAAGACTCTGTTGTAGCATCTTGGTAGGCAATTCTCGGCATTACAGAGCTACCTTTAGCAAGAATTCCTGAAGCATATGGCGCTGCATTCAGAATAGCAATGCCTCTTTCATGAGCTTTTGTGAATACCCTGTCAGCCGATTTATTAATGATATTCCATCGGTTGTGATTCATCAGTGCATCGAAGGGCCAGTCCCACAGAATTGATTCCATCACATCTATTCTACCCATCGCCAACCCTACGGCCTCGGCCAATCCTTCTTCCTTGATTTTGAACAACTCATCGAGTGCACCACCCTTACAAGTTATTTCCTTCAAGTCGCGTGCATGCTCAGGATCGTGAAGGTGAAGAATTTGAACTTTTTCTAATCCAAGTCTAGTCAGACTTTCTTCCAAAGATCGCCTGGTACGACTGGTGTCAAAAGTACCATGCTCCATATCACGATCTACTTTGGTCGATATTACGAAACCATCTGGTAAACCACCCCTCTCCCTCAGCGCATCACCAATCCTTGCTTCAGAACGCCCAAATCCATAGTTGTTGGAAGTATCGAGGAAATTTATTGGACCATCAAAAATGGCATTGAGGGTTTCTCTTGCTCGTTTCTCATCCACCTCATANCCATAGGTATCCGGCATATTCCCCAATCCGGAAGTTCCAAAACACAAAGGGGATACCATCAGATCAGTTTTTCCAATCCTTTTCTTTTCCAAAATTTTCTTTGTCAAATTAGTCCTTTGTCAAGATATTTTTAGTGATAGGAACTAGGTCCTTGTTTAGGCAAGTGAGGAACGCTAATTTGCAAGNGTTGATAAGACAGCAGAGAGTTTTGTGATAGCTCATTTCTGCTTAATGCTTACTAAGTAAGTTGCTATGGTTTTTTCTTCNATCAGAGAAATCAAAGGTACTGGAAAAAATGTAACTTTANTAAGTAATTGGTTGGCCTGACTTATTATAGGTCGGACCATTTTGCAGTTTCACTAAGAGGGAAAAGATTTCTGAAAAACTCTCAAAGAAACAAACCCTTAAGCAGTAACTGTATTAATCACTGAGCATTTGAATCTGTATTCATTTTCTTCATTAATTCATTGCATTCTAATAGCTACGCTGGATGAGGAGGACTGTCATAGCAACCCAAAACAGACTGATCGAAATCTACAACGGATCCAGTCATCATTCCTGAATCGGCCGACGCCAAGAAGAGTACTGCGCGTGCTACCTCATCCGTTTTGAGCAAACGTCCAAAAGGTTGATCAACTTCTGCCTTAGCCAACCAATCTGACTCAGCGCGATGATATTCTTTTTGAATTCTGTCTTCCCCGGGAGTGTCCATCCAACCAATATTCAGTGCGTTTACTCGAATCTTATTTTTCATTAGGCTAAATGCAGAGTTTTTGGTGACGATGGAAAGTGCGCCTTTTGCTGCGCAGTAAGCTGCGATAAACGGTTGACCTCCATGTGCTGACATACTTTGAATATTAACAATTGCCCCCTCAATCTTTTCGCGGATCATGATCTTGGCAGCTTCTTGAATTAAAAAGAAGGGNGCCTTAGTGTTGATTGCAAACATGCGATCAAAAAGCTCTTCTGAAGTATCCAGAATGGTTCCACGATCTGTAATTGCTGCAGTATTCACCAGAATATCAACTTTGCTAAACTCTTGATCAGCTTTTCGAATCACTTTTNGGCAGTCTTCCACGCTTGATAAATCTGCTTGTACAAATTCTGTTGGAGTTCCCTGTCCCTTCAAAAACTCTGCGGCCTTCTCACCATTTTGCGCATTCCTTCCACAAATCACCAAACCAGCAGCTTTTTGCTTAGCGAAGAGTTGGGCTATTGCCAATCCAAGACCCTGAGTGGAACCAGTAACAACAGCGACTTTTCCAGTAAGATTTTGTTCTGTCATGTTGTTTCATGAAGAGGAGAATCTGCACGAGATCGAGCGACCTCATGCAGAAAATAAATGTATGAATCAATGACTATCNACTAGCCATCAACCCCCACCAGAGAGGCAACTCCAAGCAGCTTCAAATGGACACACATCTAATCCTGTGTAGATGGGGTCCTCAACGGTGTTTCCATCAGCTAGGTCCTTCAGGACGTACATAGCTTTGTACCCCATCATATAGGGCTGTTGCCCGACCAAACCATGTGTAAGACCATCCTTCAAGATTTCCATTTGCATTGGTAAAGTATCAGCAACAACTACAGCTGTTTGCTTAGTGCGGATTCTCTCCAGATTTTCTCCTGCCACTCGTCTGAATGCCTTAGGAACAAAGTGAGGGAAACCACCAGTTGGAACGTAAGCGGTTAGGTCTGGATACTTGATGAAAATATCCGCCATTTGCTGCACTGAAAGTGGAAAATCGTCATTCGTGTAAAGTGGACAACCATCTGGCTCAGTCCAGCCATTCTGGCCTGTTAATCGGTCACCAGGAGGTGTCGTTCCCGATGTGCCTGCTAGTGTATCACGAATACCTTGCATGCGCTCGTTGTGGTTAGCGGCTGATGCCCCACCAGATTGGATGCATATTGATCCACCTCGTGGCTTCAAGTTCTGTGTCAGCCTGGCCAGGTTGACTCCAATATCATAATTGTTAGTACCAACATAAGCAGTTCGTAAACTCTTATCTTTGGCCAGCAAATCAGAGTCCCAAGTAATCACATTGATTCCCGCTTCTTTTGCTCGCTTGAGAGCCTTACCCATTGCAGGTGCATTAGAGGGCGCAACAGCAATGCCATCTACCTTTCGCGAGATCAGGTCTTGTACAATTTGGATTTGTTCTTGTTCAGTGTGCTCACCAGGGCCAATGTACAGGCATTCAATACCTTCGATTTCACCCTCTGCTTTTTTGCAGCCATCTCGGGCCAGATCAAAGAAAGGGTTATTCATNGCCTTAGGTACGAGAGCAAAAGTCAGTTTTGCGTGTCCACCTGCAAAGGCCATCGTAGTTAAGCTGAACGGTAGCAGCAAAGCTCCGAGTAAAAACTTTTTCATTAAAATTCTCCTGATATGAAAAAAGAGACATTCAGTAAATACTCACAAACTCTTATGTCATTCAATAGGCAGTCTCCTTGAAATTTGGTTAACTAGAACGGTGGCTTCGGATTTTTTCCAATGCCACCGCAAAAATGATGAACAGGCCAACAAAGGTGCCCTGCCAATAGGGATCCACGCCTGCCATCAACAAACCATTTCTAATCAGTTCCACTAAAAANGAACCAATCAATGCCCCATATGCAGATCCAACTCCTCCCATCAAGTCAGCACCTCCAATGACTGCAGAAGCAATCACTCGGAGCTCATAGATCATTCCTAAAGCGTTGGTAACAGATCCCATCCAGCCAACAATCATTATAGCTGACATTCCTGCTGTAAGACTGCAGAAAAGATATGCAGACATTTTGACAGATTTTACAGGGACCCCTGTCATAGTTGCTGCATTTTCGTTGCTACCTATGGCATATAAATGTCGACCCCAGGCAGTATAATTAAGCATAAATCCCAGAAATATCGTTAAAATCAGCATTAGGACTAATGAATTTGCAATACCAAAGTAGCTTCCTCCACCAATGCTGACAAATAAGTCTTCATCAGGCCCAAACTCATAAAACATTTTGTTATTAGAAACTACCAAAGCCAAACTTCGACAAATACTTAGCATTCCAAGAGTTACAACAAAAGGGGACAAACCCACGTAACTAATCAGAAAACCATTGACCAATCCACAGGCTAGAGCGGTTAACAATCCGGCCGCAATTCCAGCTTCAACCCCGTAGCCACTTGTTAAAGTCAAACCGGTAGCGATCCCTGATAATCCCATTACTGAACCGACCGAAAGATCTATACCAGCAGTGATAATAACCGCTGTCATTCCGATTGCAATAATACCAATAAATGAAAAGTTAAGAGCAACATTATTGAAGTTTTGAGCAGTAAAAAAAACCTGCTCTCCACGTGAATTTGTACCCGCCCAGGAAAGTACTACACATAGGCCAATTGCAGCAACAGTTACCCAAAATGGTTGTGAACGATAGAGCTGTTGCCAAACTGAATGTGTTTGGGAATCAATAGCTTTTGTAAGACTTGCATCAGTCATTGAATTACCTTTTCTATTAAGCGCTTTCGACGGCACCAGTAATTAATCCTGTAACTTCATCCTGAGAAGTATTTGATATATGTTTATCAGCAACTTTCTCTCCTCTTCGTAACACTACTACTCGATCACAGACNGTGAATATGTCTGGCATTCGATGACTGATTAGGAGGACCCCAACGCCCTGTNACTGAAGACGCTTGATCAGCCCTAAGACTTCGCTGACCTGCCGGACCGAGATAGCTGCTGTTGGTTCATCCATCAATACAAGTTCTGGCGAAGAGAGTTGAGTGCGTGCGATAGCAACCGCNTGTCTTTGACCACCAGACATTTGCTTCACTAAGTCACGTGGNCGTGTCTCAGATTTCAGCATNGCAAANATTTCNCCTGCCTTGGAAAACATAAACNTNTTGTCCAGAATTCTTANTGGCCCCANNCTTTTTTTCTTTTCTCGCCCCAAAAACACATTGTGTGCAGCGGTGAGGTGATCACACAATGCCAAGTCTTGATAGACTACTTCAATACCATTTGATCGAGCATCGACCGGCTTGTTAAATTGTCGACGCTCACCTCCTAAATACATCTCACCTTCTGTTGGCGGATAATTCCCTGATAAAATCTTGATCAGAGTGGATTTACCAGCCCCATTATCTCCCATTAATCCCACGACCTCACCAGCAAACAATTGCATGTTAATCCCCTTGAGAGCCTCAATGGCCCCAAAGGATTTGCTGATATTTCGCAGGTCTAAAAAAACTGGCTTTGTTGGGTTCTCCAGTGAGGAACTGCTCATGATGCTTCCTCCAGTGGATTTTCATAATTCACTGTAACTACCTTTCCAGTTTCCACAGAGCGGTAAGCAGCATTCGCCAGAATCAACGCACGGCGACCATCTTCGAAGGAAACTTTGGACTCTGAGCCTGCTTCAAGAGTATCCATAAAGCTCTCTAGCTGTTTCAAGTAGGCTTGTCGATACCGCTCAATAAAGAAAAATTTACAGGCATCACGCCAATGAGAACCTTTCGCATTGAAACGCTCAACGCTTGTGGGCTGCCTGTTCTCAGATCGTAACATTCCTTGGCTACCGTGTGCTTCCAGACGTTGGTCATAACCGTAGGTTGCATGGCGAGAATTGTTGATGTGACAGAGCGTTCCGGAGGAAGTTTTCATTAGGATCATCGCGGAATCAATCTCACCAATCTCTTTTGCGACTGGATCAAAGAGATTACTTGTAAATGCAGTTACCTGAGTGACCTCTTCGCCCAAGGCAAAGCGTGCCAGGTCAAAATCATGGATTGTCATGTCTCTCAGCATCCCACCAGCAGCCAGATAGTAGGCTTTCGGTGGAGGTTCGGGGTCACGACTGCTAATGATCACTTGCTCTAAACCGCCAATCTCATCGTTTCGAACAGCATTGACCAACTGCCCATGTCCCGGGTCAAATCTGCGATTAAAGCCAATCTGAATCAGACTCTTTGCACCACTGATCTGCTTTCTGCACTCTTCAACCTTTGCAATATCCAAATCGATTGGTTTCTCACAAAGAACAGCTTTGCCGGACTGAACTGAACGGACGATAAAGCCAGCGTGTGTGGGTGTTGAAGAAGCTACAAACACGGCATCTACGTCTGCATCATTAAAAATTTCATCAGGATCTCGGGCGACCTTGGCACCAGTTTTCGCCCCCACAGCTTCACTGGATGGAGCATGAACATCATAGATCCAATTCAAGCTGCACCTTTCATGAGCTACGATGTTGGCAGCATGCATTTGGCCAATACGACCAGCACCAATCAGAGCAAAGCGAATCATTTTTCTCCTACTTCCACGAGTTGATTAAAATCCCTTTTCGGTGATGAGATAGCTAAAAAGTTATTGTATTTCTTCAATCAGTACCCGACGACCCTCCTGATGACTTAACATGGCTGCATCAAGGATACGCTGCACAGCGGTCCCCGCTGCAAAATCAGGGCGGACTGCTAGCCCTATGCGGACTCCCTCGATGAAGTCTCCAATCATATGTCCATCCTGCCGAAAAACATCTCGATAGGTGTTGTGTACTGTATCCCTGCGGGCCTTGCCCCAAATATCATCTGGAATTGGAAGCTCATGGGGTAATCCCTCACCCACCTGAGCCCCATGAACCCTCTGAACCTTAGCCCAATCTGTGACTGAGTAAAGGGTCCCCTCTGAACCATGAAACTCCATGTGGTGGGTTTGACCAAATGGAGAATCTTCATAGCAGATCGTCGTCGCATGAATCATCCCTTGAGCGCCATTGGCAAACTCAAGCATGACCATTGCGGTGTCATCGGTATGGGTAAATGGTTTTCCATCCGGGGTTGTGTTGGGTCGGTCAATGGGTGAACCTAGACGACAACTCACTGCACTGACAGAACCCATCATCCATTGAGCTAGATAAATGAAATGAGAGCCAATATCCCCCAGAGCTCCAGATCCTGCTTCTGCCGCGTTTAAACGCCAGGTATACTCAGTTTTTCTTCGGTAGCCTGTATAGTAGCGGAGATTACAGTGATAGGGTTTGCCGATATACCCTTGCTCAATCAGCCGCTTAAGATAGCGAGCCGTAGGCATGAAGGAATAAGTGAAGGGTACAAGATTGACTAACTTGGTTTTCTGCGCAAGTTTGGTCATCTCAAGCGCTTCCGCATAATTAAGACCAAGCGGTTTTTCACAAAGAACAGAGATTCCTTTTTTCAATGCAGCTATGGTGAGGGGAGCATGAGTGTTGTTACCTGTCGAAACGATTAAAGCATCCAACTCCACCTCATCGAGCATTTTTTTGAAGTCGACAAAGTGGTGGGGAATTTTCCATTTTTGCGCAAAAGCCCCTGCACGTTCAGGATTCCGTCCACAAGCTGCACAAACTTCCACATGAGGATTTCCCGCCAAAGCAGGCAAGTACATCGCGTCTGCCCACCAGCTTGTTCCTGCAATTCCAACTCTGATCGTACTCATTTATCTTAGTTATCTATGTAGTAAATGGGTTATTAAAGAGGCCTAAGTCCACCGACTAAATTCAAAAGATATCTGGTTCTGATGTCTCACCAGGGGCCCCTTGTAAAAACCTGAAATCACAACCTTCATCGGCCTGAGTAACCTGCTCGACATAGAGCGCCGCATACCCTCTGCGATGTTTCAAAGGTGGCGCTTTCCATTCCTGCCGACGTCTCACTAACTCCTCGGGTTTCACCAATAAATCAAGGCGTCTTTGGAATACATCCAGTTCAATTAAATCTCCATCACGTACTAACCCGAGTGGTCCACCTAGCGCTGCTTCAGGGGCCACATGTAAAACGCAGGCGCCATAGCTGGTTCCACTCATTCGTGCATCTGAAATTCTCAAAATGTCTCTGATTCCTTGTTGCAATAATTTTTTGGGTACTGGGAGCTGCCCCCACTCTGGCATCCCTGGGGCACCCACTGGCCCAGCATTTTGAAGAACAAGTACAGAATCAGCAGTCACTGGCAAATCATCACGATCTACCCGGGCTTTCAGATCTCTGATGTCTTTGAAAACGATAGCAGGCCCACGATGCTTTAATAGTCTATCTTCAGCAGCCGATGGCTTGATGACCGCTCCCTGTGGAGCAAGGGAACCACGCAAAACAGCTGTGCCGCCAGCTGGCTTTACTGGATTCTCAAGAGGACGAATGACATCGTCATGATAAATTTCAGCACCTTTTAAATTTTCTCCGAGAGTTCGACCATTGATTGTCTTCGCGTTCAACTTCAGGCGATCTTTCAATTGTTGCATCAACGCCCGTAGGCCCCCTGCAAAATAGAAATCTTCCATAACGTATTGGCCTGATGGTTTCACATTGGCAAGCAATGGAATCCCCTGAGAAATCCTATCAAAACGTTCAAGATCAAGAGTTATTCCGGCTCTGCGAGCCATTGCCAACAGATGGATGATTCCATTTGTGGAACCGCCGATTGCCATCTGAACCATAATTGCATTGGCAAAGGAATCATCACTTATAACATCTGTGGGTTTGAGATTCTCCCAAACCATCTCTACTGCACGACGCCCACTCCAGGAAGCCATTCGATTGTGATTTGAATCAACTGCAGGAATCGAAGACGCTCCAGGCATACTCAATCCGAGCGCTTCTGCCAATGACATCATCGTGGCAGCTGTACCCATCGTCATGCAGGTTCCTGGTGAGCGAGCAATTCCATCTTCAATTTCTTCCCAACTTTCTGAATCTAATTCCCCCGCGCGACGCTGATCCCAATACTTCCAAACATCAGTTCCACTTCCCAGTGTCTCCCCCCTCCAATTTCCACGCAGCATCGCCCCTCCAGGGACATATACAAATGGCAAATTCATACTGAGAGCACCCATAAGTACACCAGGAGTGGTTTTGTCACACCCACCCAATAACACGGCCCCATCTACTGGATAGCCCCGTAAAACCTCCTCCACTTCCATCGCAAGCAGATTTCGATACATCATCGCAGTTGGTTTGAGCAATTGCTCTCCTAGAGAGAGCACTGGCAGTTCAACAGCAAAGCCTCCTGCCTGGTAGATTCCTCTTTTGATATCTTGGACCCGCTGGGGGAAGTGAGTGTGGCAGGTGTTCAGCTCATTCCAGGGATTGATGATCGCAATCACTGGCTTGCCAAGAAACTCATCTCTGTGAAATCCCATCTGCTTTGTGCGTGAACGATGTCCGAAGCTTCTTAAATCATCGGGTGCATACCAACGCGAACTTCTCAATTCATCTGGGGTTCGTCGAGAGGAGGTTGTCATCAATAAAAACCGATTAGGGGGTTGACAAAAATATTTGACTTAAATCTCATATGAATTTAGTTCGCCAAATATATTTGACTTGTTCTCCAATGGCAAATAAATTCTAAAAAATTATTTTGTGAAAAAATTTTCTAAAATTCCATTCTGAATAGGTTCAAGGTAGTCAGCCTCAAGCTTTCCTTTTCCTCCCGGGAAGTTATGTTGATAACCTACCTTGAACTCCGTTCTTACTCTGAAAACATCTCCAAAGCATGTCCACTTTGAATCGACCAATGGATACCAATCGTACATTTGATCTTGTTTGTATGGGCCGTGTGGCTGTTGACCTCTATGCTGAACAAATTCATAGCCCTCTGGAAAATACTCAAAGCTTCCGTAAGTACTTGGGTGGCTGTGCGGGCAACATCGCTGTTGGCACCTCGCGTCTGGGATTAAAATCCGCAATGTTTTCCTGCACTGGCACGGACGCAATGGGAGAATTCCTACGCCAGCAACTTCACCACGAAGGAGTAGACACTACCCTATTACGTGACACATCTGAGCATCTGACAGCTCTCGTTCTGTTGGGAGTCAGCCCACCAGATCGCTTCCCACTTATCTTCTACAGAGAAAACTGCGCAGATATGCAGATCCGACCTGAAGATGCTGATTCTTCCTTCCTAAAAAAATGCAAGGCGCTGCTCTTTACAGGCACTGGGCTTTCCAGTCCATCCATGAAAGAAGCAACTCTAGCTGCCATCATGACTGCCAAGGAGCAAGGCTGTGCTGTTGTTCTCGACATTGACTATCGACCCGTTCTATGGGGATTGACAGCAGCTGGTGACGGCGAATCACGTTTTGTTGCATCAGAAGCTGTCACGAGAGAATTGCAACCATTGATTAAGGATTTGGATCTAATCATCGGGACTGAAGAAGAAGTAATGATCGCTGGTGGCTCTGAGACCTTGGAAGAAGCCCTTCAAGTAATCCGCAATTCTTCAAGGGCTACTGTAGTGCTGAAGCGGGGAGAAAAGGGCTGTGAAGTCTTTGAACCTGGTAGTCAGCAAAGCCGGACAGCCAGGCCGTTTCCCATCAAGGTGCTGAATGTTCTTGGAGCCGGAGATGCCTTTGCCTCTGGATTTTTACGCGGATGGTTACGAGGAGAATCCTTAGAAACTTGTGCACTTTGGGGCAACGCCAATGGTGCGCTGACTGTCACTCGCCATGGTTGTGCTCCTTCGATGGCATCTTTTGAAGAATTACAGTTCTTGATTGAAAATTTTGATGCAGATCCGAACATTCTAACCAACCCAAACTTGTTACGTCTTCATCAGCGAACAATCCTCGGGAAACCAAGAAATTTCCCATTGCAGGTGCTGGCTTTTGATCATCGCACCCAATTTGAAGACTCCTGTGATCAGCACAATCAGCCAATCAACAAAATTGCTGAATTCAAAAAATTGGTGTTCGAGGGATTCAAAAAGGTGGCTGCGAAGGAAACATCACTCACTCTTGCGCTGCTGGTGGACCCACAATATGGAGCAGATATTTTGCAGGATTCAGCCTACGCATCGTATTCAGTAGGGGCCCCAATTGAGCAAGCAGGCTCTTTTCCTGTCGAGTGGCTGTGTGGCGAAGAGTTGCACGAGCACCTGCTTGGGCGCCCATCTGAATGGTTCGTCAAGGTCCTTTGGTACTTCCATCCTACTCTTGATACCAATGAAAAACAGCGACAACTCACCCAATTGAAGAGACTGGAAACGATCTGTCAATTGCTTGATCGACGCTTGATGCTAGAGCTGATACTTCCTACAAATCTATCGCAGGATGGAGCAGCGCTAGCAGCTTCGATCGAAGAGGTTTATGAAGCCCAGATCACACCTTTTTGGTGGAAGGTGATGGCCCTTGATGATCAAGCGGAGTGGCAGAAAGTCACGAATGCCCTTGATCGACACGACACCGAAGCTGGTGTGATTGTTCTTGGGAAAAATGCTCCACTGGAAACTTTTCCAAGCTGGTTCAAGACGTTGAGATCCACTCCCCACACCTGTGGATTTGCTATAGGACGTTCCATCTTCTGGGGACCTTGGGAAAGCTACATCAATGGCTCCTTGACCTCTGAGGAGATCCCTTCCATTATCGAAAAGAATTACAAAACTGTTCTCAGGATGTGGGAAGAAGCCGCACCTGCATCACAATGAGAATTTACGCAAATGAATTGGTACATCCAAACCACCGCAATGCATTAGAGGAATATGTCAACTTTACTCAGTCGCCATCAGGAACCTGATACCACTGGACTAGTTCAAAGCATCACACCAGAACGCGCCCAATGGAAACACGTAGGTTTTGATGTCTATCAACTGCAAACAGGCCAATCTTTACATCAAGAAACAGGAAACCAGGAGGTATGCTTGGTACTGGTTACAGGACAAGCTGACATCAAAACTAGCAAGGAAGATTGGAAAGATCTTGGAGACAGGATGAGTGTCTTTGAAGACAAGGCCCCTCACGCAGTATATGTACCTCACTCCGATATTCTCACAGTAACGGCAACCACAAATCTAGAACTCGCAGTGTGTCGAGCTCCAGGATTCGGTGACCATCTGGCACGCTTGATTCCCCCAGAATCTATGGGCCGTGAGACACGTGGTCAAGGCACTAACACAAGACACGTCTGCAACATCCTACCTCAGACAGAACCTGCGGATAGCCTCTTGGTTGTTGAGGTGGTCACACCCAATGGCTCCTGGTCAAGCTACCCCCCACACAAGCACGACACTGACAACATACCCATTGAATCTCAACTTGAAGAAATCTACTACCATCGACTGCAACCATCTCAGGGCTTCGCATTCCAGAGGGTCTACACAGATGATCGGTCGCTGGATGAAACAATGGTCGTTCATGATGGAGATGTCGTGATGGTTCCTCGTGGCTATCATCCAGCCGGAGCTCCACACGGTTACGATCTTTATTACCTGAACGTTATGGCTGGCCCAAGCCGTGTCTGGAAATTTAAGAATGATCCTGCCCACGAATGGATTGTTCAACAATGAGTATCAATCGCCAATTGAATTGAGAGAAGAAAGAAAATGTCCGCAAAACTGATCCAAAACTTCATCGCTGGAAAACTCTGTCATCCAGCCAACGCTGCCAAACTATCTGTAACCAATCCTGCTACGGGAGAAGTTACAGGAGAAGTTGCACTTTCCAGTGTTGCTGAAGTTGACCAAGCCGTACAAGCTGCGAAAACAGCTGCGGTTAAATGGGGGACGACTCCTCCTCTACGACGCGCCCGAGTGATGTTCCGCTTTTTGGAACTGCTCCAGCAAAATCATGACAAACTGGCTGAGGTGATCACAAAAGAACATGGGAAAACCTTCGAAGACGCAAAAGGGGAAGTTCAGAGGGGAATTGAGGTAGTCGAATTCGCCTGTGGTGTACCACATCTACTGAAGGGCTCCTTCAGTGAGCAGGTCGCTAATGCGGTCGATGCATACTCTTTTCGACAAGCACTTGGAGTTGTTGCTGGTATTACTCCCTTCAATTTCCCGGTCATGGTCCCGATGTGGATGTATCCCATGGCAATTGCCTGCGGGAATTCCTTCGTCTTGAAACCATCGGAAAAAGATCCAAGTGCCTCCTTATTGATGGCTGAATTACTTCAGCAAGCAGGGTTGCCTGATGGCGTCTTCAATGTGGTGCAAGGCAGCCGTGAGGCAGTAGAAGCCTTGTTGGATCATCCAGATATCGCTGCGATTAGCTTTGTCGGTTCGACCCCAATTGCCCGAGCAATTTATCAGCGTGGAACAGCTCACGACAAAAGGGTCCAGGCTCTTGGGGGCGCCAAGAATCATATGATCATCATGCCAGATGCAGATCTGGATCAGGCAGCCAGTGCTCTAATGGGAGCCGGTTATGGGAGCGCAGGTGAGCGCTGCATGGCAATCTCTGTTGCCGTACCCGTTGGGGAAGAAACAGCAAACGCACTGATGGAGCGACTGATTCCCCAAGTCAAGGCTCTCAAAATTGGCAACGGCATGGAACCAGGCCAAGATATGGGCCCTCTAGTTACCTGTGAGCATCTTGACAAGGTTTCTGCCTACGTGGACAGCGGTGTGGAGCAGTGTGCAAAACTACTAGTGGATGGCCGTGGTTACAAGGTGCCAGGTCACGAAAAAGGATTTTTCATTGGAGGTTGCCTATTTGATCAAGTCACCCCCGAGATGGAGATTTACAAGAACGAGATCTTCGGTCCTGTTCTCTCGACGGTACGCGTCCCAACCTACGAAGCTGCAGTGCAGTTGGTTCACAACAATCCCTATGGAAATGGAATCGCAATCTTCACACGAGATGGTGATACTGCACGTGATTTTGTCAGCAAGATCGAGGTAGGCATGGTGGGTGTGAACGTCCCAATCCCGGTACCAGTTGCTTTCCACAGCTTCGGTGGATGGAAACAATCTTTGTTCGGTGATCATGATATTTATGGTCCTGAATCCATCAATTTCTACACCCGCCTTAAAGCTGTTACCTCTCGATGGCCAACAGGGATCAAGGAAGGTGCGAAATTCAACTTTCCTACGCTCTGAATTTAAAGCTGGTTGAGTCAAGAAGTCTCCCAGAAAAGACTCTTGGCCCAAAGAATCTGAAAATTAGTTCTTTAATTTAAAATTTGGAAATTAATTTCTAAAAATCTTGCTCTCTTTCAGTTCAGATTATATTTTAGTGTCGAACATGCTTCATCTATGTTCGGCCTAGTCTGTACTATCATCATCTAAACATTGAGGCCCAATGCGTCCAAATCCACTGATCAAACTGCTCAAGGAAGACCGTGCTATCGTTAATGGATGGCTTGCGATTCCAAATTCTTTCTCCGCAGAGGTGATGGCGCACCAAGGATGGGATTCACTGACAGTGGACATGCAACATGGTGTCTCCGACTATCAGAATGCAGTGACGATGTTCCAGGCAATCTGCACGACTAGCACTGCTCCATTGACTAGAGTCCCTTGGTTGGAAGAGGGGATCATCATGCGCATGTTAGATGCGGGAGCCTACGGAGTGATTTGTCCAATGATCAACAAAGCGTCTGATGCAGAGCGCTTTGCGCAGGCCTGTTATTATCCCCCCCTTGGACAACGCAGCTTTGGGCCCATCAGAGCCCTCTTCAGTCTAGGAGCAGACTATCCGTCTCACGCCAATGATGAGATTCTTCCAATCGCTATGATTGAAACCAAGGAGGCACTGGATAACCTGGATGATATTCTCAAGGTAGAAGGTATTCGCATGGTCTACATTGGTCCTTCAGATCTTGGAAACTCCCTAGGAAGAGTCCCAACTTTTGACCAGGAAGATCCGATCGTTGTAGAAGCGATTGACATGATTCTTCGAAAAGCCAATGAGTACGGCGTCGCAGCTGGTATTCATAACGGGACACCGGAGTATGCTCTACGAATGATTGAAAAGGGGTTCCGCTTCGTGACTATCGGTTCGGACTCCCGTTTGATGGCTGGCGCCGCCAAAGGTGTTTTGACCAAGATGCGAGCAGATATGCCTGAATCCCCCAGCTCCAGTACTTACTGATCGTGGAAACTCTCCGTGGGCACGTACTACTACTTGGCAAAATTCATGAGGACGCAATGCAGTTACTGCGATCCCATAATGAGTTAACCCATGAGGTCTTGGAGAAACCCGCTAGGGATGAAATCTCCAGCAGGTTAGCACAAGCTGATGCCTTGATCGTGCGGACTGCTCAGCTATCAGCAGAAATGATGGATAAAGCGCATCAACTTAAAATTGTAGCCCGTCATGGAGTGGGATATGACAATGTGCCGGTTGAGGTGCTTTCCAGAAAAAAAATTCCGTTGGCAACCACTGGAAATGCAAATGCCATCACAGTTGCCGAACATGCGCTGTACTTGTTGCTAACTCTGGCGAAACGTGGGAGCGACTTCGATCGTGCAATGAGAGAAGGAGATTGGGAATCTCGTAATCGTCTTCAGGGTTCAGAGATACTTGGAAAGAATCTCCTGCTAGTTGGTTTTGGCCGGATCGGTAAAGAAGTGGCCAAACGTGCCCTCGCTTTCGGAATGCAAGTTAACGTCTTTGATCCGTATGTGAGTCCAGAGCAAGTTAGCAAGGCAGGAGCAAACCATATCAACAATCTTGAAGCTTTTCTGCCTTATACGGATTTCCTCAGCTTACATCTCCCATTCACTCCTCAAAATCGACATATTATTGGAGCAGCCGAGATCAAGGCTCTTCCAACTAAAGCTTATGTTATCAATACTGCGCGTGGTGGGTTAATTGACGAACAAGAGCTTCTCAAAGCTCTAGATGCTGGAGAATTAGCTGGGGCCGGATTAGATTGCTTTGAGCAAGAACCTCCCCCAACCAACATAGAGTTATTGAGGTCTCACAAAGTAGTATTGAGTCCCCACAATGCCAGCTTAACAGTAGAATGTACTCGTCGACTTGGGTTGGTCTGTGTTGAAAATGTGGTAGATGCCCTGACAGGACGATTGCAGAGGGACCGTGTGGTCAATTGGGAGGCCGTTTACTCTTGAGCTACCTAATGGGGCTCAATTCTGCTCAAAATGATATGGCTTGGAGGGTGAAATTCTTTGCAATACCTTAGGGTCATTTGTTCCCAGAAGGTCCTGTGGGTTGAGTTCCTCCTGGGAACCTTCAATCTGGAGTCGGCTGGCCATGCTGATAATGATGCTTTGTGCTAGGCACATCGTGGCAGCCAATGAATAACTGAATTTGTGACCTGCACCCGGTACGACAAGCGAGCAAGTGGCATGTTTATGCAGAGGGCTCAGTTGACTATCCGTAAAAGCCAGAATCGGGATGTTCTTGCGGGATGTTCCCTCAACGATATCTACAACTTCACGAGCGTAATAGCGGAAAGAAACGGCAACTAGCAGGGATTTCTCACTCATCAATTCTGCTTCCTCAGTGGCTAGTCCGCCGGAGCTATCGAGGAGCCGAACATTTTGTCGGAGATAAAGTAACAAGTAACGAATGTAGTAGGCTACTGAGAGCGAACGCAATTGCCCCAAAACATAGATTGTGTCTGCTTCCTCTAGCAATGAAACAGCCTTTTCCAGCACTTCGGAAGAGATACTGTGCTTGATGTCATTCAAGGCAGCAATATCATTACTTACCAAGGATTGCAGGAATGAGGCGGTCGAATTGCTCGACTCTGGTGAGACCTCGTTACTAAATGATTCCAGGCGTTCTTTCGAACTAGCTGTGGAAATCAGGTGAGATTGAAAAACACGCTTCATTTCGCTGAAGCCATTATAGCCCATGTGCTTTGCGAAACGTACCAATGAGGAAGGTTGAACCCCAGCCTGGTCTGCAATCACTTTGACGGACTCAACAGCCATCGCATTTGGGTTCTGAACCATAAAACGTGTAATACGCTGAAAACTTTTCTTCATCTTCGGAAACTGCTCGGTTACCTGCGTGATCAACCGTTCATAGGTATCAGGTAGCGGGAGGTTCGTCATCAGCATCCTTTGAAGATTGTTTTCATG
The DNA here is from genome assembly GCA_002683655.1 of Deltaproteobacteria bacterium. Taxonomy (GTDB): domain Bacteria; phylum SAR324; class SAR324; order SAR324; family NAC60-12; genus JCVI-SCAAA005. The sequence goes on from NYTS01000040.1 coordinate 77,620, forward strand.
TTGCTGTCAAATTTCTTGGCGAAGCAAATAAAATTGAAGAAATGTGAATTTTTGTTCAACAATTTATCAAAATTGACTTTGTGAGTCAATTAGCAAGAGGAGTCCTAATGAAAACGATTCGACTAACGATGGCCCAAGCACTGGTCCGCTATCTTGTCAACCAGCACACCATGATTGATGGCAAGAAGGAGCCACTGTTTCCAGGGGTTTTTGCAATTTTTGGCCATCGTTAGTCGAATCGTTTTCATTA